>JALXAX010000077.1 GCA_026991755.1 Thiotrichaceae bacterium | reverse complement strand
AAGATATTAAGCGGATATTAGCTTATTTATGGAACGCCTTTTTGATTGCTTTTGGGCGGCGGGATTATCCTGAATAATCTGTAGAGGTTGAATCACACCCGTTTAAGCATGTCATTCGTACCACGGAATATTGTGACTAAGACCTAACGCTTTAACTTTAATGTGTGAAAATCCTAACGGGGCTTATTCCTTTTACCCGTTAGGTTCAATTCGCCCCACGTTTTGCATGGGGTGTTTTTATTGTAATTAGGACTTTAGGACTAAGGATTCAATATAAGCAAACATATCATCCAATGAAGAAGCTTGGAAAATATAAGCGGTAGCTTGCTCCACTTGCTCTTCTTTCAAGCTGAAAATAATATCTTCTTGTTCTTGAGATGGATTAGAAAATTTCACTTTCAATAATAAAATTAAACTATTAACCTCACCAAGAAGCTTTCCTTCTACTTTTCCTCTAGTAAACCCTTCTACTTTTCCTCTAGTAAACCCTTCTGCTGTTGCGCCGTCATACCAGTTTTCGACCATTTTATTGAGCATATCACTCCCCTCCTGTTCGTAATTAATATTAGGTGGTATTGCATCAGGATAGCATGAAGGAAATAGGACTTCATCTATCCACCTTGTAAAACTTAACTGTAAAGCAAGCTGTTCGGGCGATGCTAACCATTGAGCTAAAGTATGTAATACGGCACGAATATCTTCCTCACCTTGCCCGTTTTCTAAACGAAACAAAGCCGCCACCAAATTTTTTAACTCCGCTAAAACACCATCATCATAGGCACCTTCATCAATTAAACAATAGCGCAAATGTGGACGATACGGCTCTAAACCTAACGGTGACTCAACAATTAAATCATTCACATCCAACGCTTTATGCCAACGGACTTTGCCGTTATACAACACCAATGGCAAAATCGGTGGTAATTTGGGATAACCCGTTTCAGCATCTTTCACAAACTGCTTGGTTTCATAAAGCTCCAAATACAGCAAGCTCATATAACTCATCATCCGCAATGCCATTGAGGGATCAGGTTTGGATTGAAACTCCAGCAGAATATAAATATACAGCCATTGATCGTTCTTTTTATTCCTAATTTTCCAAATAATATCAGACGCACGTCTAGTTAATTTTTTATCCGTTGTGAATTCAGAATTATATTTTTCAGCGGTTGAGAAATCCAGCTCTTTCACAAAAGGCGCATCCACAAAACCTTCGAGAAGATCTTTAATCATCTCAGGGTGGGTGAAGAGTTTTTTATAGCTTTTATCGTGACTTGTCATGTGGGTTAGTTTAGTTGATTTTTATTATTTTGCCACGCTACTTCAATCGAGATAAAAATTTAATCTTCAAGTTGCAAGACTAGGAATCCCAATAAATCAGAGTATTAGCACTTGTTGGTTGTTGAGGCGTTACTCACCCATAACCTATATTAGTCCAGCTTACCGTGTTATTTATTACGAACTAAACGAATCGAATAATCATAATATTTATGATGATAAAAATCAGAGCCAAAGCGAAAATCAATAGCCATTGCCATCAGGCTTCTGGGGCGTATTGAAGATGACCAGTAATGGGCGTTTGCTGTATTGGGGAAGGCGTTTAAATCAATCGTTGGATTTTGATGGTTCGTTCCTCCTCTATTATTTTTACCGCTACAGGTTGAATCAAATGCTTTAGTATTAGGGATGCCATTACTGCAATATACCAATGATCCCAACTCTTTTATTGTCGGCATACGCCAATCGTTATAAGCAGAAAAGCTAATATTTTTAAAGCGTTTTACGGCATCATCATATTCATATTCCTTAGCTTTCCCTGAACAATTATTG
>JALXAX010000076.1 GCA_026991755.1 Thiotrichaceae bacterium | reverse complement strand
CACTGAGAATGACAAAATTTAGCCATAAACTGGAAGATATAATGCTAAAAAAAGATATTTTTTCAAAAAATTACAAATTTAAGGGTATTTGAAATATATTTTTTAGTTATTCAGAGATTCCTTAAAGGCTATTACGACAGCCTTATCGCGGTATATTGCTGAGACAGACCCTTACGTTTTATTTAATGGCTTGCTAGACACACTACTTGAACTCACGGGAAGTGAATATGGTTTTATTGGCGAAGTCTTCTATTCTGAAGACGAAACACCTTTCATAAAAAGCTACGCAACCACGAATATTGCATGGAGTGAAGAAACACAGCAGCTTTATGAAGACACCAAAAAGAAAGGCATGGTTTTTTCACGAGCAGATTCCCTTTATGGTGCAGTGTTAAAAACTGGACAACTAATCATTGCCAACCAACCCACCACTGATAAACGCAGCTGCGGAGTTCCGCCAGGCCATCCACCACTTAATTCTTTTATGGGTATCCCTTTTTTTGCTGAAGAAGAGTTGCTGGGTGTTGTGGGTATTGCCAACAAGGATAATGGCTATCATCAAAGCCTTGCCAGATCCCTGGCTCCCTTTCTTGAAACCTGTGGCAACCTGATCCAGGCCTATCGCAACAATATTGAAAAGCAACAGCTCAAAAAAAGATTGCAGCATTATCAGCAGCAACTGTCGAAGATTGAGGATGCTATTTCGCTAGGCTATGGTTATACCTTTACCGCCTCTGCTCAATTTCCTTCAACATTAACAAAAAATGGGAATCCTGTTTTATTAACCCCAAAAGAAATGACCTTGTTGGAAGAATTAGTTAAAAACAGTAATCAGGTTGTTCATACCTCAACACTCGAAGAGGTTATCTGGAAAGATATTATTGTCAGTGAATCTTCACTTCGCTCTCTGCTTCGAAGGTTACGTAAAAAGCTTCCAGAAATAGATATAAAAACAATTCGAGGCTTTGGCTTTATGCTGAATAACCCTGTGCGCTGAAAGCTCTGTCACGTAAATATCACAAACAAACCACTTGATTATCACAAAAATCAAGCATCTTACCTTTAGACTCTCTAATTCTAAATTAACGGAAATATATTGGAGACAAAAATGAGTGGGCAAAGTCTATATTCACGTCTTGGCGGCTACGATGCCATTTCTGCAGTTGTACATGAGCTCCTTTCACGGCTTATGGCAGATTCACAACTAGGTCGCTTCTGGGAGAATAGAGGTGATGATGGCATTGACAGGGAAAAGCAATTACTTATTGATTATCTTTGTGAAAATGCTGGTGGACCGATGCTTTACACGGGAAGGGATAATATAAAAACGCATAAAGGCATGGGAATCTCTGATCAAGACTGGGGGATATTTATCGGCCATTTGCAAGAAACCTTGGCGCATTTTCAAGTGCCTGAGGTTGAAAGCAATGATGTCTTGGCGTTTATTGAGTCAACTAAATCCGATATCGTTGATTAACACAGCTTAGCAAATGACTTAAGAGCGAAGCAGAACAACCATTCGGTACAACTACGTCTAGCTATACACAGCACACACTTTATCCTGCCCAACCGAGGATTCTAGGATGACGGTACAACAAAATTATTGGGACATGGATCAAGCAGATACATTAACCACTCACAAAACAAATAATATCCCTGGCAGTCTTGCTATTTGGGCGGCTATATTGGCAGAAATGAGTGAGTTTGCGGTGATGTTTGTGGTTTACTTCCTGGCAAAAGTGCATAACCCCGAACTCTTTCACGAAGGTCCAACACGTTTAAGTACCAGCGCAGGTACGGCAAATACGCTGATTATGCTCACCAGTAGTTTTTTGTGGTACGAAGCGTGATGGCTGTACGTGCAGACCAGCTAAAAACCGCAAGCCGCTGGCTCTGGGGCGCAGTAATGTGTGGAGTGGTTTATCTGGTCATCAAATATTTTGAATACCAATGGAATACCGCACAGGGGTTAGATACCGAAACCAATATTTTTTATGGTGTTTATTACTATGTAACTTTCAACCATTTCCTGCATGTAGGCTGGGGAAGCGCAGGCTTAGTCTGGGTGATTTATCGGATTAACACAGGGGTTTACAGCAAAAACGAACACGAAGGGCTGATCAATATGGCGCTGTATTGGCATATGATTGATTTGGCGTGGATTACGATATTTCCGTTGTTGTATGTTATTCGTTAGTACAATAAGCCTTCCCCTTAGAAGAGAGTATGTTTGGCTGTGCAAGCTCAGCGCCAACCTACGATTAAGCTACTGCACCCTTCCTCTACCAAAGAGGAAAATTAGAAGGAATAAAGAAAACCATGGCAAAAGAAACAAAGCTTATTGATATTCTCTGGTTACTCCTAATCGGCTTAACCCTGTTCAGTGCTTATATGGCAGAGCGTTCATCATCAGGTTTTTTTAGTATTGCCATTATGGCAGCCGTCCTCGCCATTAAAGGGCGCATAATCGTTGACCATTTTATGGAGCTAAAACACGCCCACAAACTACTGCGCGCACTCATGCGGGTTTACTTTTATGTGATTCCGACTTTGATTATTGTCGCCTACCTATTTCCTGAAGAAATTGCCAAATGGACAACACTATAAAGGACCTCAAATTCTTTGAGATAGGATCGAACGGCGTGGTGATTGTCTCAAAGTGTGCTAATACTTTTGAGACAATTTATACGAGAAAACTAGAAGAACAAGTTCATCATAATCATCATCACCATGAGGAAGAGTATCGTCATAATACTACCTGCTTTAATAAAGTCAGGTACTCGGTAACCACCAGGCCCCATTATTAAAGCATTCACTTGATGTGTTGGAATTAAGAAAGAATTTGATGTGGCAATAGCGACGGTTAGTGCAAATACAGCTGGGCTCGCACCGACACCGATAGCGATATTAACCGCCAATGGTACGAGTAAAACAGTTGCCCCCACGTTGGACATTACTAACGTAAAAAAGGTTGCTAGCATGGCAATAGAGAGCTGGATGACCCAAATAGGCATATGACCTACGACTAAAATTGTTTGATCCGCAATCCACTTGGCGGTGCCAGATTGCTCAACGGCAAGTCCTAAAGGAATCAAACTGGCTAATAAGAAAACGGTCTTCCAAGAAACGGCTTGATAGGCTTCATCAATATTAATTACGCCTGAAATCACCATGCCGATAGCGCCTGTTAGCAATGCAACTGATAAGCGAATATCTGTAAACAACACCATTGATAAAGCAATTACGAAGAAGAACAAAGCCCAGCCCACTTTTTGAGGGCGCATTTCTTCGCGAGGATATTCGGTTGTGATGACCACAAAATCACGGTCTTTCTCAATGCGAGCCAGAGACTCCCAATCAGTATGCACCACAAGGGTGTCGCCAGAAGAGAATGGCATATTACGAATATCATCACCTTCGTGCATGGTTTCGCCGTTACGGTGTAAGCCAACCATCGCTATGCCATAAGTCTTACGCATCCACACATCACGGGCGCTTTTGCCGACAAGCTTAGAGCCAGGTGGGATAACCACTTCCGCGATACCTGCTTTGTTGCTGGCTAAGTCTTCTGCAAATGTGCGCAGCTCATCACGCTTTCTCAAGTCAAAGGTTTCGATGAAATGCTCAAGATCTTGAGGTTCAGCCACAACGCCTAGTACCATTCCGGCACTAATACCTGTATCACGATCTAATGCACCAGGGCCGATACGTGTGCCGTGACCAGATAGCTTGGTAGCAATAATCCGAACGCGGTATTGTGTTTCAACATCATCAAGATGCTTGCCAATGATGTCGCTGTTATCGGTGACCACCACTTCAAATATCTGATAATCCATATTGTAAACATCATGAAAATAGTCCATTGAGTCAGAGGCATCAGTGCCGCTTTCAGTATTGCCTTTGGGTAATACAAACCGCCCTGCTATTACAAAGTAAAGAATACCTGTAATAATTAAAGCGGCACCAATAGGAGTTACTGAGAATAAACCCCATGTTTCCATTTGTTGGGCAGCAGGCAATGAGGTATTAGATGTTTCAATAAGGTCATTTAATAAAATAAGAGGTGATGAGCCAATCATTGTCATTGTTCCGCCCAAAATTGCAGTGAAGCCCATCGGCATCAATAAGCGAGACATAGGTACGCCAGAGCGTGAGGAGATTCGTGACACAACGGGTAAAAATAATGCAGCCGCGCCTACGTTTTGCATAAAGGATGAGATAAAGCCAACGGTGCCTGAAATAATAGGGATGATACGATTTTCAGAAGTCCCGCCAATTTTCAAAATAAAGGCAGCTACCTTCGACATCAAACCTGTTTTATCAAGTCCTGCACCAATAATCATGACAGCAATAATAGAGATTACCGCATTACTGGAAAAGCCATCGAACAAATGTTTATTATCAACGAGACCTTTTTCCAATCCCATAAAGGGTGCAAACAAGCTACTCAAGCCTAGCAGTACCATCACACTGACGGCTGCTATATCTACATCGACTATTTCAAATGCAAATAAATAGATGGTGAGTACCAGCAGAGTAACTACCCATGCCACTTCAATGGAGGGTGCAACCAATGCCAGGAATACAGCGAGTACTGCGAAGATAGAAAGAGAAGGAAGTCTTCTAATAAGAGGCTCTACCTTGTCTAGGAAAGTTACTTGGTCCGTCATGAATGATCCTGATGTTTTGTTATGATTCGTTTTTTCTTAGGCTAGAACCCGCCAGTTTTTCGCTATAAAAGCGACCAATAACTACGGTTATTGCTAACTTTTCTATCAAAAATCTGACAAATTCTATCTGCTGAAGCTTCTAAGTTTCGCTAAAGCTCTCTTATTCAAAGCTTCCTTGATATGGAATAGGGGGAAATGCGAGATGGTAACAATGTCATTGCTAAAATTAAAGAGAAAGTGTCTGTACGGTTGATATTCATTAATAAAACAATTCAAGTGTGCTATATAAATAATCAATTTTTAAAAGAGGCGTGGTGAGTTCAGGAAGAATGCATCCTTGTTTTGATAAGTTGCGTATACAAAACTGTGAATATACACAAACAACAAATCTAAATAACACACATCAGAACAGGAATTATTATGAAATCACGAAAGCATCTTTTAGCACTAGCGGCCACATCAGCATTAGCGAGCAGCCTACTCTTATCTACAACAGCATCAGCCTCTCAGCTTCTTGAAAGTGCGGCAAAGCATACAACAAATAATGCAAATGCAACTACACTTATGTCTGAAGGTAAGTGTGGTGAAGGTAAATGTGGTGGTGGTAAAAGCACAGAAGACAAAGATAAAAGTAAAGAAGGAAAGTGCGGCGAAGGCAAATGTGGTGGTGACAAAAGCAAAGAAGGAAAGTGCGGCGAAGGCAAGTGTGGTGGCGACAAAAATAAAGAAGGAAAGTGTGGCGAAGGTAAATGTGGAGGAGGCGACAAAAGCAAAGAAGGTAAATGTGGTGAAGGCAAATGCGGTGGTAAATCATAAACACAGCACAGCAAACACCATGACATATTTTTAGCAAAAATTAACTAGTTAACAAATGGATAACTCACAAGGGTGACCTTGTGAGTACTATATTAAGGAGAGACAAAATGGTATCACGTAAAACATTGCTAACACTTGCAGTTAGCACATCATTAGCAGGTGGCATGATTGCCACTGCACAAGCGAATACAGCAGATGAAAACTTTTTAATTGCAGCTGCTGGCGTATTAGGTGTTACCGCAGATAGCCCAAACACTAAAGCTAAAGAAGGCAAGTGCGGTGGGAAAAAAGCATCTAAAGAAGCCAAGTGTGGCGAAGGTAAATGTGGAGGTAAGAAAGCTACTAAAGAAGCCAAGTGTGGTGAAGGCAAATGCGGTGGCAAAAAAGCTACTAAAGAAGCTAAGTGTGGCAGCGATAAAGGTAAAGAAGGTAAATGCGGTGAGGGTAAATGTGGAGCTAAATAACCTAAGCAATTACTAAAACAAAGGTAACTACTCAGATTGCCTCTACTTTGTTCAAGAGCAAGGCGAAAGCGCGCAGTTTATAGGTATAAATGAGCACTTTCAACGCAGCTATTGGACAAAGTAGAGGGTAAGCTAGTAGTAACTAACAAAGTTACTTTACGAAATACGGGGCGTTTATCCCGTGTTTCGTACCTAATATAGGCTACTAGGAGGCTGTCCGAGAACTAAGAAGCTACTGCAAATCCCATGAACATCATAATCTGACCTTATTGAAATCGTTAAATAGAACGACTATTCGCCTCATTCAATAAGCCCAGCTTATGATGCTCCTGTGATTTTCGCTACGCTTCTAGTTCTCAGGCAGCCTCCTAGGAGGGCTATTCAAAGGTTAAAACTTATTGGGTAGTAACTTACTAAAACAATGATAATGAGACCTTTGCACGAAAGATATGACGGATATAAATGGCTTGAATTCCCTCTATTTCTGCTAAAAATTCGGCCAATAGCTCGGCTATTACCCTCTTTTTTAG
>JALXAX010000075.1 GCA_026991755.1 Thiotrichaceae bacterium | reverse complement strand
TTCTTTGAACATACAACGTTGTAATAACTGTGATGCTAGTTGACCACACTCCTTGTCATAGACTTCATATCCCACAATCTTTCGGCTATAAATATCTTCAAAAAGATAGAGATAGTAGAAGCCACTTTGTAAGCCACGAATACATATTATTAGTATTATTACATTCCCTTCTTTGTTCCTCTAAAAGATGTACCCCTGTATTTTCATTAAACTGAGAACATAAATCTTGGAAATGACGAACATAGAAGTATGTTTTTATTGTTTTTTTACCTGTTTCTTTATTCTCTCTCTTATGTCCATTTTTGATACAAACTTCACCACTTGGCAGTTCAATAGTAAATTTTCTTCTCTTGTTTATTGCATCGCTATCATTGTTTTTCACCCATTCAGCTAGACCTAGCATAGTTTTATCTAGTGGCGAACATTGCCTTTCAAGCTCTTTTTTATAGTCGTCATCATTGCTTATGTTTGGCTCTATTGGTCTTGTAGAGAAGTTTGTTGTGTGTCTTTTAACTTGGATATGCTCATACAAACCTTGGTTATTAATAATTACTAAATCATCCCAAGTAGGAATATCACCTTGTTCACACCCTAACTCACGTAAACACTCTCTACCTAGGATAAAATCTATAAGCATGTCTGCTATGTATGATGTAGCTATGATTAGCTGATATTTATCAGATTTAGTCAGTCTCAATTTTTGTAACATTAGTTATAAATCCCCTGAAAAACTTCCCGAACATGCCACTGCGTAAACCCAACATCAAGCATATAAACCTCCTTCTGTGGCATCCTCAATTCCTTACCCTCAAAATCCAACAACCATTCCTGAAACCCGATATACCCATTCGCTTTTTTTGAAATAATCACTTTAAACTCATTCGACTAATCGTTCTTTGTTATGCTGAAGTCGTGAGAGTGCAAGTAACAATAGCAAAGGCTTATGAGGCGCTCTTTGTCCTCTTTGTTTCCAGACCTTAAGCTTGGTGATTGTTTCTAGTAGTTGTTGTTTTGTCATAGCCCACTAATCAGAAAGGTTGTTCATATAATGTTCAGCATTCTAGCAGGTGATCTAATAAAAACAAAAATATTTCAATGTCTTAACTTGTTCTAAAAGTTAAAGGACTCAACGCCTATCTTAACAAAATTATTTTCTTTTCTGGTGATTTGTCATAACTAATACTCACCACTTATTATTAAGTGACTATGTTATCTGGCTAAGGAGAAACGTATGAATTTTGATTATGTATTGCGGAAAAGCTCCCTTTCGCTAAAGCTCAGCTAAGTCACAGCAACTCCGACTAGAATTGATAGAGATCCCCTTAATTGTATCTATTTTTTTATCAAGTTTCTGATTAATAGGAAGAACTAACGTCCCCCCTTTTGTGCCAGTATCAAAAAACCATCATAGTTGTGCCCCTAACACATTGTATTGATTAATTTCTATACCATTCATCAAAAGAATGTAGAAAAAACTAGCACTACTATGCAAATATTAGCCCATCAGAATATGATCAATAAATAATCAATTCTGTCTATAAAATCGATAATAAAAATAATTGGGGATAATTATGTTAAAGAAAATTGCTTACAGTATGGCGTTTGCGGGCGCACTGGGTTCTGTTGCCGCTGTTGCTGCAAATAAGGTTCAGTCACCACTTACAAGTGAAATGAAAGCGTTTGTTGTTCAAACAAGTGGTTCTGGTAAGGAGCAGTTGAAATCATTAAAAACAGCTGAGCCTGGTCAAACTATCCAGTATCAACTGACTTATAAAAATAAGGGTGAGGGTGCTCTTAAAGGTTTAACGGTCACGGGGCCAATACCCGCTAATACGCATTTCCTGGCTAAATCAACTCGTACAAAAGTGAAATCAGAACTGGTAGTCAGTATTGATGGTGGTAAGACGTATGAGAAAGAGCCTGTTAAGCGTATGAAAAAAATGCCTGATGGTTCAAAGAAACTTGTGGTTATTCCAGCTGATCAGTACACACATGTTCGTTGGAAAACTAAAAGTGCACTTAAATCAGGTGGTAAGCAGGTATTCAACTACCGTGTGAAAGTAAATTAATATGATCTCCAGGAGGCTGCCTGAGAACTAAGAAGCTACTGCAAATCCTATAAACATCATAATCTGAGCTTATTGAAATCGTTAAATATAGACCTTCACTAAAATAATTTTCTGTTGATACATTGCATGCAACGTATCTACCACAGGAGGTAATACACAGAAGGTAATAAGTTTAATGTGTGAACATCTATAGAACGACTATCCTCCTTATTCAATAAACCCAGCTTATGATGTTCCTGTGACTTTCGTTATGCTTTTTATTTTCGGACAGACCTCCTTGATCTAACGACAAATCTTTTTTGGATTGGTTTATCCAATTCGTTAATAAGAGCCAGATAGAGTATATGAATCTGGTTTAGGGTACTTGATTGGCATAATTGTCGAACCCTGGCGTGTGAATGATCCCGAATTCTGCAAACTCTATTCGGAAAAAATAATAATAAAAGAGAACTTTATAATGAAAAAGATAAACCGGTTTGAACGTAAACCTTTGGCTAGATGGATTGCAATGTCACTAGTTTCAGCGTCATTGTCAGCTGTAGTGGGTAGCGGTCCTGCATTCGCTGCCGCACCTTTGGCAGGTACAGAAATCAAAAACTTGGCGACAGTCAGTTATCAAGATGAAAACGGTAATACTTATACCGCTCAATCTAATGAAGCGATTATTACGGTTGCAGAACAGTTTAGAGCCACATTAGAAAATGACCGTATTCAATCAGCGGCTCCAGGACAAACTGTCTACTTCCCTCATACTTTGGTGAACACGGGTAATACGGGAGATACCTACGCACTTCAGGCAACGAATAATGCCACTATTTACCTTGATACCAACGGTAATGGTCAACCCGATCCAGGTGAGAATGCAGTGACGAGTGTTACCTTAGCCTCTGGTGAGACTGCACAGTTGATTGTTGCGTATTCAGTTTCTCCAAGTGCTGCTAATAATACTTCTGAAAACATCACGCTGACAGCTACTTCATCAACGCCAGCGGGTATTGTTAAAGATATTGGTACGAATACAGACGGCGATGCTGATGATGATAATGCAACTAATAGCGATATCGTTAACATCACAACTGGCCCTGTATTAGTTTTAAATAAAGAAGCTACTTTTGATGCTGCTAATTCAAAAGTAACCTATACGTTAACCGTGAAGAATACGGGTGGATCTGACGCAAAACTTGTTGATATTATTGATGGTATTCCACTAGTTGATCACGATAATGATGCAGCTACACCTAAACTTCCACTTACAGGTCTTACTATCGACTCAGTGAATGGTATTTTGGCTAGTAATGGCGATACCATTCCAGCTGGCATCGTGCAGGTTAGTGAAGTAGATTACAATGAAGACTTGAATGGTGATGGCGATGCAACAGATACCGTGGTTGATGCGGTTAAAGCAACGGATCTGGTATTAGCTCCTAATACCACAGTATCTGTTGTTTATAGCGCTAACTATGATGCTACATGGCGTGCAGGTGCAGACATTGAAAATACTTTTGTTGCAGCAAGGGATGATGATAATGATCCTGCAACTCCTAAAGTAACCTCTACTTCAAATACCACACATAATGTCATTCCTCAGACTTATGGCGTAGATGCTAATGATGATAAGGTGAATCCCGCCGTACCTAGCCCTGGCATTAACGATGGTAAGGACGATGATGGTAACTTTGGTGATGATACTCAGTATGTAGACGTAGTATCAGCAGGTGAAGAAGTTGTCTTTACCCACACCATTACCAACACTGGAAACGGTGATGATACGTTCAACCTTGATGTGGCTAATACCGACTTCCCGGCAGGCACCATCTTTACCTTCTGGAATGCAGATGGCACCGTAAAGCTCACAGATAGTGATGGCGGTGGTATCCCGGATACAGGCGTTATCGGCCAGAATGAAACAGCTACTATTGTTGTTAAAGCAACCCTGCCTGCGGGGGCATCGGGCAATGCTTCTTATAACGCGGTACTGACGGCTACATCATCTAGCGAACCGACGGTTAGTAACCCAACTAATCTTAAATTAGGTAGCATTAATCCACCTTCTGTCGATCTTGCAGCAGTAACTTCTGATACTGCAACGGATACTATTGCGACCAATCATTCTGCTCAAACAGCACCAGGCTTTAACGATGGTGGTGCAGCTAATGCACATGATGAAGGTCCTGTTGCATTAGCTAATGATGTTCCCATTGGAAGTGTAGTTAGTTTTCCTATGTCAGTGGCTAACGAATCAGGAAGTAGTGACTCCTTCCTGTTAGAGACAATTGATCTGCCAACTGGATGGACGGTTGAGTTTAAAGATGAGAATAATCAGGTTATCTCGGCTACTCCTTACTTACCCGCTGGTGGAACCTTCAATTACACCGCTTATGTCACTTTATCAACAGACCCTGTTCAATCCGCAGGTGATTCACCTCGTGCTACGGATGTTGATGGTTATGATGGTATCAATGATGGCGTTTCAGTCTTAACAGGTGCTGATGGTGATAAAGACTATGTGATCGAATTTAAAGTCACATCTGCATCAAATCCTGGAAGAACGGATAGTGTTAAGCATGTCGTTGATGTAAAAGATAATGCATCGGTTACCATCACTCCTGATGGTCAAAATCAAATTCAACCCGGTGGCACGGTGGATTACCCTCATAGATTGCAAAATACAGGTAATGTGAATGAAGCACTTGAAATTGCCTCTGAAAATTCAGACCCAGCCTGGAATTCAACCACATTGATTGATACGGATGGTGATGGTGTCGGTGACACAGAGTTGGATACATTGACTGATGGAGCCGTCATTAAGGTATTTAATGATGATGGTTCAATTACAGATGCAACGCTAACGGATACGGATGGCGATGGAGTGGTTGAATTCCCACTAACACCTGGACAGTACGTAAAGCTAACTAACAAAGTGTTCGCCCCCGCCGATGCACCACAAGGTGCCGTTAATTCAACGACATTGACAGCGCTAGACCCTGGAGTGGCGCAAACAGCACGTAATGTTGCAACGGATACCAGTACGGTCATTTTAGGTCAGGTTCGTTTGGAGAAAACTGTAGCGTATCAGCAAGATTGTACAACACCTCCTCTTGCTACAGATTTCGCAGCTATTCAATCAAATAAAGTAGAGCCTGGTGAATGTGCGGTGTGGCAGATCATCGCTACCAATGAAGGTACTGCCAAGGTTAAAAATGTGATTATTAACGATAACATTCCAGAATATACCTCGTCAGTTGGCGGTACATTAAAGTACTGTGAAGGTCTTGCCTGTATCCCTGGAGTCATCACGGATGCAGCCGATAATGATGCAGGTCAAATTGTTAATGATCTGGTGACTTTCTACGTAGGTGCAGCGTCTGATCCAAGCACACAGCTTGGTGGTGAGTTAGGGCCTGGTGAGTCAGCAACGGTTCGCTTCACCGTTAAGGTTGATGAATAGAGTGCTTGCACGATATTGATCAGAAAAGGTTACATAAGCTTGGTTTTGCCTAATTTAATTAGAGATTCCTTATGCTTGTGTAACCTTTTAGTCGGGTTGAATAATCAACCCGACTTCTACTATCAATAAGAATATTCACAATAGTACTATTTCAACTACTACTTATAAGTTGCTTTTTGAGCTTATAAGTAGCAGCTGAATGAGACTTAAATCATCATGGGCGTCAGTCTTTAGTGTGAAAGTCTCTGGATAATACATTTATAAAAAACACCTATGGGGATACAGGTTAGTTTTATAGAACACTAACTAATCAAACAGAATCCCTGAGAATAATAATAAAAATAAGGTAACAACAATGCGCTTATCAACAATACATTGGCCAAAACAGTTATTAATCCTACTAATCTCTGTTTTTATAATGCTGCCAGTATTTGCTCAAATAGCTCCTGCAGGTGTGACTATTACAAACCGAGCTGAAGTTAGCTGGTTTGATACCGCAGATGGTTTAGTCAAAAAAATCTATTCTAACGTCGCACAAATAGAAGTTGCCAAACAATATAACCTGGATTTAGAGCGCGACTCACATATCTTGGTACAAGCAGGGCAACCTATTAACTTTGCGCATCGTCTTACCAATACGGGTAACACTGAATCGGATTATGAATTACAAATTAGTGATATCCAGAATGACTCGGGTTCACTTAACGACCTTTCTGTTTTTGTTGATATAAATAGTAATGGTGTGGCTGATGTAGGTGAACCAGAAATTAGCCCTGTAGCGTGTATCGAGCCTGCAACACACATCACGTGTTTTCCGATAGCAACCTTGCAATCAGGGGAAATAGCCGAGTTTGTTATTACAGAAATGGTGGATACAACGGCTACGGATGGAGATATTTATCACCAACTAGTGACGGTAGTCTCTAAACGCGACACTAATGTGACAAGAAATTCAGATACTAATGAGGATTCTGCACGAGTCATTGAGGGTGCAACGATAGCTGTTAATAAATCTGTTTATCCTACCTGTGGCACAGCGGTTAGATCGAACGACCCGGTAAACTATCGCATTAACTTTACCAATACAGGTAATGTTAAACCTGACAGTCGAGTATTTAATATTGACGGTACTGATACCCGAGGAGCAATCCTTGAAGATACCATTCCTTCTAATTTGAATTTATTAAAAACATCAGTACCTACGTTTGCACCTGTTCAAGGACAGTTATTAGTACAATTAAAAACGGCTGAAAATACTAACCGCTGGATCAGTTTTAGCGCATGGGATGGTACGACTGTTATTAGTAAGCTGGGCTTATACCTCGATGTTGTTAATATGCAGCCACAGCAAAGTGGTTACTTAAATTTTGAACTGATTGCGGATAGTAATTTAACGACAAGTACTGTTTACAACGAGGCGGGGTTCAATACCGATGAAGACTCGACTATTGAATTTTTAAGTAATCAAGTGTGTACCACGTTAGTAGCAAGTAATAATCCTAAAACGCAAAGTGACAATGATGCTGAAATACGTTTTCTAGCGCCCACTTTAAACATCAAACGCAGTGGAAATGCACCTGACTTTTACACCGATAGTGATTTCGAAGATGCTCCTTATTATCAATTGGATAATGGTTTCGGATTCTTGGGTGATAGCGCTTATAACCCCATGCGCGATGGTGTGTATGTGGAAGTTCACTCAACAGGACTCAATGCTAATGAAGATACCGCAGAACAACATGTGGTAACGGTAACTTCAGCAACAGGAGATACATTACGTGTAGCCGTATTAGAAACCGGACCCAATACTGGTGTTTTCAGAAGTATCCGTGCGGTTCGTTTAAGCACAACCGATAGGGGTAATGGAGGGAGTTGTCCTGTTAATGCGAGTAATGTTGATTATTCGGTGGAAGAGCAAACTTGTGTCTTACAAAGTGGGGCGGATGGCACACTTAGAGCTAGTATCAACGACCCAGGCGTAGGAGAAATTTTAACAGACTCTGCACTAATTGATCCTTTGGGAGTGGTTTTCGATTCGGCCTATAACTTCCCCATTGAAGGCGCGACGGTTACGATTCGTAATGCCGATGGCACGATTGCAGAAAACCCGGTAACAGGTAATCCTTATCCGCCACAAGTAACGGGTATTGATGGACGCTATCAATTTCCTTTCCTGTTTCCACAAGATGGCACGCACTCTGGACGTTATTATCTAAATGTAGTTCCACCTGCAAACTACTCATTTCCCAGTAATATTCCTGCTATTACCTTGGTGGGTAATACCGGTAGACAAGTGAATGCTTTCTCTTACGGCATTAATGGACAAGATGGCGTGATAGACAGTGGAATCTTCACCTTGCTTGTCACATCACCTGATTTAGTGGCTGATATTCCGCTAGATCCTGATACCAGTGGTGCTTTCACAATAGAGAAATCAACTACACGTGCTCAAGTAGGTATCGGTGACTTTTTAACTTACTCCATAAAGATCAATAATCGTAGTGATAAACGTGACAACTTCGATCCCATCAATACCTTTGACCCTAAGTTGTATGCCGTCAAATTAAATGATGCACTTCCTTATGGTTTCCGCTATGTGTCTGGCACAGCGTTCCTGGATGATAAGAAAATTGCTGATCCCGTTGGTGCGCCTGGTCCTAACTTAACGTTTAGTATTTTTAATAACGCGATAGACAACTCGTTAGATAATAATGAGCACACCTTAACCTATCGAGTACGTGTCTCAGCAGGAGCGATTGATGGCGATGGTATTAATACTGCATCAGCAACCAGTCGTACTATTAACAGCTCAGTTGTAAACTCTAATACCAGTAGCGCCAAAGTCACCATCAGCCAAGACGGCGTACTAGACGCCCGCGGCATCGTCTTCGGTAAAGTCTACGTCGATGCCGATTGCGACAACCTCCAAAACGGCGGAGAATGGCCCATCGGTGGCGTAAAACTCTACTTAGAAGATGGTACCTGGGTGATCACCGACGGTAACGGTCAATACAGCTTATACGGCCTAAACCCCGGCAACCACGTGATCAAAGTAGACCCCATCACACTGCCCGATGGCGTGACATTAAAGCCCACCGACAACCGCCAAATGGCTGACCCCAGTAGTCGACTAGTCGACATCACCACCGGCGACTTCCACCGAGCCGATTTCGTAGCCAGTTGCCCCAAAGGCGATACCGAATACGTGTTCGAACAAATTCAGGCGCGTAATGCAGGCACGAACGACTTCATGTTAGACAATGCCCAAAAGTACGACCCGAACCGTCAGCAGACCAGCGATGACTTGTCTCGTAAAGCAGGCACCGATGGCGATATCTCCAACGGCACCGTAGGCTTCGAGCAACAACGACAAGCGGCAAAACAAATCGCCACTGGCCCCCAAATTAACCGTGGCTATAGCTACATGGTTGCCCGCTACCGTAGTAAAGCAGCTGCTGCCCAAGCCATCAGCGTCTTACCTGACTCCGTCAGACAAGAAGCCTATATGTATAAAACCGGTGACTTCCAAACTCTAAGAATCGGCTTTAGCTTACAAAAGCACGGACTCGATAACCTAGGAAAACAATTAGAAAAGCTCAACCTAAAAGCCACTAAAGTCGCCACGATATACGAACGTCTACCGCTAGAAGTACTAGACCGTATGGCCTCACCGACCACCGCAACAGCCATGGTCACGCCACAAGAAGCCATCAAACAAGTGAACCGTAAACTGGCTAAAGCAGGCACCTGGTTATGGCCACAAGATGACATCAGCCTAGACGGACGCTTCATGGTGACTATTCGAGCAGGACTAACACCGACACTCCTCGTCAATGGCAAAGCCATCTCTAATGCACAAATCGGTGAGCGCATCGAAAACAAACGTGAAAAAGCCCAAGTCGTCGCGTGGTACGGAGTCGATCTACAGGCAGGAGAAAACACCGTAGAAGTCGTTGCCAAAGACCCGTTTGGCAACAAACGTACACTCGCCAGTGGCATCTTTAAGCGCCCCGACAATGCTGTAAAGCTAGTCATGCACCCCGCATCAGACGTACTCCCCGCAGATGGCGGACGCAGCTATCTGCCTGTCACCATCAAACTACTGGATGAAAATAACTACCCTGCCAGAGGCACGTATTTTGTTACCCTGGAAAGCAGTGCAGGGCGCTGGGTAGAACGTGATATCCAGGATCAAACAGCAGGCTTACAAGTACGAGTAGTCAATGGACAACGTACCGTCCACCTACGCAGCTCAGAACGCACAGGCGATATCACCTTACGTGCGACCGAAGGCGAACTGAAGGCAGAAAAGAACGTTACCCAAGTAGCCGCACTACGTCCGTTAATGGCAGTAGGCCTTATTGAAGTCAACACCTTCAGCAACAGCTTCGACAACGTATTAAACGCACCTAAAAGCCAACGCGACAAAAACGGTATCAATAGTCGAGGCGCTATTTTCCTAAAAGGAAGAGTTCGAGGCGATGCCCACCTAACCCTGTCTTACGACAGCAACAAAGACACCAAAGGCCAGCGCTTCCGCGACATCAACCCGAACACAGGCTACCCCTTATACGGAGATGCCTCACAACGCGGCTACGAAGCCCAAAGTCGAAGCAAACTGTACGCCAAAATAGAAAAGGACAAAAACAGCCTACTATGGGGAGACTACCTAACCGACTCCAACATGCAGCACGAGTCTGTAGCCCGAGTACAACGTAGCCTAACAGGGGCTAATGCCATCCTGGATGATGGAGAAAACCGTCTACAAGTCTACGTAGCACGACCCGAAGATAACCATATCACCGAAGAAATCAGAGGGCAGGGTACGGCACTCAACTACCGTATCGACAAACATCCTGTAATCAGGGGAAGTGAAGTCGTAGAACTGATTACCTACGCCAGAGACAACCCTGGAATAGTTTTGAGCAGAAGACAACTAACGCGCTTCGGTGACTACACCCTGGACGATATCACAGGCGACCTAAGCTTCTCAGACAGCGTACCCACGCTAGATGACCAGCTAAACCCTGTTTACATCCGCATTTCTTATGATCTGGAAAGTAACGGCAATAAGTATACCGTCGGTGGTATCCGCTATAACCGTCAAATCAACGACTCATTAAACATCGGTTTAAGTCACTCGATTGACCAACACAGCACCGAGGGCAAAAACATCACCGGTATCTCAGGCGAATACAAAACAGGCGACCTAAAAATCACCGCCAGTGCCGCTAAACTCAAGCACCAAGACAGCAGCAAAGCCGATGGTCGAGGCTTTAGAGTAGACGTAGAAAACCGCTGGAACAAAGAAGCCAGCACCCGTCTAAGCTATGGCAAAGCCGACAAAGGCTATGACAACCAGTCAGGTGGCATCGCTAAAAACAGAGAAGAAGCACGTATCACCCACCGTCAAAAAATCAACAAAGACGTCACGGTAAATATAGAAGGTATCCATAGCAAAGAGCTAGATACCAAAGCCATCCAGCAAAGCATCGGAGTAACTGCCGATGTCAAAGCAGGCGACTGGACCCTCAAAGGCGGAGCCAGACACATCGAGCAAAAGAACTCAGCCGATAGCGACAGCTTTAACACCGTAATTGTAGGAGCCAAGCGTGCCATTGACGTATTTGATCGCAAAGGCAACATCACAGGCGAATACGAGCAAGATATAGGAAAGTCAGATAGAAAGAGAATCTCCATCGGTGGCGACATCGAAATCATGGACAAGGTAAAAATCTATGGACGTGCCGAGCGTATAAACAGCCTAACAGGCGTGAGTGGTCTGAGCAGTAATCAACAACAAGACACACTCGCTATAGGCATTAAATCCAATGTGATGGAAAACACCGAGATGTACTCAGAATACCGCCTAAGAGGCGCTATAGATGGCAGAGATATGGAAACCGCCACTGGAATCCGAGGCACGTATGAAGTCGAAAAAGGCTTAGATGTATCACCCAGACTAGAAATCATCAACAGCGTGAAAGGAAACGGTAAAGACTCGGTAGCGGCTTCACTAGGCATAAAGGATAGCCGTGACACTAACAACCGTAAAACCATCCGCGTAGAAACCCGTCACGACAGTGACAGAGACTACTACGGTATAGAAGGAAGTTATGTAGGAAGGCTGGATGAGCAATGGAGCCTACTCGCCAGAGACTCCTTACGCATGGATGATGTCGACAATGCAAATTTAAAATATACCAACAGCTTCACCATAGGCTTGGCGCATCGTTCCAGAACCAACAACAAGCACAGCATGCTGTTCTTATACCAAAACAAACTGGAACGTGGCTATGATGCCGATGGCGACTGCGATACACATATCCTGTCAACGCATCAAAACTACCTGATCGATGACAACAAAACCGTCTCAGGCAGATTAGGTGGCAAGACCGAACGCTGTAGCAAAGGCGGTACCACCTCCAGCTCTGATGCCGTAGTGATGGATGGACGCTTTATCTGGGACATCACCAATAGAATTGATGGCGATGTACATGGTGGTCTACTAGGTACAAACAGCTTTGGTGAAATCCAGTACTCAGCAGGCATGGGTCTAAACTATCTGGTTAAAAAGAACCTACGAGTGGGAGCAGGCTATAACTTCAAAGGCTTTGAGGATGATGATCTGGATGCTGAGGGTTATAACAAACAGGGCGTATATGTAGGCTTGCAATACAAGGTCGATGAGAACTCCCTGAACTGGCTGAGTGGTCAGGAGATCAGTGATGCAAGTAGCCTTGAAGGCGCTTTTAATGAGAAGAATGCTCGGCAGGATGCTAAAGAGGCAGCACAAAGAAGAGAACACACAACCGATAAGGGCAACAGCAAAAAAGGCTTTGTCAATACTTTTAAAAACTGGTTTTCAGGAGAATAATAACAATGAAAAGTAAACCAATGAGTCCACTAAATAAACCATTAACCGCATTTGCCTTAATATCGCTTTTATCAGGTTGTGCAACCAATGATGAGTTATTTGCAAAGTATGACAAGAGCTGTGATTTACCTCCTGCAACCGTCAAGGTTATCGAAAAGGTCAAGTATAAAGACAAGATCGTCTATCAGGACAAACTAGTAAAAATGGATGGTATGGCGTGGGAACCCGCTGTTTATTTTGGTTTTGATTTAGCCACTTTATCGGCAGAAGAAGCACAACGGTTAGCGACGGATGTAGCTATATTAAAAAAGAACCCGAAGGTAAAAGTAAACCTGCAATCCTTTACGGATTACAAGGGTAGTAAAACCTATAACAAAAGGTTAGCTAAGCGCAGGCAGGCTACGGTCGTAGATTATTTAAAAACAATGGGCATCAGTGCCAACCGTATTACGGTTTCTCCGTTGGGTGAAGAGCTGCCTTTATTGGGTAAGTCGAAGCAAGATAGAGTGATTAACCGACGCGTTGAGTTGATGTTGTTAGACCAATCAGGTAGACCGCTTGCAATAAAACTGCAACAAAATGCATCAACCTTTACGCCGCCACTACCTGTTAAATAAGCATAAACCAGACTCACTAATAGAGTTTCTTGTATGAATGATAGGCGAGACTATCACGTTGTTTTCTCGTTATTCATTCATACATGTAAAGGTTTCAAATAATAAAAATAATGAGCTTAAACCATGAAAAACACCCACAATAATTTACTTGTTAATGCATTAGTAATAGTCAGTTTTCTATTTACACTTGGTGTGATGAATAGTGTAAATGCGGCTTCGCCACTGGCGGGCACATTGATTAAAAACCAAGCTAGTGCAACCTATAAAGATGCATCGGGTGTTGAGCAGGTGGCTACTTCCAATTTGGTGGAGACATTGATCCAGCAAGTAGCTGCAATGGATTTGATTCAAGACCAAACTCGTCCAGGTGCATTAGGCAATACGGTTTATTTTCCACATGTCTTGACCAATAACGGTAATGACATAGATAGCTATTCTCTGACGGCTGTTAATGCAGCGGGCGATCAGTATGATTTTACATCAGTCAAAATATATAAAGATGCCAATCAGGATGGTTTACCTGATGATACGACTGAGATAACGACAACGGGTGATCTTGCAGCTCAGGAAGAATTCTACTTTGTTGTTGAAGCAACCTTGCCAGCTGCTGGTCCTTCAGCTGGTGATAGTGCCAATTTGACTATCAGTGCGCTAAGTAATTTTGATAATACTATTACTAAAAGCAATACAGATGGGGTTACGGTTTCTGATCAAGCTATTGTTGATGTGACTAAAAGCATGTCAGCTAGTACAGGATATTCGCCTAGCAGTGTATTTACTGTCACGTTACGCTATCTAAATAACAGTTCCAAGGTGGCGACTAATGTTACTTTGATAGATGCGTTACCGGTAGGCATGAGTTATGTAGCGGGTAGTGCCAAGTGGAGCGAAACAGGTAATTTGGTACTGACTGATAGTAATAAAAGTGATAACCAGTCGGGTATGACTTATTGTGCCTACCATGCAGATTGTACAGGCTTGCCTACTGCGGGGGATAGTACTCAGCAAGTAACGGCTATCATCGCATCGATGGCGGGTGGTGATTCTGGGACATTGACTTTCGATGTGCAAATAGCCAATGGCGTGACGGCAGCGGTATTACATAACTCGGCTGATTATGAATACAATAATGGTGCTACGCTAGTACCTCGCACGCCCACCAATAAAGTCCCTTTTGAAGTATTACCTTTGCCCGTGGTCGGTGCAAATGGTTCGGATACCAATGCAGCGGACGACGCAGACAATCTGGGTACGACGACGGATGCCTTTGTGGTCACTAGCGCTAATCAAGGTGCAACCGTATCCTTTGATAACTACATTCGAAATAAGGGTAATAGCACCGATACCTTTGATATTACGATTGATCCTACGGTAGTAAACCCGTTTCCTGCTAATACTGTTTTCCAGTTGTTTAAAGAGGATGGTTTTACCCCTTTATTAGATTCGAATAGCAACGGTGTTGTCGATACGGGACCTGTTGTGGCAGGTGGTAAATTTAAAGTCGTTTTAAAAGCTATTTTGCCCGCTAATACAGCGGTGGGTACTAATGCAGGTTCGGGTTTTAATGTGCTTAAAACGGCAACTTCATCCATTGATGACAGCATCAGTGATAGCGTAACGGATCATCTTGATGAAATAATTGCCTCTTATAGTGTTGATATTACAAACAATGCCACTATCGCTAATGGTGGTACGGGCGTGGGTGCGGGTCCAGAAGCGAATCCTGTTACGGTTACTAGTGCCAAATCGGGTGAGAGTGCTGTCTTTACGCTTTTCGTTAATAATACTAGCTCTGTGAGCAGTAGCTATCTACTTGAATACAGCATGCAAGATCCCTTTATTGCAGGCAATAAAGATACCAATTGGCAGGTTTCTTTTCATCATGATGGTGGTAACAGTGACTGTTCAACACAGGGAACGGTGATTACCACAACAGGTTCCATTGCTGCATCCGCAAGTAAACTAGTATGTGCAGTAGTTACCGTACCTGCTGATGCTATAGCGGATATAGATGGTTCGGGTAATCCCATCAAACACTCTGTTTATTTTCGCGCTATCTCTGCTATTAGTGGGGTGAGTGATATTAAACATGATGCGGTAACCATCGCTGAATCACCTGCATTAGGGATTGATCCAGATCAGCAAGGGCAAATCCAGCCTGGAAGTACCATTACATATAGTCATCATATTACTAATAACGGTAACACACCGTTGGAGTGTATCAATGTGGCGATGCAAAATAGTAAATCCGATTGGACATCTTTAATCTACCTAGATACCAATGCAAATGCTCAACTAGACGCTAGTGATGTTCAATTAACCGATCAAGTACTTAATCCAGGAGAACGTTTTAATGTGTTAGTGAAGTTATTTGCACCTGCGGTAACGCCATTGGGTACAAACAACACTACAACGTTGACGGTTACAGGCCATAAAGATGATGGCGATGGTGATGCGACAACTTGTACGGGCACAGTGCTGACTGATACGGCAAAGGATGTTACCACCGTTAACGAATCTGAAGTTAATATCATCAAAGAGCAATCGGTTGATAATAATTGTGATGGGCAGTCGGATACGGGTATCTTTGCAACTACTACTTTTCAGGTTAATCCACAAGCTTGTGTGATCTATCGACTAACCGCTACTAACAATGGCGTTACATCGGTAAATAATGTGCGCATTGATGATGCATCACCCGCATTCACCGTGTTTAATACAGCAAATGGATTGCCTCAAGTAACACAGGGTAATATAACTGGAGGAGTGCATGGAGATGAAGGAACCGTATCAGGAGGTAGTGTAGGTGGAGCGAATATCACGTTGGCTCCAGCTGAACAAATGGTACTTACCTTTGGTGTTAAGTTGGATTAGTTTTAGCTCTGAAAACACTTCTCTAACTTTTCCATCAAAAGTCTGACACATTCTATCAGCTGGAGTTTCTAAAGCTTAGTTATAGATATTCATATTAAATTTCCTATCTACTGTGGTAGAGACGTTGCATGCAACGTCTCTACGGAAATTAGGAGTTCAGATCAGACTGAATCGGGTTCCCTAAGCAGATTGAGGTGAGTTCAAAAATTGAATATAGCCTTGGATAAACACAAGATTCTCAGCGGCTTCTCTAATATCTACTTGCTGACTCCCTAGCGTATTTAGCAATGCTTCGCCTTCACGCACAATCATGGTTAATTGTTCTTCTTCAAACAGATGAATAGCAGGCGCTAGCTCATCTTTATCAGCAGATAGTAAAGTAGGCACGAGATCATCACGTTGAATCACTGATTCAGGATCCAGTAAATCAGCTACTAGCTTGCTTTCTAGCATGCCGAAATGTGCGCTACGCGCTGCATCTTCCTGATCTAGCTCTTGCAGTGCTTGTGGGTCTGTTCCTGCGGCACTGCGTATAGCACTCATAATAACGCCGACTAATTGAGTCAATGCTTCTTTATTTTCACTTTGATCATCTGCTATACGGCTAGCTCGTTCATAGAGTTTGTCCAAGTCTTCTTTAAGTTTAAGCAATACATCGCTTTCTACATTAGGCTTTAGGCCAATGGTTTGTTGTATAGCATCTTGAAATTCTTTGCTAAATTGTAACAGGACTTCATGATCGTTTTTTTGAGCGTCTAGCATAGACTCTTGATCAAGTTCGGTTTGTTGATCACCGAAGAGAGGATTTTTGTATTTGCGATTAAGATGGCGCTCATGTGATCCAGGGTTTTCGCTAGATTCTAAAATAAAGTCATTCATAGTGATAAAAAAAGCTGTGGGAATAGGGGAGTAGTGGCTGTGGTTTGTAGTATAACTACCAATGTATTAGCTACCAAATTTAAGGATTAACATACCTGCCAAGGCGATAAAGATACCAGAACTGATACTAAATGGCTTCTTAAATTCATCTGCCACCAAGTGTTCTAGTGACGGAAAGAAATAGCGTATTACTCCTATGATAAAGCTGGAAAAACCAATTATGATGAGGAGTACGCCAATGGAGTGTAGAAAGTTCATAACATTTATTTTAACCTAAAATCCTCAGTTAAACAGCCTATAGAGTGATTCTCTTCGGTTGAATGGCGTAGTAAAAAAAGGAATTAATGGTTGATCCTTAATGAGCTTTTTTACATAGCCAGTCAGCCGAAGACTTAGTTGAGCTTTAGCGAAACTTAGAAGCTTCAGCAGGGTTGCTCTATAGGCTGTAGCGCCTTCACTCTACAAGTGAAGGCAGACAAAGCTATTTATTTAATACTATCAGTAATTTACTTAATACTGGAAGCGGTTAACTGAGGAATTAAGGTTGAATGTGGGATAAAGGAATTTCAAACCGTTTTTAGTCATAATGTTTTTGTTTAAGGTCTTGTTATACATATTGCCCCGCACACCAGCCAGAAGCCCAAGCCCATTGAAAGTTAAAGCCACCTAAATGACCTGTTACGTCGATGGTTTCACCAATAAAATATAAACCTTTCGCTTTATTAGCCTGAAAGGTCTTTGATGAAAGCTCATGGGTATCTACCCCACCTAAGGCGACTTCTGCGGTACGCATACCTTCAGTTGATGAAGGTTTGAAAATAAAGTGATGTAGTTGATGGGCAATATCTTGTAATTCTGTTTCGTTATATTGCTTTAACGGCTTGTTGTTAAAGTGGGTTTCACATAAACGGTGAGCTAACCGTTTGGGTAAAACGGTTGCGAGCTTTGTTTTAAGTTCGGCATCAGGGTGGTTTTGTATTTGCTGTACAAGCCAGTTATTTGCATCTATATCAGGCAATAGATTAACAATGATCTCATCCCCTTTTTTCCAATAGGACGAGATTTGTAAAATAGCAGGACCAGTTAACCCTTTATGGGTAAACAACATACTTTCTTTAAAGCTCTTATTATTACAACTCACGTCAACAGGTAATGAAACACCCGATAAGTCTTTAAAGAAGCCTGATAGCTCCTCAGCAGAAAATACAAATGGAACGAGTGCAGCAGTGAAGGGGATATTCTTTAAACCAAACTGTTTGGCTACTTGTAAACCAAAATCAGTTGACCCCATACGAGGTATCGATGGGCCGCCCGTTGCAATAACTAGTGAGTTACAGCGTATTTCTTCACTAATTTCTGTGTTGCTTACATGGCTAGCGTGCAGAATAAAGGAGTCGTTTTCTTTTTCGATACGATCAATAGTGGTTTCAAGCTGGATAGAGAGTTGATGTTGATCGCATTCAGCCAACAAAACATCAACTACGGCTTTAGCTTTCTGGTCACAAAAAAGCTGTCCTAGCGTTTTCTCTTGCCAGGTAATGCCATGCTTTTCGAGCAACTGAATAAAGTCCCATTGGGTATAACGCGCTAAGGCTGATTTACAGAAGTGTTGATTGTTGGAAAGATAAGCATCTGCTTCAATATAAAGGTTGGTGAAGTTACAGCGCCCACCACCTGAAATTAATATTTTACGTCCTGCTTTATTGGCTTTATCCAGAAGTAGAGTGCTACGCCCCCGTTTAGCAGCCTCGATGGCACACATAAGACCTGCCGCGCCAGCACCAATAATACAGACATCCATATTCTTTAGAGGTGTCTTAGGCAAGTGCTTCCACTTCTTCTTGTGTTAGTAGGCGTGCATCTTCTTCCAGTAAATCAGGAATGTCATCAACAATAGGGTAGGCGAGGCGTGCTGAGACTGAAATCAATTCTTTGTTTTTCTTATCGTAAATCAAAGAGCCTTTGGTAACAGGGCAGACGAGTATTTCGAGCAGTTTTTTATCCATGATTGAATGATACTAAGGTTTTAGGTCTGAGGCTAATTTAAGAGCGCTAATAAATGATCAAAACAGTTCATTAACCTTGTTAATAAAACGCTTCTCGAAGTCGGGGGCTAGCTTCGCCTTTACGGGTAAATACCAGCAATTATCAAGTTCTAATTGAGTACATTTAACCGCATCTTTTTCAGTCATTACGGTGGCTATGTTTTTAAATTGATTGGAAAAGTCAGCTTCTACATAGTGATGATGATCTGCAAATAGCTTTTTATCAATAATGTACAAGCCTGTACTTGCTAAGGTATTAATAAAGCGTTGTGGGTTACCAATGCCTGTGATTATCTGCACAGACTCGAAGCTGTTGATGGGCTTTTGTTCATTAGTTTTTAGATTAACTAAATAGGAGCCAGAGACTTGCATAAGACTTTCATTGTCGAGAGCAGGGTGACCGTTTGAAACCAGAAAGTCACATTCTTTAAGTCGGCTCACCTTCTCTCTTAGCGGCCCTGCGGGTAGGCATTTGCCATTGCCGAAACGTCGTTGTGCGTCGATGACGACGATCTCTATATCTCGTGGCATTTGGTAATGCTGTAAGCCATCATCTGAAATAATGATATTGCAGTCTGTGTTCTGTGTAACCCATTGAATATCTGCAAGTCGATCAGCACCTGCTATAACGGGTACTTTACTGCGAATAGCCATTAGTTTGGCTTCGTCACCTGCTAATTGTGTTGCTGTGTCAGGGGTTACTAATAAGGGCCACTGTTGTGAAGTACCTTTGTATCCACGGGTAATAATGGCAGGCTTATAGCCTTCATTAATGAGTAACTCAATGAGTCTTAGTACCAACGGAGTTTTCCCCGTTCCCCCAATGCTAATATTGCCAACTATGATAATAGGAATGTCTAGTTTGACTTGCTGTTGTGTTAGTTTTTGACGTCGGCGCTGGCTAATCAAGCAGAATAAGCTAGAGAGTGGGAGCAACAAATAAAAGAAAAGATCCGATGTTTTTTTTTGATACCAGATTGATTCTAGTCGTTGTTGTAACCAGGATGTTTGTTTGGACATTAACCGTTATCTTTTGAATGGATAGGTCGAGATTATACTCATGCTATCAGCATAAATTCAATTTAAGAGTATCTCTATTGATTCTAGCCTCAGCAAAACGAACCATGAATTGATAGAGGTGCCCTTAAGATGTAAAGCAGGGTAGGAACTAGCCCGTATGAAGCGCAGCGCAATACGGGAAGCACAAGCACGCAGCTACGGTTATTTTCTCTCTGACTGAGAAGTAGCTAATGAAAAGTTCGTCAACGACAGTCGTCCTGCAATATCCATCGCAGTAATAACAGATTGATAATTAGCATTCGCATCAGCGGTAATAATCAACGAGGGTGTTTTATCTAAAGCATCCAGTGTTATCGACATAGCGCGAAAGAGTGTTTCAGGTTTAGTGTTAACCACCTCTTTTTTATCGATATAGTAACGACCTTTACTATCAATAAGCAACTCGATTACATTTTGTTGAGTTTCAGGACGACTGCTTGCAGCAGTAGGTAGCTGAATTTTTATCTTAGACTCTTTTTCAAAAGTAGTAGTCACCATAAAGAAGATGAGCAATAAAAATACGACATCAATCAATGAGGTAAGATTAATATCTACCTCGTCCTCAGCTTGTGCACCTCGAAAATTCATTACGCAGTGCCTCGAGTATTAGCAGTTTTCACGGCACGTCTTCTAGGAGGCTGTTTGGGTGTAGTGGGTGCTGCTGGGATAGTTGCTGTTGGCGAGCGTCTATTATCACTGGCAAGCTCTACCATTTTCAATGCCTCTTGCTCCATGCGTACTACATAATCGTTAGTTTTACCTTTGAAATAACGATGAAAAATAAGAGCAGGAACGGCTACTGATATACCCGCTGCTGTTGTAATCAAGGCCGTAGAAATACCACCCGCAAGGTCGGTAGGACTTCCTACTCCCATTTGCGTGATTACACTAAACACTTCGATCATGCCAACTACTGTACCCAGCAAACCCAATAAAGGGGTGACTGCAGCAATAGTACCTAATGCCGTCATGTATTTATCCATTTCATGTGCGACATGCCGGCCTGTTTCTTCAAGGCTTTCTTTCATGATATGACGTGGAGATTGCAGACTACTTAGCCCTGCAGCAAGTACTTTGCCTACTAACGAGCTATTTCTCACACTTTCAATTTCTTTTTTACTGGGTACATTGCCACTAGCAACCAACTTATGTGCTTTGCTAATAATATTCTCAGGAATAATATTGCGCGTTTTTAATGTGAAGAAACGCTCTATCACAATAGCTAGTGCAATAACTGAGCAAATTAGAATAGGTAGGATTAGAAACCCACCTGCTTTTAGGAATTCAAACATGTTTTTACCTTACAAGATCATTCTTATTATTATATTAGAAGCTTTAACAGCATGCCAAAGGATTATCATTTAAGCTAATTTAACTCAGCCTTAATATGTCCTGAATCCGTGACTTCACTACGGCACAGTGAATAAGCTATTGATTCATCACGGGTTTAAAAAATGCCCGCTTAACCTAAGGGTGAAGCTAAGATTTTTTAAAATCCCGTGCTAAACCAATATCTT
>JALXAX010000074.1 GCA_026991755.1 Thiotrichaceae bacterium | reverse complement strand
ACCTAGCAGGGGGAGGGTTAGGGAGGGGGTAGATAGTCTGATAAAAAAGACGACCTTAGAACATCTCCCCCCTCCCCCCAAAGGGGAGAGGGAGCTTATTTCATTTAGCATTGAACAGCCCTGCTTAATCAAGAGCCCCCCTAAACGACGCGATCAATCATATTGCTGCCACGCTTTCTGCAATCTTTTTTTGATTAGACTTTTCAAGGAATCAGGCGCTACTACTTTTATGCCTTCTCCATGTTTGAGTATTTCCCCCGCTAACTCAATCGGGTTGCTATACGGCAAGCTAAGTTGATAATGACCATTCTCCAACCACTTGCCTTTTTGCTCAGGATGCCATGTTTCATCTGCTACCCATCGTGAGGCTTCTTCACCAAATTCCAGTACAGCTTGGTCACTCACTTCACCTGTAAAAATACCAAATGAGGCTGATGTGAAGCTTTCTATCTCATCAGGCTGTAGTGTTTTGGCGGTTTCTTTCAGTACCTTTAAGCTCTCTATTTTGTCTAACGAAAACACTCGCATGGCGTGTTTACCATGACACCAAGCGCTGAGGTACCAGTTTTCTTTATAGTGCAATAGCTGTATAGGTGACAAGGTGCGCTCGGTGCGTTGATTCTTGCCTCGCCCAAAATAACTGATATGGATTTGGTTTTTATTGATGGTGGCTGAGGTTAATGCCTGGAAATACTGATACTGACGTTTGCGTTTCCCCGTTGATAATAACTGTATGTATTGGCTAATATCTTGCTCAGTATCTAGCCCTGTGGTTTGCTCAAGCAATGTTCTTATACGGTCTGCAAAGGGGGCGATTTCATCGTGTAATAACTCAGGGTCAAGGTTAGCTAATAATTGCTGAATCGTCAGGAGGGAATGAATCTCTTGTTCGTTCAACCATAAACCGGGTAACTCGTACAAACTTGCTTCATCTTTTCGATAGCTCCAGCCGTTACTTTCTTGATTATATTCCAGCGGTGCGCCTAGTCTGTCTCGCAAGAAATCAATGTTTCGTCTGACTGTTTTCTCCGAGCACTCTAGTTTCTGCTGAAGTACTGTTCTTGGAATAGGATGGCGCGAGCTAGATAACAGGTTATGTAGCCGAATGATGCGTTCTATTTGTTCCATATTATTGACTCATACAACGTGCAGTTTGCTTAAGCGCTTCGATGCGCTCATCTTTGGGTAATTCAGAAAGTTGCTCTACGGTCTGATAAAAACGAGAATAATCACGCTTACAGGCCTGCAACCAACGTTCAAAATCAGGGACTAGCTCGTGGTAGACAGAAACCATTGCTAAACGTGGGTTATTAATAGGTTTTTCGAACCATTTATCAAAACCTGTATAGCCGTTATATCGCTGTTTAAACAACACATAATTTTGCCTTAGCTGGTCGGTAATCTGCTGTTTTGTGACAAGTTTGCTAGCATCATCAGCATCACTTTCATATAAGGTTTTGAGTTGCTCGGCTGTCGCACCCAGCAACTTGAGGAAGTCATTATAACGATGCAGATGATCATTATATTTAGACAGCGCGTCAGGACGTGTTTCTTTTAGCCATTCGCGCACACCATTTTGCCCAACAGTTGTTGCAAAAGCTTCATTAAAATCACTATCATCTTTTATATATAACTGCTGGTGGGCCAGCTCATGAAACAAGGTTTCGATTAACCATGCTTCACCATTGGTTAGCATCGGGCTAACGATAGGATCATCAAACCAGCCTAATGTTGAATAGGCTGTCGAGCCACCAATAAAGGTTTCATAGCCTTCATCTTGCAGTTTGTGAGCAAATTGCTTCGCACCTGTCTCACTAAAATATCCACGATAGCTTAAGCATCCTGTTACAGGAAAACAGGATTGATAAGGCTCCATTGAAAGTGGTTTGGTGGCAATAACATTCCATGTGACTCGTTTGCGTTTTAAATCGGCATAACCTTGATAACTTTCATTATCAGGTAACTTAAGATGCCTAATCGCAAAGGCTCTGGCTCGTTTCGCTTTCGCTAACAACTTGCGCGTTGTCTCAGGTGTACTCTTTTGCTGAACCACTTCATCAATAGGTTGGATCTGTGAAACAAGTTTGAAATGGCCTTGAATACCTTGTGAGTAGTATTTCAACGTGTCACAGCCACACAGTAACAACAACGTAAAAAGACTCACTACAGAAAACAGAAATAATTGTTTTGTCTTGCCCTGAAAAAAATCACTCATCTACACAGTTACCCCGATACCTAGCGCACCATCATACCTAAATACACACCGCATTTTCTTTTTACTTCTTTTATTCACCTGTTCTTGTTTACCTATATAATACGCGCTGAATTTACTATCACTGCTGGTTGATTATGACAAACTTTATCGAAGAACTCACATGGCGCGGAATGATCCACGATGTTATGCCGGGTGCTGAAGAGCATTTGAATGAGGCTATGCGTAGCGCCTATGTAGGTTTTGATCCTACTGCGGATTCGTTACATATCGGTAATCTCGTGCCTATTATGTTGCTGGCGCATTTTCAGCGTAGTGGACATAAACCTGTCGCACTAGTCGGTGGGGCAACAGGAATGATTGGCGACCCATCGGGTAAATCAGCAGAACGTAACTTGTTGGATGAGAAAACACTTCGTCATAATCAACAAGCGATTCAAAAGCAACTAGCCCACTTCCTCAACTTTGATGACCAGTTGAACGACAGCGCTAATAAGAACAGCGCTGTAATGGTCAACAACTACGACTGGATGAAGGACTTTTCTTTTCTTGAATTTATCCGCGATGTGGGTAAGCACATTACCGTCAACTATATGATGGCTAAGGATTCTGTTAAAAACCGCATTACTTCAGATGAGTCGGATGGTGGCTCTGAAGGCATGAGTTTTACCGAATTTACTTACCAGTTAGTGCAAGGCTACGACTTTCTTCATCTATTCCAACATAACGATTGCACCTTGCAAATGGGTGGCAGTGACCAATGGGGCAACATTACCACAGGGACAGAGCTAGTGCGGAGAATTGGTGGCGGTAAAGCCTACGCGATTACTTGCCCACTGATTACTAAAGCGGATGGCTCCAAATTTGGTAAAAGTGAAGGCGGTAATGTATGGCTAGATGCTAACAGAACTTCACCCTATAAATTTTACCAATACTGGTTGAACTCAGGTGATGAAGATAGCGAAAAATACATACGAATTTTTACTTTCTTAAATGAAGATGAAATCAATGTACTCATCGCAGAACATCAAGAAGCACCGCATATGCGCTTACTGCAAAAGCGTTTAGCTAGCAAAATCACCGCCATGGTTCACTCGGATGCTGATTTAGAAAACGCGATTAAAGCCAGTGCTATTTTATTCGGAAAATCGACTAGTGACGATCTGAAGCAGTTAAATGATCAAACCTTTTTAGATGTTTTCGAAGGCGTACCGCAAGCAGAAGTTGCTGCTGCTAAAATAGAAAAAGGCTACGATTTAGTGGCTGCACTAGCTACCGACACAGGCTTTTTGAAATCAAATAGTGAAGTACGCAGAGCATTGAAAGAAAACTCTATTTCTGTGAACAAAGAGAAGGTTAAAGAACGCTACGAGCTAACCCAAGCTGACTTGATTAACGATAAGTTTGTACTATTGCAACGCGGTAAAAAGAATTACTTTGTCTTACGAGTTGTTTAAAGACTGCCATAAAGCTGTCAGCACCACACTATTTAGGAAAACACTATGGATAACGATATTTACAAACCACCACAATCAGAGCTAGAGCCACCATCAACTGAAGAGAAAAGTGAAAGTGAGTTTTATGTAGTCGCAGTGCAAAAGTTTCTGCTACTAAGCATACTAACCCTTGGCATTTATTTTATTTACTGGTTTTATCAAAACTGGAAGAATCAAATGATGGCTACGGGTGAAAAAATGTTACCGGTCATGAGAGCCATCTTTTCTATCTTTTTTACTTTTCCATTATTCCAGCGAATTGATTCAAAACTGCAACAAAAAGAAACGGATTATGTATGGTCTGCAACAGGCATGGCTATTCTTTACATTGTTACCTCAATCATCGGACAGTTTACCTCCTACATGGAAGGCAGTGTTGCCATGCAAATGACCATGACTCTAGGTTTCTTTGCATTTTCTGTTTATGCCTTATACAAAGCTCAAGTAGCTATCAACATAGCCTGTGATGATCCTAAAGGTACAACAAACAGCGCTTATTCTGGTGCTAATATCCTATGGATGGTGGTAGGTACTGCATTTATATTATTAGCTATATTTGGCACTTATGCTGAAACTGCGGGGCTGTTGGTAGAGCCAAATACTAATTATTAATGGTTTCAAAAGTTTTCCTGACTACCCAGCCATCTCAATCATAGACATCACCATAAAGAAATATAAATATTGATATAAAGCAAGTAGGTTGTGGGTGTGGAACAAACCCCAACATGAGTGCTACATCGCTTGTTGGGCTTCCTAACGTCAGCCCAACCTACAGGTTTATTTATAGCAAGACTTTCTCAATACCATCCTGAGTCGATTGTTCTACAAATCGGTCTTGCCAACCATCACCTAGTAGCTCGTTCGCCATTTCGACTACGATGTAATCGGTATCAATACCCGTTGAATCGGCGTAGCGTGACAACCCTTGTTGGCAGGCTGGGCAGTTGGTTAGCATTTTCACATTGCCATTAATGACATTATCTTCGCCTGTATGTGCGTTGATACCTTTACGAATTTCTTCTTCTTTACGAAAACGTAGTTGGCTTGAAATATCAGGACGACTGACAGCAAACGTCCCTGCTTCGCCACAACAGCGGTCTGATAATAAGAGTTCGCTACCCATTAAATCAGAAGTCATTTTAATCGGCGACATGGTTTTTATGGGCGAGTGGCAAGGATCGTGGTACAAGTATTGAACGCCCGTTGCGCCTTCTAGTTTGATGTCTTTTTCTAATAAGTATTCATGAATATCTAGCAAGCGACATCCCGGGAAGATTTTCTCAAACTCGTATTTAAGCAACTGATCCAAACAGGTTCCGCACGACACGATTACTGTCTTAATTTCTAAGTACTGTAGTGCATTAGCAATCCGATGGAATAACACTCTATTTTCAGTTGAGATTTGCGTCCCTTTATCCGTATCACCTGATGCATTTTGCGGATAGCCACAACACAAATAACCTGGCGGCAGCACCGTGGTTGCACCCGCCTCACTGAGCATTGCCAAAGTCGCTATGCCAACTTCACTAAATAATCGCTCCGAACCACAACCAGGGAAATAGAAGACCGCATCGTTATTATCGGTTTCTTTATTAGATGGGTGGAAAATGGGTACAATTTTATTATCTTCCAGCCCTAACATGGCTCTAGTTGTTCTGGCGGGCACATCTTTAGGTAGTGGGTTCTTAACAAACTGCACCACATATTCTTGAATAGTAGGTTTACCCGTTGTGATAGCGGGTTGCTCGCCCTTGAGCCAGCCTAGTTTTTTGAAAAGGCTATGGCCTAGCCTCTGGCCTTTATAACCAAACCGAATTAACCCCAAGCGCATTAATTTGATAGTACGGGGATCTTTGACATTTAGGAATGTCATTGAGGCCCATGTAATTGGGTTGAATTTTTTCTTGCCTCGATTGCGCAGGATATTTCTCATACGCACCGTTACATCACCAAAATCTATATTGACGGGGCAAGGGTTAAAGCATTTATGGCAGACGGTGCAGTGATCCGCCACATCATTCATCTCAGCGAAATGACGTAAAGAAATACCACGTTGAGTTTGCTCTTCGTACATAAAGGCTTCGATCATTAAGCCTGTGGCTAAAATCTTATTTCTGGGTGAGTAAAGCAAGTTAGAACGAGGGTTATGCGTGTTACAAACAGGCTTACACTTGCCACAGCGCAAACAGTCTTTGATATCGTCATTTAGCTCACCTAGTGCATTATGCTCTAGCAACAAAGCTTCTCGCTCAACCAATCTAAGCGAAGGCGTATAGGCATCTTGTAAGCCAGAACCTGGCATAAGTTTGCCACGGTTAAAATGGCCTTTTGGGTCAACTTGTTGCTTGTATTCTGCAAATGCTTGAGTGGTATTTTCATCCTGATATTGCATCTTGGTAAGACCAATTCCGTGCTCACCCGAGATCACACCGTCCAGCCCTAGCGCCAACACCATGACTTCATCCACAACGCCTTCCGCCTCATGCATCATTTTGTAATCATTTGAATTCACAGGGATATTGGTATGTACGTTGCCATCACCCGCGTGCATATGTAGTGCAATAAACAAGCGGCTGGATAGCACTTTTTGATGCGCATTGGTTATTTTATCGCACAGAGGTGTCATACCTCGGCCTGTGAACATATCATTCAAAGGTTGTCTTATTTCTTTATGGTAAGAAATGCGTAAGTCACGGCGCAACAGCAAGTTAATCAGCTTGTCGCCTTCTTTTATTGCTTCACTTGCAGGCTGGTCAAGCAAATCTTTAAACCGCTCAACGGGTGCATCGACATTTTCTATAATCGTCTGCCAGCGAGTTTTTACGCTATGTAGATAGTCCCTAGCGGTTGAGATTTTATCTTCCAACAGGGCATCATTTTCTTCACTGGCTTCATAGTCAGGTAAGCTGCGTAGCTCTGGCATATCACCTTGTAAGATTTCCAGTATTTGCTCGATGAGCTTGAGTTTATTACTGATCGACAAACGAATATTAATCCGCTCAATACCTTCGCTATATGCAGCCAGGTTATGTAATGGGATGACCACATCTTCGTTTATTTTGAAGGCATTGGTATGCGCTGCAATGGCGGCGGTACGTGCTCTATCTAACCAGAATTGACGACGTGCTTCGGGGCTAATGGCAATAAAGCCTTCTGCTTGACGAGCTTTAGCTAGACGCAAGACTTCGGAGGTGGCATCCACTACATGCTGCTCATCATCCGATACGATATCAGCAATTAACACCATTTTGGGTAGCGCTCTTCTAGCACTTTTCGGTGTGTATTTAACCGCTTTTACATAGCGCTCATCCAAGTGTTCCAAGCCTGATAGCATGACATTTGGGTTGCCATCTAAATAGTCTTTAATTTCCACAATGGCAGGCACGGCTTCGTGCAAATCCGTACCATAAAATTCCATACACACGGTACGCACTTTTTCGGGCATACGATGCAGGATGAATTTTGCTGAGGTAATCAGACCATCACAGCCTTCTTTTTGAATACCTGGCAGTCCACCTAAAAACTTGTCGGTTACATCTTTACCCAAGCCTTCTTTACGGAAGAATTTGCCCTTAAAGGTCATCACTTCAGCTTCACCCATAGGTGTTGTGCCATCCGCTTTGAAACGAGTAACTTCAAAAGAGACGTTTTCTTGTTCGTGAATTTTACCGAGATTATGATCAAGTCGTTTAACTTCAAGCCACTTAGCATCAGGCGTTACCATGCGCCAGGAAACAAGGTTATCTAAGGTTGTACCCCAAAGTACTGCCTTTTTTCCGCCTGCATTCATCGACACATTGCCACCAATGGTTGAGGCATCTTGCGAAGTGGGATCAACTGCAAAGACCAAGCCGTGCAAACCCGCAATATCAGAGATTCGCCTAGTTACCACACCAGCGCCCGATTCAACCACTGGTACTTGATTGCCTGCGACGATATCATCACGGTAAATAACTTCAGAAATAGATTCTAACTTTTCTGTATTAATGACGACCGACTTGGCATGAAGTGGAATAGCACCACCCGTGTAACCCGTACCACCGCCTCGCGGGATAACCGTTAGGCCTAGTTTAATACTGGCATCAACCAAGGCTGCAATTTCCGCTTCGGTATCGGGAGTTAGCACTACAAACGGTAGCTCTACCCGCCAGTCTGTTGCATCGGTGACATGTGAAACCCGTGATAAGCCGTCAAAACTCACATTGTTTTTGGAGGTAATTGCGGTAAAGGCTTTTAGGGCTTTTTTACGCAACTCTTTATAGGGGGGAAACCATGCCGCGAAATCCCCCACGGATTGATCAACAATATCAATCAATTCAAGCGCTAAATCGTTGCCGTCGGCACGGCTTCGTATGCGCTCAATCCGCTCTTGCATCGTGCCCACTAAGGAGACTAAACGTCGTTGGTTATTGAGCAGATCATCTTGGATATAGGGGTTACGTTTAACAATCCACATATCGCCTAGCATTTCCAACAACATGTGTGCAGAAAGCCCTGTACTGCGCTTGTTTCGAAGTTGCTCAAGGATTTCCCAAGCGCGTGCGCCTAACAGACGTAGAACGATTTCTCGATCAGAAAAAGAGGTGTAGTTATAGGGTATTTCCCTAATAGGCGGTTTAATGCTCATGAGATTTCAAGATTGGTTTCAAGCTTGCATTGTATGCATCTGAACCAAACATGCAAATATAGCGGCTATTCGCTTTTGTTCTTAACAAAACGCTAGATCACTGCAACTGAGGTCGCAGTGTACTAAGACGAGACAGAATGCATACGCTACGGCTTAACACATCCTACGCTTGATAATACTTATTCGCCTATTTCAATAAAATACAAAACTTCATTGATTGAGGTGACCAGTTTCAAAGTAGTGTTTGCTTTAACAGGAGCCGTTAAGCCTATTTTCCAATGTTGATTATCACCGTTTAGTGTCATTTTGGCGGGTTCTGTATTATCCAAAGCAAGGCTCACACCTTCCAAGGCCTCATTAGATATCAGTAATAATTGATGTTGATCGTCAGGGTCTAGCATCAATTTCATTTCCAGGTTGCCTTTTTGCAAGGTGCACTTGTTTACTTGCAGATTACAACCATCAACCGTTGTTAAGCGACCTGCTTTATTATCCATTTCGGCTCTAGCTTGTGCTGCAGCGTAGTAATCAGCAGCTACATAGCCACCTATTAGCAAGAAAGGAGCTACGATCAAAGCTAGTTTTTTGTGTTTGTTCATGGGTTCCTTGCTTAGGACTCAGTTAGATTCCTGAAACGAGCATATCCAATGCATCCAATATCTGGTAACGATATGATTCAATTGAATGGACTTCCGTCTTTAAAATCGATCTTGGGACTGATGTTATTTGATGGGTTAATAAAACGTAGCTATCTGCTTCAATCTCTATCAAGGGGCAAAGTTTTTTAGCATCTGTTTTTTCTAATGTCGCATGATGAGATAAAGGAATCACCAAACGTGTGTTTAAATCACTTAACAGCGTATTTTGGATATCTACAAAATAGGGATAGGCTTTATTAGTAGTATGATCTTCATTCCTATACAGCATGAATTGACTCATTAAACTTTCCTGTATGAGTCAGAAAACAAGCCATTTTCATCAGCTAACTTATTGAGCTGTTTGATAGCTTGTTTATTATGCTTACTCCAGTTTTCACGCTCCCTATCACGTAACTCATTTTCTAGGGCTTGCTCCAATGTTGCCGATAAGTTAATCTTCAACCGTTTAGCCTTAAAAAGCAAGTCATTGTTTATACTTAAGTTTGTTGCTTTTTTATCTGCTTTTTTATCATACACACTTAGCATTATTTTCACCTTCGTTTCTTTGCGGCGTATGCGCATTGTTAATACGCATCTAAAACGTAACATAAAGCTATTATTAGAGCAATAATATCACTCATAAAAAAGGCTCCTTATTAAGAATAAGAAGCCTTTTTAAGTCTTTAACTAGTTGTTACTAACAACCATTAATGACTTGCCGCACCCGTACCACGAGGTACACGAATATCTTCAACCATATGTTGAATATGCTCAGGTGGACGTTCGCTACTTAGGTTAGTTATCAGCATAGCTACTGCAAAGTTAACCAATGCACCGACCGAACCAAAGGCTTTAGGATCAATTCCCATGAACCAGTTCTTTTCCATGCCACCAAGGAATTCGGTTCCTTTGATAAACATGATGCCGTGATGCTGGAATACATACAGTAACGTCACTCCGATACCCGCTATCATTCCTGCAATGGCTGCTTTTGCAGTAACACGTTTGGAGAAGATACCCATCATTAAGGCGGGGAAGATGGAGGATGCTGCCAAACCAAAGGCCAAGGCTACCGTTCCTGCGGCAAACCCTGGCGGATTCAGCCCCAGATAGCCAGCCACCAGCACGGCTATGGTCATCACTATCCGACTGGACAGCAACTCTGACTTCTCCGATATATTGGGTACAAAGATGCCCTTCATCAAGTCATGCGAGATGGAGGAGGATATCGCTAACAGTAATCCTGCTGCGGTTGATAGCGCTGCTGCTAAGCCACCTGCGGCTACTAATGCGATAACCCAGTTAGGTAGTTTGGCAATTTCAGGGTTCGCTAGAACCATGATGTCACGGTCTACCTTAACCACTTCGTTAGCTTCTTTATCCGCTGTATATTGGACTTTGCCATCACCATTTTTATCTTCAAACTTTAACAGGCCTGTTGTTTCCCAATTTTTAAACCAGTCTGGACGTTGTTCGTATACCAGATTTCCGCCATCGGCTGGTTGAATAGTGTGGATTAGATTCAATCTAGCCATTGCACCTACTGCTGGAGCTACGGTGTAAAGTAATGCAATAAAGACTAATGCCCAACCTGCTGAAGAACGTGCCGCTTTAACTGAAGATACGGTGAAAAAACGCATAATAACGTGCGGTAAACCAGCTGTTCCGATCATTAGCGATAAGGTATAAGCAAACATGTTGAGTGTGCTACCGAGCTTGGCAGTGGTGTATTCTTTAAAGCCAAGGTCTGAGACAATCAGGTCTAGCTTATCAAGCAGATACATATCTGAGCCATCGATCATTTTGCTACCTAATCCAATTTGTGGGATAGGGTTGCCCGTCAACTGTAATGAGATAAATACAGCAGGAACAGTGTAAGCAAAGATCAACACACAGTATTGAGCAATCTGTGTATAGGTAATACCTTTCATGCCACCTAGTACCGCGTAAACCCAAACCACGAACATGCCAATTCCAAGGCCTTGCGCAAACGGCAACTCAAGGAAACGGGAGAAGGCTACACCTACGCCTTTCATTTGTCCGATGATATACGTCAGCGAAGCAATGATTAAACAAGCTACCGCTACCATACGAGCCGTTTTTGAGTAAAAACGATCACCGATAAATTCTGGCACAGTAAACTTGCCATATTTACGCAGGTAAGGTGCAAGTAACATGGCAAGTAGTACATAACCACCTGTCCAGCCCATCAAGAAGACCGAGCCACCATAACCTAGGAAAGCAATTAAGCCTGCCATTGAGATAAAGGATGCTGCACTCATCCAATCTGCGCCTGTCGCCATACCGTTTAAGACAGGGTGAATACCTTTGTTAGCTACATAGAAATCACTAGTGGTCGACGCGCGCGCCCACCAGGCAATAGCGAAATACAGTGCAAAAGTACTGAATACAACAATATACGTTAATGTTTTAAGATCTAAATCCATTTCTATTCCCCTTATTCTTCGTGAACGTCGTATTTACGATCGAGTTTATTCATGCGCCATGAATAAAAGAAAATTAAGGCTACAAACGTGTAGATAGAACCTTGTTGGGCAAACCAGAAACCTAGTTTGTAACCACCGATGCGAAATGCATTAAGTTGATCGACTAAGAGAATGCCGAATAGAAACGAGACGATAAACCATATCGCCAGACAAAAGAACATGAGCTTTAAGTTCGCTTGCCAATAAGAGTCATTGGAACTCATAGGTTTTCCTCCAAGAATGGGTGAACATGTAAAGGTTTTACGGGGTGTTTTTTTATAGCTATCAGGTAAATATAACTTGGAATTAATAGGATTAATATATTTTAGATGATATTTGTCATAAAAATGACCTGTTTTTTGTGAGGTTGAACGCTCTATCCACTCATCCCCTCCACACTATAGTGTTGTTACTATTTGAGATATTCTCACCCAATGATGTTTTCCAAATTAATACAAGTGACTTACTTATTCGTAGCCGTTCTTTGTGCTTCAAGTGTATTTGCCGCTTCTCCTGACTTGTTACTCGCCAAAACGTATCAGAAAAATGAGCAGGCTATTGATGTCAGCGACTATTTAATTAGTGAGAAGTATGACGGTGTTCGTGCGTTATGGGATGGCAAGCAATTAGTTTCTCGGCAAGGCAATGTTTACCATGCTCCTGCTTGGTTTTTAGCAGACTTTCCAACACAGTCATTAGATGGTGAACTGTGGATTGCACGGGGTCAATTTGAAGCCATCATTAGCACGGTTCGTAAAGATCAGCCGATTGATGCAGAATGGAAAAAGATCCGTTATATGGTTTTTGAATTACCTAATGCAACAGGCTCTTTTAGCGAACGGGTCAATAAGATGAAGTCTCTGCTCTCAATCCATAAAAGTCCTTATCTCCAGTTGATTGATCAGTTTCACCTGCCTGACCACGATGCACTTATCAAAAAGCTCAACCACCTCACCCAACAAGGAGCAGAAGGATTAATGATGCATTTAGCTGATGCACCGTACCAAACAGGTCGTAGTGATGTGTTATTAAAAGTAAAACGTTATCAGGATGCCGAAGCTACCGTCATCTCACACATTGAAGGCAAAGGTAAATACAAAGGAATGTTAGGTGCTTTATTACTAGAAAATAAGCAAGGACAACGCTTTAAAATAGGCAGTGGCTTTAGTGATAAGCAACGACAGAACCCACCGCCTATTAAGTCACTAATTACTTACAAGTATTACGGTCTAACAAAAAATAGCATCCCTCGGTTTGCCAGTTTTCTTCGTATAAGAAGCTACCCGACGACAAATGACTAATAGAGACCTTTTCCTGATTTATTTCATGCTTTATTTTATAGAGGTGCTATATTTTTTATAGAGCTTCAGCAATATAGAGCTTCCGCAAATCTCTTTTGCACTCAAATAGGAAATGCCATTGAATACGACTCCCCGCAAAGACTTACCCATCATCATTATCGGAACAGGGTCAGTGGGCGTACATTTTGTACATGAGTTGTTAAAAAGAAGCCCCGATATTCACATCAAAATATTTGGTGGAGAAGAACGCCAGCCTTATCGGCGTGAAGATCTCACAAAAATGCTCGCTGGCGAGTTATCTGAAGATGTCATCCATCAATCCACTCAACTTCCTCTTGTCGATAACGTAGAGATTTTTCTAAATAATGCCATTGTTAGTATCGACAAAGATGCAGGCGAAGTGACCGATAGCCTTGGCATCCAACATACTTATAAAAAATTAGTATTGGCAATAGGCTCCACAGCTCGCAAGCTAGAGGTAGAAGGCACTAGCCTGAAAAATGTATTTTCTTTTCGTAATATTTTTGATGTTGAGTCACTAAAAAGTCGTCAAATGGCAAGCCGAAACACGGTAGTTATCGGTGGCAGCCAGATTGGTTTGGATGTGTCGTACGCGATGAGCCGACATAACACTAAAGTCACTATCATTGAACACAGCACTCGCTTAATGCATCGTCAACTTGATGATCATGCTTCAGTTTACCTGAGACTATACCTTGATGACTTGGGCATTAAAGTACGTAAGCGTAGGCATGTAGTTTGTATTAATGGTGAATCAAAAGTTGAAAGCGTCACCTTGAATGATGGTGAAATTATTCCTTGTGACACGGTAATTACTACCATTGGTATTAGACCTAATGTTCAACTAGCGATAGACAATAAAATACACGTTAACCAGGGGATTGTGGTTGACCACAAGCTACAAACTAATGCTCTTAATATTCATGCTATTGGCGAATGTGCAGAGTATGGCGGGCGTATCTACGGCCTGTCAAAACCTGGCTTTGAGCAAGCTGAAGTACTAGCAACAAATATTGCGGGAAAAAGCGCTAACTATAAAGGCTCTACCGCTACTACTCGGTTAAAAGTGGTTGATTACCCGATCTTGAGTATTGGTGATAATGGTGAAGGTGCGATGAGCAATAAAGAAGTGATGTACCGAGACATTAAGCAAATGGTATATCGCAAACTGGTGCTAAATCAGGGTCGTTTACTAGGTGTGATTGCTGCTGGACATTGGAAAATGGACGATGAGCTACATGAAATGGTCGAGAAAAAACAGTATATCTGGCCGTGGGAAAAAAGACGCTTTTTACGCACGGGCGAATTGTAATACCCTCATTTTTTCGAACCTAATCTTGCATAGATAATTGTTGATTTCACCCATCCATTTTTTAATATAACTTCGCAATATCAATTGGATAGGTGCGCACTTACTCAAGAACTACAACTCTTCTCATAAAGAACAATAAACGCTCCTGCAACTACTCAGCGTAATCCGTAACTGCTCAGATTGCCCTCTATTTTGCTCAAGAGCAAGGCGAAAGCGCGCAGTTTATAAGTATAAATGAGCACTTTCAACGCAGTTATTGGGCAAAATAGAGGGTAGGCTGAGTAGTTACACGCCCCTTTATCCCAATTCCTAAATACCGTACTATCATTTGCATGCAATCTATTGTCTCTATAAAAAACCTTTCCAAGACCTATGAGTCTGGGCATCAAGCACTGCACAGTGTGAATTTAGATATTCAATCAGGCGAAATACTTGCCCTACTTGGCCCCAATGGTGCCGGTAAAACCACGCTTATTTCCATCATTTGTGGCATCGTTTCACCCACTAATGGCACAGTAAAAGTGGATGGTTTTGATATTATTTCGGATTACCGCAAATCTCGCGAACTCATCGGGCTTGTACCTCAAGAGCTAACACTGGGTGCATTTGATACGGTTTGGAATACCATCAACTTTAGTCGTGGCTTATTCGGCAAACCCAAAGATCATGCCTATCTCGAACAATTACTCAAAGATTTATCGCTGTGGGATAAAAAGAGTAACGAGTTACGTACGCTTTCTGGCGGTATGAAAAGACGTGTCTTAATTGCAAAAGCCCTCTCTCACGAGCCACGAATATTATTTTTGGATGAACCTACAGCAGGTGTAGATGTTGAGTTGCGCAAAGATATGTGGGCTATTGTTGAGAAATTACGTCAATCAGGTGTCACTATCATCCTGACGACACACTACATCGAAGAAGCTGAAGAAATTGCTGATCGTGTGGGTGTTATCAGTGACGGCAAGCTTTTGCTCGTCGAAGACAAGCACGATTTAATGCAGAAACTTGGCAAGAAACAATTAATTATTGAGCTAAAAGAACCTGTTTCTGAATTACCTGAGTCATTAGCTAGCTACGATTTGGAACTCTCTAAAGAGGGCAATCTATTGACTTATACCTACGATACAAAAGGTGAAGGCACTGGTATTACTGCGCTACTACAAGCCATTAATGATGCCGACTCATTAGCCTTAAAAGATTTACAAACCACGCAAAGCTCACTGGAAGAGATTTTTGTCAACCTAGTACACAGTGAGGATGACGTATGAATATCCATGCCGTCAAAGCCATTTATAAATTCGAAATGTTACGTGCCTGGAAAACCCTATTTCAGAGCTTAGCCTCCCCCGTCATTTCTACCGCTTTATATTTTGTGGTGTTTGGCTCAGCCATCGGCTCACGTATTGAAAACATAGAAGGTGTGTCTTACGGACTCTTTATTGTGCCTGGGCTAACCATGCTGTCGGTGCTTACGCAAAGTGTAGCCAACGCCTCATTCGGTATTTTCTTTCCAAAATTTACGGGGAGTATTTATGAGGTGCTATCAGCTCCTATATCTTCATTTGAAATATTAATCGGTTATGTCGGAGCGGCGGCCACTAAGTCACTTCTTATTGGACTTATTATTCTATTAACCGCAAGCTTTTTTGTTGATTTACGCATTGCCCACCCTGTATGGATGATCGCTTTCTTGGTGTTAACGTGTCTTTCTTTCAGCTTGTTCGGTTTTATTATTGGCTTATGGGCTGGCAATTTTGAGAAGCTTCAAGTCATTCCTTTACTCGTTATCACTCCATTAGTTTTTCTGGGCGGAAGCTTTTATTCGGTGAGTATGTTGCCCCCATTTTGGCAAACAGTGACACTATTTAACCCTGTGCTCTATCTCGTCAGTGGCTTTCGCTGGAGTTTCTTTGAAGTCTCCGATGTTAGCGTAGGTATCAGCTTAACCATGATTGTGGTGTTTTTAGTGACCTGTTTAGGCATCGTTAGCTGGATGTTTAGGACGGGTTATCGTCTTAAGCAATAACTAGCTACTACACCCAGAATGTATCGGAGTTGGGTAAAGAAACACATCTGACAGGCTATAGAATTACCTGAATCCGTGACTTCAATGCGGATAATAGGGGATAAGAGATTGGTTTAGCACGGGATTTTAAAAAATCTTAGCTTCACCCTTCGTTTAGTGAGCACTACTGTACTCAATTATACTTTAGTGTAAGCGGGCATTTTTTAAACCCGTGATGAATCAATATCTTATTCCCTATGCCGTAGTGAAGTCACGGATTCAGGTATTAGTTACATATTAGTTTACTAACCCACGATACTCACCCATCGCCAGTAAAATACCTGCTTCTGTTAATCGTAATGTAGCTATTTTCTCGGTGGCTAAAAGCTTCATCGCATGCTCAGCTAGATCCTTGTGTGCTTTATTGGAGGTTAGCCGATATAAGTTTAATAAAAACCTCGCGGCATCTATATTCTGATCCAATTGAGGCAAAGGTTTTGCAGGCGTGTTGTTATCAACCGCACTAAGTAAACCACCCTGAGGATTCTTGAATTGGTTTGCAATAAATTGGGCTGTCTTCGTCGACAACTGTAAGTATTTTTTATCCTTTGTTACTTCATAAAGTTTGAGAAAGGCTTTCCCCATATAAAGACTATCAGCCAGATAAGGGCCAGCCGCATCTAGCGCGCTATGCCTAAAACCACCACCGTAATAACGTCGATTCTTTATCGCCCACTGTGTAGCTTTCTGTGCTGCATCAAGATAACGTTTTTCATGAGTCGCCTGATATAGCATAGCCAAACCCTCAATAGCACGACCATTATGTGAAGCATAATGATGAGTATCAATACGGGGGACACCCAGGGTAAAACGTTGTTTTCTTTTTAGTAAGAAATAGTCATGAGCTTTTTTACCTTGCTTTAAATCAGCATCTTGGCTGGTATAAAAAGCACCTGTTTTTTTAGAGAAAAGAAAAGTCAGCAGGTAATCCGCTACTTGTTTTGCGGCTTGGCAATATTCATCCTTTTTTAGTTGCATACAGGCTTGAGAATAAGTACGTAAATACTTATGTTGAGTAAGCATGATTTTCTCATAATGCGGGTGCTTCCAGTCCCCATAAGTCGAGTATTGATACGCCCCACCAAACTCGGGGTCAATCAATTTCGTCGCTGCTTTGAGAGTTTGTAATACGCGTTTTGTCGCTGTTTGATCTCCCTTTTTAGCTAATCTTAAATCCCATTCAACGGATTCGGCATCCAAAAACTTTTGGCCTAGCTTTAATCCACCCTTTTTATAATCATAAGCATCAAGATGATTTTGCTCTAGTGCATTAATCCCTGCATTCGATAATAACGGAGTAGTAGATAAACTCTTTGGTAAACTGAGCGTAGTTGTTTCTGGCGAAGGATCATCAACCACCGCTTGCAACAGCTTTAGCATATTTTGAGGATTGATAAATCCTGCTCGTTTAACCACTTCTGTGCCATCCGCTGTTAGGATAATCGTCGCAGGCCAGCCCCATTCCCGATAACGCTCGGCAAGATCAGGGCGTAAATCATGATCAGCTTGTACAGGTACAAAATGCTTACTTATGAGCTTTTGCACATTAGAATCGCCGTAAGTTTTTTCTTCCATTACATGACACCAATGACACCACACCGCGACCAAATCTAAAAGGATATATTTGTTTTCCTTGCTAGCTTGGTTAAAGCTTTTTGCATCAAATTGTTGCCACTTAATGGGTTTTGTGGGTTTCGTTTGCTTGGGGGATTCTGCCAATAGCGGCTGAGACAATACAAAACAGCTGATTAATAACAAAAACCATAGATGGGTTTGTAAGATATTTTTTAAAGGTGGAAATATTGTCATTGGGTAGCCTCAAAGTTGTTATTAGTATGACTACGCAGTGAAGTTAGAGACTGGATTCAGGTTTTTAAAATATTAATGGGGCAAAGCTTTTCGGATGTTAGTCCTGCCACAAACAACGTCCCGCTGCATCATTGATAGCCGTTAGGCGTTCTTGATGCGCACTAATTTCATCATCATTAGCACTGATCACTTTTAAGGGTGGACGGTTCTCTGCAAACCTTCTGATGTCTGATCTATGCTCACCTTGACCCACTGCGTCATCTTCACTGCCTAGCATTAAAGTCTTCTGCCCTCCTGTCATCGCCAGATAGACATCTGCCAAAATTTGCGAATCCAGTAAGGCTCCGTGTAATTCACGATGCTGATTGTTCACATCAAGGCGTTTACATAGTGCGTCTAAGCTATTCCGCTGACCGGGGTATTTATCCCTAGCCATCACCAAGGTATCAAGAATGGTGCAATGGTCTTCTAAGCACCCCCATTTAGGGCTAACCAGTTTGAGTTCATTGTTAATAAAGCCGACATCAAAGGGTGCATTATGGATGATTAATTCCGCACCTTGTACATACTCCATAAACTGGTCGACTATTTCACGAAAGCGTGGCTTATCCGCTAAAAACTCTGGAGTAATTCCGTGAACAGCCTGTGCCTCTTCATCTATAGCTCTATCAGGTTGTAAATATTGGTGATAATCATTATTGGTAACACGCCGATCAAGCATCTCGACACAACCGATTTCGATCATGCGATGGCCTTCTTTGGGGTCTATTCCCGTGGTTTCTGTATCCAGTACAATTTGTCGCATCGTAGTTTTATCATCATCCATTATTGCTTGTCCTGTTACCATCATTAACCACTACTTCTTATCTACTTTTTTCTCATCAATCGCGCGATTAGCCAACTCATCGACCCGATCATTTTCAACATGACCACTGTGACCTTTCACCCAGTTCCATTGTACATTATGCTTTTCAGCCGCTGCATCTAGCCTTTGCCATAGTTCTTTATTTTTAACAGGCTTACGTGCTGCGGTTTTCCAATCCTTCTTTTTCCAACCATGAATCCATTTAGTAATACCTTGTCGCACATACTGGGAGTCTGTCGTCAGTGTGACATCACACCGCCTAGTTAACGCTTCAAGCCCGCGTATCGCAGCCATCAATTCCATCTGGTTATTCGTGGTGTCGGCTTCGTAGCCATACAGTTCTTTCTCTGTATCACCATAACGCAACAAAGCTCCCCAGCCACCGGGCCCTGGGTTGCCTCGACAAGCACCATCGGTAAACACTTCGACTGCTCTGTTATTATTTTTGTTGGTCACGATTTTGTGTATTCCTTGGTGAAGTTGCGGTTGGATTAATGGCTACTTTGGTGGGCAATACAGGTGCGCGTTTCCATTTTGGCTTGCTCACAACGCCTGCTAATACTTGCTTTTGCGCATAAATAATATAAAGGTTACCAAAAATAGGCCAGTAAAGGCTGCCCCATTTTTCCATTTTATCTAATCGATCAAACAGTTTACCTTTCATAAAAGAAGGCCTAAAGCTGGCATAGGATATTTTATTGACCTTCCAGTCTAATAAAGAAAGCCAATCCCTCACTCGGCTTACACCGTACAACTGATGTCTAAAATCAGTACCTGCTGATGCACAAAAAGAGCGCCTATTTTGCCAAAAAGAGAGAGGATTAAATCCAACAAAAACACAATGTCCATCAGCAACCAGCACCCTATCAATCTCACGCAACACTTGATGTGGATCTGATGAGCATTCCAATACATGGCTTGCTATAACTAAGTCGATACTGTCAAAGTCTAAAGGCAAGGCTTCCATATCTGCTTTAACGGAGGCTGTTTTAGCATAACGACCTAACGAAAAACGAGTATCTACTCTGGATTCATCCAAGAAATGATTTAAGTCTAATAATGCACCCGACTCCAGCGCAAAATATCCAAATATCTCAGATAGGTTTTCAGTTATTTTTTTATCTATTTTTTCTAGTGCAAATTGCCCCGCAGGCGTTTCGTACCAAGCTGCACAGGCGGCATATAGATGTTTTCTTTCGTCTTCTTCAGAGACCACTCGTAAAAAATCCTTGTAATAAATATTCAACTGTTGCATATTTCTGCAAGCTATATGACAGCAAGCAGCAATATAAAAAACAACAACAGCGCTGTTAAAAACCTCAAGGAAAACTGGTGATTTGAACAGAACTTCCTTAAGAATACTAATAATAAAATGGGCTTAAAATGAAACCGACACCTTTTAAATGGGTACTCTCTACCAGTTCAATCGTACTTGCAATTACCGCATGTACTCACGATCCGATACAAAAAACCATGTCAACTGCTGTAGCACCTTCCGCTAAAGCCGTATCTTACGACAAAAAACAGCGAGAGCGCGCTAACAAGTTACGCTATATAAGTCAGTTCCAACAAGCACATATTCGCACAAAAAATAGTCTGCGCAATAAAAGCACCGTTTCTAAACATACTCCGCGCAGACCTACCGTTCAATTAGCTAGCTTTAATCCTGCTAAACAACTGGCCAGCCCTAAGAAAGTCGCACATCAACCTACTAATCATCTTAAAAGCACCTGGTGGGAAGTGCATCATGGCTACAAGCTAGGCAATTTTAATCATAAGTCCAAAGTACGTCGCTATGTAAATTCATATTCACGTATGCCTAAACGAATGATGACATTAAGCCATCGTTCGTCACCTTTTCTGCCCACTATTATAGCTGAAATAAGACGTCGTAAGATGCCCACTGAAATCGGACTGCTTCCTTTTGTAGAAAGTGCTTTTAAGACCGATGCTTATTCACCCGCTCACGCAGCAGGTCTTTGGCAGTTTATTCCTGACACAGCACGACGTTACGGACTACCCGTTTCAAAGCGCTATGACGCTCGTTATAACTTCAAGCTATCAACCCATGCAGCCCTCAGTTATCTTCAAGATTTAAACCGTGAGTTTAAAGGCGACTGGTTATTATCACTAGCAGCCTATAACTGTGGTGAAGCTAGAGTCCATCGTGAAATAGCTAAAAACCGCAAACTAGGCAGACCTACTGACTTCTGGCATTTGAATCTGCCTAAGGAAACACGTAATTATGTCCCTCGTTTGCTAGCCTTTAAAGAAGTTTATGGAAATCCACAAGCTTACGGTATACCCATTGCTTATATTCCTTCAAACCCAAAATACGGACATGTCAAGTATTCGCCACCTTCACGTTATAAACTAGCAAAAGGTTCGAAGAAAAATAACAAAGCACGAAAGAAAAAGAGCCACAAAAGAATCATCACTCATCGTGTACGCTCTGGCGATACATTACTTCGCATTGCAAAAAGATACCGTACTAGTGTACGTAAGATTATGCGTATTAATGGATTGAAATCGACTATAATTAAACGAGGAAAGCGCCTGAAAATTGCGACAACCCGCAAATATCGTTATGGCTAAATATCTTAAGGGTGGTGCTAAGCGTAAGTATACGGATCATCGCTTTAATTTCTTTCCTGATGACCACTACTAAGCTAAAATTTGATAGCGGTGTAATTAGATAATCAGGGTTACTTTGGAATGGTTGATTTGCTAGAAGAGAAATAATGGATACTCAACAGCTGCGCGAAATGATCAAAAGCCAAAGGACTAGGCTAAGCCAAGATCAGATACTACAAAGTGCTAAGCAGATTTCTCAACACTTATTAAATACCATTGAGTTTAAAAAAGCCGAACATATAGCTTACTACTTACCTGCTCGGGGAGAAGCAGACCCCACACTTTTATTAAATAAGGTAACAAACAAAAGTTTTTATTTGCCTATACTAAAACAAGGTGATGACACGGGGCTAAATTTTACGGAGGTTACGAAACAGACACGTTTTAAAACTAACAAATACGGCATACCCGAACCGTTATCAAATCATAGTGAAATGATCGGTGCTGAAGAACTAGATATGGTTATTACACCTCTCGTAAGTTTTGATTATGCGGGTAATCGTGTAGGGATGGGCGGTGGTTTTTATGATAGAACCTTTTACTTTAAACAACCAGATAGCAGTATAAAACCACTTTTAGTGGGTTATGCCTATGATTTCCAACATTCAAAAATTCTAGTGCCCGAGCACTGGGATGTAAAACTTGATGCAGTTGTAACAGAAAAAGGGTTTGTACGCTGCTAACACATAAAAATAATAATAAACGGAGAAAACATGCGACTTGAAGATCAAAACATTACAGTGAAGGAAGATAAGGACCTCCCTATTCTTGACCTCGATGATATGGAGGATATGGAACTGGGCGAGGTAGAAGTTGATGAAGTTGAGATAAAGCCGAGTAAAGGCAAGCACTCTAAAGTTAGAAGAAGCATCGAAGATATCTTGGAAGAACGTGAATTACGTCGTCAGCTTTCAGATGTATTTGATGAGGATATCCTTCTAGACTGACCCACTTGAATAATCACATCAGGTAGGTTAGTTTAATGCAGCAACTAAATAAATTAAAAAGTAGGATGCGTTAAGAACGTACGCATCAAATATATCAAAATTTATTGATGCGCAACGCTATCGCTTAACGCATCATGCATTTTGATAGACATCACTGCCATCTTATGGAGTGATGTCTATCAATAAACACTGGCTACAATGATATGTGCCAGTGTTTACATGGAAAGTTACTGACCTGTTACGTTTTCAGCCTGTAAACCTTTTTGACCGTCAGTTACTTCCATTGTAACTTTTTGACCGTCTTGTAGGGTCTTACGGCCCGTACCATTGATAGCGGTGTGGTGAACGAAAACATCGTTTCCACCTTCTTGCTCAATGAATCCAAAACCTTTCTCATCGTTGAACCACTTAACGGTTCCTTCTATTAAATCTGACATAATTTTCTCTTGGTATTGCTGATATATATCGGCGTTACTATTAATGTGCTGCTATGAAGGAAATACAACAAGGACGTAAGAGGAATGCTGAGGATGAAACTTCAGAAAGTACCTAAATCCAATAAGATAGATGAACTAATAAGTGGACTATTGGTAAAACAGGGGATTTCAGCCTTATGGAAACGACTTATGTCTTGATGGGTACTTCCTAAATATAACTAGCGAAATTCGATTTGCTCTTAATAATCGGTGTGATAAAAAATTGCGAATCTGTAGGTATTATATACCAATTATATTTTATGTATAGCTGTATTTTAAACAGCACTCAATTTTAAAGACCAACGGAGTGTTTAAGTTCCATACAAATGCTGACCACACTTTATCCGCTGTTTCAAGCATTTCATGAATTTCTACTATTCATATTGGCTTTTTATTGATACTATTTACCTTAATATATCACAAACTATAAAGAAACAACCGGGTTACAAACAGGAGCGTCACCATGCCAACTCAAAAACGACTGGGCTTTTTTGCTGTCCAGCTACTTTCTATTTCTATTTTAACGGCTTGCGGAGGTGGCGGTAGCACTACACCAAGCTCATCTTCAGTAGCTACAGTATCAGGTAGTGCACAGAAAGGACCTTTCATCGCAGACTCTATCGTCACTGCCTATCAACTAGATGAAAATGGAGACCATTCAGGTGGCACAAAATCTGGCGTCACTACATCCGGTGGAAACTTCATAACTCCTGAACTTGGCTGGACTGGCTGGACTGAAATTGAAGTTGAAGGTGACTATATTGATGAAATAACAGGTAATCCAACCTCTGGAAATGCAATAAAATTAAGTGCATTAGTTAATGTGACTTCTCAAACAAGCTTTTCAACTAATATTAATTTAGCTACGCATCTTCAAGCGGCAAGAACCAAAGCTTTAGTTAAAAGCGGAGTACCAATTGATACTGCAAATACTCAAGCACTAAGTGAAATTAAAGCAGAGTTTAACCTAAGTACAAATCCAGCAGACTTGAATGTCACGCAGAATGGTAGTGACAATGAAGCACTACTTCTATATTCAGGAGCCTTATTAAAACAAACAGGCCCTGCACAAACACAAACTAATATAGATAGTCTTGCCAGCGACTTCGGCAATGATGCCGTTTTTAATGATGGTGACTCTTCGAGTGACAGCGATTACGACCCCAATGCTCCCACCAGCTCAACTCTTGCAAATAGCATTGATACAGAAGCTCAAAGCCCTGGCTTTTTATCAGAACTTCAAGTAAATCTTGGGGTAAACATCCCTCCCAGTATCACTGTTAGCTCTTTGGTTGTTAATGAAAATACCCCAAATGGGACAGCTATTAACCCAACTACAGCTATAGCCACTGACCCTAACGATGACACACTTACCTATTCTGTATCAGGCAACAATACAACGCCTTTTGCAATATCAACTGGTGGAGTAGTCACGGTAACTGACTCTAGTCAATTAGATGCAGAAGGGAGTACGACTTCTTACTCTATGGACATAGAAGTAACTGACGGAAAATCTGCCCCAGTAGCCGCTACAATCACTATCAATGTGGGCAATGTTCCTGAAGTACCTGTTATTTCATACACAACTACACCTAATCCCCTTATACCAGAAGATACAGCTGCAGGAACTATCGTTGCTACTCTAACAATCGATAGCACAGGGTCTGGAGCCATCATCTCAGGAAACCTAACAGGACCAGGTGCTGAGCTATTTTCAATAGCAAATAATGGGGAAATTAGTATTGCTACTGGTCAAACCTTAGACTTTGAAACGCTAACATCTCATCCATTAGTTGCAACGCTCAGTAATGCGGAAGGCGCGAGTAACACAGTTAATGTAACTATTGATGTAGGTGATGTTGCAGGAGATGAAGCCCCAACAATTACTGGAGGCTTCTTCAACATCAACAGACTCGACGCAGCAGTGGGAAAAGTCGTAGGAAGCATTGAAATCACTAATACTGGCGATGCTGAAATAACCGGTAGAAAATTAGTAGACTTTAACGGTGACAAAAGCGAGTTCTTAGATATTAATCTGAACAATGAAGTAATTATTATTAAAGAATTTGGAGCTACTATTACTGGAGAATCTTTAAACGCTGTTTATACAACGGCCTCTGGCGAAAGCAATAAGCCAGCCGTAGGTTATAATATTTATATAGACTTTAAAGGTACTACACCAAAGGTCTTACCCCTTGGTGACTCAATAACCTTTGGTGAAGGTAGTGCTAGCATAGATGGAAACCCACCTGCATTCCCTTTACAAGCCAGTTACCGTGCAAAACTCAAAGCGCTATTTGCCGCAGATGATGCTGGAGAAGACAATTTAAAGCTTGACTTTATTGGCACATTAACCAGTACTAGCAACCTTAGCCCGAACTTCCTTGACAATCAAAATGAAGGATGGGGCGGTAGAAAGATTACAGACATTATTAGTGAAGGTATAGTTACTAACTCACTAACTAATGCAGGTATACCGGATATCGTTCTCATTCACCTAGGGACTAATGACTTGTTAGACACAACCGCTGGAGATGAAGAAACCCCTCCTACGTATGAATTTCCAACACAGATGAGCGGATTGACTACTATTATTGAAACGATAAGGGCACAAAATCCAAATGTGGTTATTTTCCTAGCTCAAATTATTGGAATGAATAAAGACTTGTTAGCTGAATCATTCTTCGCCGATAGAGTATCTACTGTTGATGATATCAATACGAGAAGGCTACCTAAGTTTAACGAGCGTATCGCAGAGTTAGCTAATGTTTTAAATACTGAGATATCACCAGTAATTGTAGTAGACCAGCTTACTGGATATGGGACTCGGAGACCTGTAACAGAGACCGAGGTAGATAGCGTTGATGGCATTCACCCCAACTCGAAAGGCGAAACCAAAATAGCCCAAAGATGGTTTGATGCACTTCAACCCTTCTTTAACGGTGTAAAGGAATAGAGCCAGAACTTACTCAAAGTAGTTTTTATTAAGCCGCCATACGAAGTATGGCGGCTTTTTTAATGAGTGAAATATAAGTTGGGCAGATGCATTTTGACGACCTAATATATGATAAATACAACACTTAATCGCAAGGTAACATTTTGACAGATATTTCAAGCTATACTTCCTTGAACTCTTTGTGCTGGTAAATAAACATAATGATATTTCAGCATTTTAGGCTATATATACGCAGCAGAGTCTCATAATACTATTATAATTGGACAGTACCTTTGAATTATCTACACCTTCTAACTGGTTTAAGAGGATTGGCAGCACTTATAGTTCTTATTTCCCATGCTGCTGACAAAGGCCATATCCCCAAAATATTTGGTTGGGGCTTTGGGCAAATTGGTGTGATGCTTTTTTTCGTATTAAGTGGTTTCTTAATGTCGCACTTATACATACAAAAAGAGGTTAATTATTTAAACGTACGACGCTATGCCTTAGCAAGAGTTGTCAGAGTAGTTCCCCTCTTTATATTAGCTTTATTTACCTCCTTTATCATATCTAATTATTTCTATCCAGGTTTTGCTTACAATTTTCAAGATAAAGCAGAGTTCTTACGCGCACTATTTTTTATTCATGCGCCTTATGTATTCTGGACAATACCGACCGAAATACAGTTCTACTTTGTATTTGTTATTTTTTGGTGGCTGTACAAGAAGAAAGTTAGCCCTTTTTTATTAGCTGGCTTTATCGTATTAACGATGGTTCCATCAGCCATTTTTTATACTTTGTATCAAAAATTACCCGAAGTATTCTCAGCTTATTCATATGCCTTTTTTATTGGAGTCATTACCGCATTACTCTATAGAAACTTGAAAGACAACCCATCCATAAAACATCTTGCAGACTGGGCAGGATTACCTTTCGCTGTTTTACTGTTTTTAAATTTACCCAATCTTAAATTAGAACTGGGTATAGCCAGTGAAAATGTATACCTCCGTACGTGGGCTGATCCTACTAACTGGGTTATTGTTTATGGACTCTTTATTTCTGCTCTTTATGGCTCAAAAGGTTTAGCTTTCTTGGGATGGAGGCCTTTTGTTTTCTTGGGTGAGATTTCTTATGGACTTTATCTTCTACATTACCCATTTCTGGAGCATGTCAATATCCCCCAGATCGGAGGAATAGCTAACCTTCTGCTAGCTATGAGCTTGGCTATTTTTCTTGCTTATTTATCGTTCAGGTTTTTTGAGAAACCGATGAGCCAATGGATAAAAAATACTCGCCTTTTTGAAAAAGGCCAGATTAAAAAAAAAGATCCCAGTAACAAGCGCTCTTTAAACATTTTTTTGCAAGAGTTCAATAGATAGATTTAATGCAACCGTACAATACGGTCGTGGAATTATTTCGGAACGAAGCTTAAGAACTTGAGAAAAACTATTCATCCAGCTGTTTCTTTTTCACAGGTAGCTTCATATATTCAAAGAATTCAACTTTGGAAGCTTCTCGCTGCTTCACATCCTCAATAATAATTCCTGGGCTGACGAATAAGCCCGTCTTTGCGCCTGTTGCGACCAATGTGCGATCATCAGGTGCATCAGGATCTAGCTCATAAGTAAACTTGAGAAAATCTATATTAACAACGTTATAAAACACTGTTAGTGCTAGCACTATGTACAAAGCCCGCTTTGTCTTTAACAAGTAGGGGTATAGCGTCACTAAGAGCATAAAAGCGGGTAATAAAAACGAGGTTTGAATAGGAATTCTCAAAAACTTTATTTGTTCAACCAAAATCGCAGCAACTACAAAATACAGTAATATCGAATGATTAAATTGAATGCGCTTTTTGAAAAAGTTGTAAGTAATCATCCCAAAAATAAACACAGCAGATGGTAAGCTAATAAGTGATATATTTTTATAGACGAACCGAGTCACATAACCCACCCAATCATAGCCTTGTATATAAAAACCAAGGAAATCAAAATTATAGCCTGATGCAATATAGACAGGGATGTAGGATGCAATAGTTAGTAATAAGGCAACAAAACCCGTAGTGAAAATCTTCCAAAAGCGTCCCTTATGGTGCGGATAACTTATAAATAGAAAATAAGCAAAAACAAAACCCACTAGTAAAGCATTCGATAACCGAGAAGATAATGCTAAGGCGAAAATAAAAATAGCTAGAAGATACTGTTCTTTATAAAGAAGCAATGCGCCCAATAAAAGAAAAAACAAGCCATAGATATAATCCATAGATGAGGTGGCGGCTATAATAAAAAGTGGATTGAAACCCACGATTAAAGTAAGAATAAGACTGATATCGGCTTCAAATACTTTGCTCACAAAATAATGAAAGAGGTATAAAACACCGATTCCTAGTACTACACTAAACACATTCGCTAGATAATGATCACCAAAAAGTGATGATACTCCAATAATTATTTCAGGAACTAGATAACCTTGAAAACGAGAGGGGTGATATTCATGGTTCAGAAACAAGTTTTGACCACTGTGTAATATCCGAAAGATATCATCATCATTGCCATAGCCCGTAGAGCTAACTAATAAATAATATACGAATAAAATAGCAAGCATAACCAACAAGTTCATTGCTTGCTTTGGTGTCATTGCCGTAGCTCCGTTAAAGCGATTAGGTACAACGCTTTGCATACTTTCTATCATGATATAGCCCTTTTATTACCTTACTTTTACTTCCCTTTAACGATAGGGTGAATGCGTTTATGCATATCTCGGAAAACTTTTGGACTGGCTGCAATAATATTGCCCGAAGTCATATGATCATCCCCACCATGCATATCACTAACCAACCCACCTGCTTCTTGCACTAATAAAACGCCTGCTGCGATATCCCAAGCGTTTAAACCAAACTCCCAAAAACCATCATAACGACCTGCTGCTACATAAGCTAAGTCGAGCGCAGCTGAGCCTGGCCTTCTGATCCCCGCAGTTCCTGGCACAACGGCCTTTAAGGTCTCAAGGTATAGATTCATATCTTGGTTAGCCTTGTAGGGAATACCCGTTACCAGCAATGCATTTTCAATAGACTTTCGTGGCGTTACACGCATACGCTTGTTATTAATCATCGCACCCTGCCCCCTTGAGGCAGTAAACAAGTCGCCATTGGCAGGGTTATAAATAACAGACTGAAACAGCTTCCCATCACGTGTTAATGCAATCGACACAGCATATTGCGGAATACCGTATAAATAGTTAGTCGTGCCATCAAGCGGATCAATGATCCACTCGTAGGATGAATCACCTTTATGTCGCCCAGATTCTTCGGCTAGTATAGAATGATCCCGATAGGCATAACGAAGCGTATCAATGATCGCATCTTCAGCCATTTTATCCACCTGACTGACAAAATCACTTTGCTCTTTTTCCTGAATATCCAACTGATCTACACGATCTGCATATCGGGAGATGATATCTCCAGCTTTTCGTGCTGCGGTAACGGCTGTGTTTAGCATCGGGTGCATAGTGTGTTTCCAAGAGATTAAACAGTTTTAAGAGCCGCGAAGGATAGCAGATAATGAGCCTTAACAATATACGCATCGTACTGATCGGCACGACTCATCCAGGCAATATCGGCTCAGCGGCTAGAGCTATGTTGACAATGGGCTTAACGGATTTATATTTGGTAAATCCTGCCAAGTTCCCCAACGCTCAAGCAACAACAATGGCCTCGGGTGCTGATTCTATTCTTGCTAATGCAACCGTGGTAAGCCATTTGCAAGAAGCAATTGCGGATTGTCATGTTGTTATTGGCACAAGTGCTCGAAGCCAACGCACTATTCAGTGGCCACAGATGGATGCCCGAGAGTGTGGCGAGTTTATTGCGGAACAAGATTACCACAACAAAACGGCTATTATTTTTGGTCGTGAAAGTTCAGGTCTTAGCAATGAAGAGCTAGAGCTATGCCAGCGTTTGGTTTCTATCCCCGTCAACCCTGACTTTAGCTCATTAAATTTAGCCTCAGCAGTTCAAGTCATTGGTTATGAATGTTCAGTAGCCATAAATCATCAACAGGGTGATGCCAGCCACGATAATGTAAAGCGACAATTAGTCACCACTCAAGAGATGGAGCTTTTCTATCAACATTTCGAAAGCACATTAATAGAGCTACGTTACCTCGACCCTGAGAAACCACGCTTAATTATGCGCAAGATCCGCAGTATTTTTGGACGCATAGAGCCAGAGTCAACGGAACTAAATCTATTGCGAGGAATTTTGTCAGCCGCACAGGGGCGTAAGTTTTTACCCAGGAATCAGCGAAATGATAAGAAAACAATCAATTAAGGAATCTCTGATTAACTCTGATCGGAATTTCTGAGACTTAGCTGAGCTTTAGCGAAACTTAGAAGCTTCAGCAGATAGAATTTGTCAGGTTTTTGATAGAAAAGTTAGCAATAGCCGTAGCTATTGGTCACTTTTATAGCGAAAAGCTGGTGGATTCTAGCCTCAGAAAAACGAGTCATGAGTTGATCAGAGATTCCTTAAATAAAGGTATTAACTAACTTTTTAAATAAGTCATCCAGAACGGGGCCAACAATTATTTGTCCACCTGGAATTTTCTTAATACGCTCATAATACACTTCCATTTGTGGAATAGATGACGTAACTAAAGCGGCCGCTTCAGGTTTCACATTAGCTGACATTTTTTGGCTTAACCGATCAAAATCATCCGCATATTGAGCGAGGTCAGGTAGCTTGCTTTTAGCTGTTTTGGGGTTAGTGATTGTACTCAAGGTGCTTGTTACAGAGTCTAAAATAACTTTAAGCGCTTCTAGCGACTCTTTTTCTGCTGTTGTGAAAGTCTTCTTTTCTACGCCTAGTGTAGCTCGATTTAGCTCTGCACCTGGCAAGTTCATTGGCTCTGTAGATAACCTCAAAAACAACTGATTCCCAAACAATAAAAGTATTGAAATAAGGAGTAATATAATTAAGGTTCTTGAGACGGTTGGCTTCGCTTCCACTTCAGTATTAGTATCAACGTTGTAACTACTTACATCATCAGACACAACAGGGGTTATCAGCTCATCTTCTGGCTCAGGCACATGAGAAAGACTCGCAGATAACGATTCAGCAATAGATTCTTTCTGTTCATGGAACAGATTGATTAGCTCTGGAGTGTTGAGTGTATTTTCTGTTACCAGTTTTCGCTTGATAACAGCCAAAATAATAGGCAATACAATTCCTAGCAACATGGAGGCGGCACTGTGACTTAAACCGCTACCTGTTGATGCAGTATCCACAAAGCTTTGAATTCTTCGTATCCCATAGAGAGAGTTAAGGGAGAAAGTGCCTGAATTTGCAAAGGACTTATAATTATCTTCGACAAGTTGGTCGTTTAGATCCTCAAGAATAGAGTCATCTTGTGAAGTGACCGCTTGAAATAAAGCTTCTGCACCTAATTTATTGGCAACAACACCCAGAAAGCTATCTAGAAAGTGAGGAACAAGCGTCTCAGCAGCTACTTTTGTTTGGCTATCCGAGGCACTGATCGCGCGGCTTATTAAGTTAATAAGCTTATCATTGATCTGATCATTGGTTTCATCAACCAAGCTAGCGCTCATCTCAACATCCTTACTCTTTAATACACTGTTAACGATCATAGTGTAGCTACTTTATTATTTCAAACCCACAGTGTTTGCAGGTATAAAAGAGACACTGATTGGGTTTAATCGGTGCCTCTTAAGGAACCTCTTGATTAACTCTGATCGGAATTTCTGTGAGATAGAATTTGTCAGATTTTTGATAGAAAAGTTAGCAATAGCCGTAGCTATTGGTCACTTTTATAGCGAAAAGCTGGCGGGTTCTAGCCTCAGAAAAACGAATCATGAGTTAATCAGAGATTCCTTAATAAAGCTTTTAACCCTTTTCTCACTCTTCAAGCAAAGAAAAGGGTCTATGATACCGTTATTAAGCCTCTTCAGAACCTGTATCAACCGCGTCTAATGCTTTTTTCAACTCACCGCTTTCATGCATTTCTAAAGTTATATCATGCCCACCAATCAACTCACCTTTGATATAAACTTGTGGGAATGTTGGCCAGTTTTGATAACGAGGCAGGTTCTGGAAAATCTCTGGGTCTTCTATTACATTAACGTAGGCAAAAGGCTTTCCATATGACATCAAGACCTGAGAGGTACGACTAGAAAAACCACACTGAGGTAATTGAGGTGTGCCTTTCATAAAGATAATAACGTCATTTTCTTTAACTGCATTATCAATCCGTTCCATTACGTCCATAATATTTACCTTTTTAAATGTGTTTTTCTAACGAAGAATTTTAATATTGGGTCAATGATGCCATGTTTCAATGACTAGCCCAAATCTCTATAAATAAATAGTGGTCACTCTATGGGCTGTGCAAACCTTCAACTTAGAAAATGCAGTTGTAACCGCTTCAGTCAATAAGTTAATGATTCTATTATATATATCTAATTACTCATCAAGATGTTAGTTTTACTTTGTAGTGGTCAACTGCATTTTCTAGGTTCAATTAAGATGTAAACCTATAAAAGATTGAGTATGATCTTGGCATGAATATAACTGGCCATTTACGAAAAATGAAGGTGGAGCTACAAAGCCCCGTCCATTACTCACTAGTACTAGGTAAAGAGCTTGTACCCATTTCTGATGCTATCGGAGAAAAAGTTACCCTAACTCATACGGGGACTAAAAACTGCGTACACTGTAACCGATCTATCAAAAAAACCTTTAACCAGGGCTTTTGCTTTCCTTGCGTACGTCGTCTAGCACAGTGTGATATGTGCATTGTAAAACCTGAGCTTTGCCATTATGAAGCAGGCACTTGCCGGGAGCCTGAGTGGGGCGACTCAAACTGTATGCAAACTCATTATGTGTATTTGGCGAATACTTCTGGCGTGAAGGTCGGCATTACTCGCCATAGTCAACTGCCTACACGCTGGATTGATCAAGGTGCCATTCAAGCTTTACCGATTTTACAAGTGGAATCCCGCTTAATTTCCGGCTTAGCTGAAGTTGAAATAAAGGATTATGTATCCGACAAAACACAATGGCAACGCATGTTAAAAGGCGGTATCGAACCCGTAGACTTAGCGGCACAACGTGACGAGATATTTGAAGAAGCTGAAATGGAACTCGGTCAGCTACAAGAGCGCTTTGGTGAAGAAGCGGTGGAGTTGCTTGAATACGAAGATGTGGTAGAAATTGAATACCCCGTTCAACAATACCCTAGCGCAGTTAAGTCGCTCAACTTTGATAAAACACCTGAAGTCTCTGGCATTTTGCAAGGCATCAAAGGGCAGTATCTACTCTTTGATACAGGTGTTATCAACATGCGTAAGTTCGGAGGCTATGAAGTAACCCTACAAATCTAGTACTCCATCAAGTTAGGTTTGATGGAGTACTAACTTATAAAAAAACAAAAAACGCTCTTTTAATAGAATCCAATCTCTCAATACCCTGCGTAACCTCTATACCTACTTACAAATGAGGCAGATGCGGCATGGTTTTCCAGCTAGAACATGAGAGGTTACCAAAGTTAGATAACAATGGCGGTGTACTATACTCATTGTCATTTTATCGACGACACAGGAAGCACCCGATGTCATCACAGCAAAACAATCCCGATAAGCTAATTCCTCTTATCCAAAAGATCAGCACAGGGGATGAATCGGCAATGACAAAACTTTATGATCTGACGGTTCATCGTATTTACGGTATGGCACTTAAAATCATGTTGCGACCTGAACTAGCAGAAGAAGTCGTTGGAGATGTTTATTTGCAAGCCTGGAAGCAAGCTGATCATTTTAACTCCGAACGCTCTACTCCCATTGGTTGGTTATTGATGATGTGCAGAAGCCGCTCACTAGACAAGCTACGCAGAGAAAAATCAGCTACTCGAAACCAGTATCAAGAGAATGAACAACACACGAGCGACAATAGCAAAGATGAAACCATCGAAATGCCATTGGACGAAATGATGCAAGATGAAATCACTGAAGAACTATCAAGCGCTATGAAACTATTAAACTTAAGCCAACGCCAGACCATTGCTCTGGCTTTTTATCGAGGCATGAGCCATCAACAAATCTCTGATTACACGGGAGAGCCACTTGGCACGGTAAAATCAAATATTAGACGTGCACAACAGGTATTGAGAAACGCACTAGAGAAAAACAAAGTAAATAGCGAGTTGAGGGCAGGAGGTCTGTATGGATAAGTTCACACAATCACGCCATCATGATGTTTTGGATGATGATATTCTCGAAATGCTAGCCGAAGCACAGCAACCCGTAATGCTCTCTGAAGCAACAACAAACCGTATGAGAAATGGCTTGCTAGATGCCATTCAGCAAGAGAAAGAAGTGAATGCTAAAACTAAAGGCTTTGAAACGCTCTTGGCACATGAAGGCACATGGATAGAAGCCATGCCTGGTGCTCAATTTAAAGTCTTACATGATGACGGTAATGGTCTGGATGGATTATTAAGCTACCTCATTAAACTTGAGCCTGGCGTTAGCATGAAAGGTCACAATCATCCCTTTGATGAGGAATGCCTGATGCTTGAAGGTGACCTCACACTGGGCGAGCATACGCTCAACAAAGGCGATTTTCACTTTGCTAATGCGGGTGTACCTCATGGTGATGTGAGTACACAGAATGGTTGTATCGCCTTTATTCGTGGAGCATTGCCTATCTAAGGTAGTAATAAGAACTTAAATATCTAATTAGCTGAGCAATAGGACTAACCATGCTTAAACATTACCTAAAATATTTCCTTCCGCTCACTCTATTTAGTTTGATAGTGACCTCTCTGGCAGCATGCTCAAGTACAGGCACGGCTTTACTTAACATTGCAGCAAATACAGATGACTATACCGTCACAAAAAATATTACTTATGGTTCTCATCGAAAGAACAAGCTGGATGTCTATCAACCATTAACTACGACTTCAAATAATCGTAAACAGCCAGTGCTTGTCTTTTTCTATGGTGGGTGCTGGGGCGAATGCTCAACGCTAAACAAGTCGGATTATTTATTTGTAGCACAAAGTTTTGCCTCACGGGGCTATGTGACAGTTATTGCAGATTTCCGTCAATACCCTGAAGTACGCTTTGACCCATTAATGCAAGGTGCTTCCAATATCATTCGCTGGACGATTCAGCATATTAGTACTTACGGTGGAGATTCCAGTCGGCTCATCGTTGCAGGGCACTCATCAGGCGCACATATCGCTTCAATGTTAGCACTCAGCCCTAGTTATTTATCACCTAGAGATAAAAACAATATTCGTGGGTTTATTGGGTTAGCTGGGCCTTACGATTTTCTGCCTTTTATAGAAGATTATCAGCGCACGTTATTTGCCTCTTCCGCAGCCAACAACTATGCAAACTCACAACCCATCAACTTTTTATCACGACAAAGTCCACCTTTATTACTACTTCACGGTGAAAAGGATCTTAAAGTCGGAAAACACAACTCGGTTAACCTCGCTAGAAAGGCTCAGCGACTGGGCGTACCTCATAGAATAATCACTTATCCTCAGCATGATCATGTAAGTATTTTATTAGCATGGTCTCGCGCTTTCCAGAAACGCTCATCCGTTCTCAGAGATAGTTTAAGCTTCATACAAAACCAAACTCGTTGAACCTAGAATCAAGGAGCGCGTAAAGTACTTATTTACCTAGACGCTGCTTAATCACTTCCATCATCACATGAAAATCAAAACGCTTTTTGGATTCTATCTTGGCACGATATTTATAGATCTCCGTCATGAAGACTTCAATATTTTTCTTAGCTTTTTCTTCTTCATCGTTTTGCATCACGCCTTTCATATCAACTAGCGCTTCTGTAAAACCATCTAACGTTTTTAAGGTGACGGTAAAAAAGCTTCTAGCTGCTTGAGCCTGTTCTGGTTTATCTATAGCTGTTTTTAGTAAAAATTGTGAGCCATCAATAACAGGCCTTAACAATAACTGCCATTTCTCATTAAGAAGGTCTGATTGCTGGTTAATATGTTGCAGTCTTTTTTTACCTTCAACTAAAAAGCCAGGCATATTTTTTTCTGCTTCTTTATCGTATTGCTTTGCTTGCCAGTCTTTGTGTTGATCATTAACAAATTGACTGCTCGCTGAAAAAAGCTGTTTAACCCAACGTATAATGGCAAAAATGAGAAACAAAGAAAGAACGCTAGCAACAATGCCAACGATCAAAATAAAGCCAAAAAAGAAAAGACGGAACATATAAAGTCGCTAGTTGAAGGAATAGTAATAACGCTAGAGAAGCTGTGCAAGTATTCGTGGAGTGTCTAAAACCAGAAAACTTGCACAGCCTCAAAAATATACTCTTGGAAATGAAGTTTACATCTCACTAGGAGAATAATCCGCCACGGGATCTAGGAAAAGGGTTTGCACATAACAAGCTTTCGTTTTGCTCTCCTTTTCACCCACTTCATTTTCCATCATTTCTGGCTGAACGCGTAACCAGATAACACCTTCTACCGTTGTTGTAGTGTTCTCCCCTGTTGCCAAAGACACCGAACTACCACTTTTCAAAATGATAGACTTACTATCCTTTTTTGCTGCATCTACTAAGCAATTGACTTCGCCTTTCCCTGTATTTGCCACTTGATAATGTTGCGCCACAGAGCGAGAGGTTATTTGAGTACCCTCATTTTCATGCTCTTTATTATCTAAAGTAGCATTGTTCTCTTTGCTGTCTGCACAACCCAGTAGTAAGATACTTGCCATTATTATTGTAAGGATTAATTTCATTTTGCTGTCCGCTCCGTCAACTAATGGAGTGTTATAAAGGATAGTAAATGAAACAATAGCTTTCTGGTTCAACGTATATAAATGCGGGTTGGCTGGTAGCCTTAAAGCTTATTTAACAGTAACTACTCAGCGTAATTCGTAGCTACTCAGGTTGCCCTCTACTTTGTACAAGAGCAAGGCGAAAGCGCGAAGTTTATAAGTATAAATGAGCACTTTCAACGCAGCTATTGGGCAAAGTAGAGGGTAAGCTGAGTAGTTACATTTAACAAACTATTAGCGAGAGTCAGCACACTCGTCTTGCTGAAACCGAAGGAATAAAGATATGAACATAATGGTAATTGGCAGTGGTGGTCGTGAACATGCACTTGCATGGAAGTTATCACAATCTCCCAAGGCTGATATAGTCTACGTCGCACCTGGTAACGCTGGTACACAAGGCGAACCTGCTCTTGAGAATATTGATATTTCAGCTGAAGATATTGATGCCTTACTAGCCTTCGCCCAGTCCAATAATATCGGTTTAACGGTTGTTGGCCCCGAAGTACCTCTAGTAGCTGGCGTTGTCGATAAATTTACAGCCGCAGGCCTACGCTGCTTTGGCCCTACAGCTGGTGCTGCACAATTAGAAGGCTCTAAAGCCTTTAGTAAAGACTTCTTTACACGACACCATATTGCAACCGCTGCCTATGGTAATTTCACCGTTGCCGAAGAAGCGATAGCCTATATCAAGCAACAAGGCGCACCTATTGTTGTAAAAGCCGATGGCTTAGCTGCGGGTAAAGGGGTTATTTTGGCAGAAACGGAAGAAGAAGGCATTGATGCAGTTAACGATATGTTAGCCGGCAACGCCTTTGGTGATGCAGGTCATCGTGTGGTTATTGAAGAGTTCTTAGTAGGTGAAGAAGCTAGTTTGATTGTTATGGCGGATGGTAAAAATATCCTCCCTATGGCAACTTCGCAAGATCACAAAGCACGTGACAACGGTGATAAAGGGCCGAATACGGGTGGTATGGGTGCATATTCCCCCGCACCCGTGCTTACCGCTGAAATCCAACAACGCGCCATCAAAGATATTATCGAACCTACTATTAAAGGCATGGCTGAAGAAGGAAATTCTTTTACGGGCTTCCTCTATGCAGGTTTGATGATTGATGCAGAGGGCAATTCAAAAGTGCTGGAATACAACGTACGATTTGGTGATCCTGAAACTCAGCCCGTGATGATGCGCTTACAATCTGACTTAGTAGAGTTAATTGATGCAGCATTGGATAAAAAGCTTGATAGTGTTAGCGCAGATTGGGATGAGCGCACCTCTTTAGGTGTCGTTCTAGCTGCGGGTGGCTACCCTGATGCTTATGACAAAGGTGAGGTAATATCTGGCTTAGAAGGTGCTGATAAAGAAGATATGAAAATATTCCACGCAGGTACAGCAATGCAAGAAGATAAAGTGGTAACCAGTGGTGGACGGGTACTATGTGCTGTTGCTTTGGGCGATAGCGTGACAGAAGCTCAGAAAAAAGCCTATGAACTCACCCATTCTATTTCTTGGAACAATGTTTATTATCGCGATGATATTGGCTATCGGGCAGTTGAGCGTGAACAAAGCTAGAGGACAATTAAGGACTAAGAGAAGCTATCACTCATAGAGCTGGAATATTGATATTAATCGTTGCATAAGTCTTTACATACAAGCACCGCCTTCGACTCCGCTCAGGCTCCAGAGTAGAACCCTGATGAGCGGAGTCGAAGGGTGCGGTTTTTACTGAACATACTTTTGCAACTATTAATACTCATAATTGTGATGGTGTGCCTTGATAAAGCCTGGGTAATAAAACCTTAGAGTCACTGATCAACTCTGGCTTTCTCTAAATTGACGTATTTTCCGCCTCTGGCGCTTATCAGGCTTGCGCTTAGAATACATCACACTATCTCCCGCAAGTTTTCTCAATGCCTGAGCCTCTTCACGTTTTGTGATGCTTTCTTCTGATTCGCTATAAAGTTCTCGTGCTTCGCTAGCAGGTCGACGTTTGTCATTTAATCCTAAGACTTCGATGCTATAAGTATCGGTACCACGGGTAATTTCTAAAGCATCACCACAAGCTACTTTTTTAGCGGGTTTGACGCGTATCCCATTAAGATGAATCTTCCCACCCGTTATAGCTTCTCCTGCTATTTTTCGAGTTTTAAAAAACCGCGCTGCCCATAGCCATTTATCCAACCGAACACTGGTCAGCTCTTCTTTCGTTTTGCTTAGTTTCCGTTTGTTAGTGGCCATTCTACTATTCGCTCTTCAATATCGTCTTCATTGACTTGAGACTCACAAATAAATTTACCAACGATGGAGTGACCTTGTTGATGTATTTCACTTTTATCACCACACACTAGATGGTGCCAGTCTGGCAACCCTCGGCCTTCCATTATACGTCGGTAAGCACAGCTTAAAGGCATCCATGCTATTTCTTCTAGGTTGTCTTTTGTGAGTTTAAGACAGTCAGGTACAAGCACTTCCCGTTCATGGTATTTGCTACAAGTACAATCATCCTCGTTCATTAACTTGCAGCTAACATCCGTGTAGTACACGTCACCCGTATCTTCATCTTCCAACTTAAGTAGGCAACATTTTCCACAATGATCACAGAGTTGCTCCCATTGTGTGTCGGTGAGCTCACTTAATTTTTTTCTATCCCACCATGCCTCTTTTTTTAGTTTATTCATGGTTTTTAGAGCCTTCGGCTGTAGGTGATGCTATCGACTGCTGATCAGTAATCGCTTTAATCAACCTCTCGTATTCTGCCCTCGCACTATAATAAAAAACCTCATGGTTTTCTTTATCATAGGTAATAATTAAGCCTTTTTCAGGATAGTACCAATTTTCAACGTTACTGGTTACAGTCTGTTTACGCTTAGGCTCTCCAAATAAGCGCGTAAGCTCCTCTATGGAATAATCCGTACTGGGTAAATAAGCCAACTTCCAGACCCTTAGCTTATTAGCACCCATAATGCCTGTTTTGGATAGTACATATTTTCGTTTACCACTCGGCATAGGCTTGCCTGTTTGATCAAAGCGAGCATAACCCGTAAGGTCTATACCCTCTACATCAACCTCAGTCGCAAGGCTCCCTTGTAGCGGCCCTTGTTTTACCCTTGAGAAGTAGGCTTCTATCAAATAACTCTCATCAGGGCTCTTAAAGGCTGCAACTTCTGGGATTTTTTTTATATTTTCAGTAGTCGTTGCTAAATCATCAACACCAATATGCAAAGAAAGCACATTGGTTTGTTGTGGGTTTTCACTATTAATTAGCCAAGGTACATCTTTCACCACTATTCCATCTGATACCTTTAATAACTTTATTGAAATCAGAATGATGGCTAGTATTACTACTAATAATGATAGGATTATTTTCTTACTCATGAGTGACTCTAAATATTTCTAAGTTGGTTGATCTTACTCCAATCGTCACGGTAACTCATACACCTTGATAAAATTATTGAACTCTATTGGCTGGTTTTTGCTAAAATGCCCCGTTTTGCAAGATAGCCGTAGAGATTCAAATGGACAAGAAGGACACCATTACCGTCATTGATAACTCAACAGGGAAAGAACTGGAGCTTCCGATTCTTAGACCGACAGAGGGTATTCCCACTATTGATGTACGTGCATTATATAGGGAACTGGGTTACTTCACCTATGATCCTGGCTTTTTAGCAACTGCAAGTTGCCGCAGCTCCATTACCTTTCTTGATGGTGAAAACGGGATATTGCGTTATCGTGGCTATCCTATTGAGCAACTAGCAGAAAAAAGCACCTTCTTGGAGGTATGCTACTTGCTGTATTACGGTGAGTTACCGAATAAAGAACAACAAGAAGCCTTTAACGAAGATATTCGCACTCATACCTTGTTGCATGAGGCTATAAAACGCTTTTTTTCTGGCTTTCGTCGCGATGCTCACCCTATGGGGATTATGGTAGGCGTAGTCGGTGCGCTTTCATCTTTCTTTCATGATCATGAGAACAACGTACATGACGCGAGTATGCGTCAACAAGCAGCCCACCGCCTCATTGCAAAAATGCCAACCATTGCAGCTTGGTGTTATCGCTATGCGCATGGCTTACCCTTTATGTATCCGCAAAATGACTTGGGCTATGCAGAAAACTTTTTGCATATGATGTTTGCCTTACCCACGGAAGATTACACCCCTCCACCATTATTTGTGAAAGCACTTGATCTTATTATGATTTTACATGCGGATCACGAGCAAAATGCATCAACATCTACTGTACGCCTTACGGGTAGCTCTGAAGCGAATCCATTTGCAGCCGTCTCGGCAGGTATTGCCTCATTATGGGGGCCTGCACATGGTGGTGCCAACGAGGCTGTTATTAAGATGCTTTTGGATATCGTACATTCTGATAATGATGTTCAATACTATGTGGATCGCGCCAAAGACAAGACGGATCGCTTTCGTTTAATGGGCTTTGGCCACCGTATTTACAAAAATTTTGACCCTCGTGCAGTGATCATCCGTAAATCTTGTCATGATATTTTAGAGCAACTAGAACCAGGCAACCCCTATCAAGAGTTGTTTGATACCGCCATGGAGCTTGAGAAAATTGCCTTGGAAGATGATTACTTTAAGTCTCGTAACCTCTATCCGAACGTAGATTACTATTCGGGTATTATTTTGCTTGCAATGGGCATTCCGTTAAATATGTTTACCGTTATTTTTGCGCTATCTCGAACCATTGGTTGGATTTCACACTGGAATGAGATGATGCAAGATCCAGAGTCGCGTATCGGCAGACCTAGACAACTCTATTCTGGCGAAGAGTTGAGAAATTATGCTAAGCTAGAAAATCGCTAATCAAAGAGTTAGATACCTTAGGGAAGCTCTGATATAAGTCAGTAGAATTTAGCGGCTGTTTTTATTCAGAGGCTCTTAAACACGATAGGAGAGTAATTATGAGCATCGATAGAGTGGTACTAGCATTTGCTGGTGTTGTTATTTTAGTGAGTGCAGTTTTAGCTGCAAAAGTAAGCCCTAACTGGTTATGGCTTACAGGCTTTGTTGGTTTGAATTTACTACAATCTGCATTTACGGGTTTTTGCCCACTTGCAATGATCTTAAAAAAGTTTGGATTCAAATCAGGACAAGCTTTCGATTAATAGCTTGTTAGAGAGTGCGGTAGTCACAAAGAAGTATCTAGAAATAAAAAAAAGCATCAAACCTGCGTAGAGACTTATGTTATGGCGTAGCTATTATTATATCAGCTACGCAGGTTTAGATGCCAATGTATGAAACATCACATGGCGGTTCTATTTATAACTTAAACTTGCCAAGGACACTCAAGTTCCATACCCCCTTTCTGACTACATAATTTACAAACAGTTCAGTTATTCGTTCATTTTTTCTTCTTACTTTTCTTTTCACTCTAAAAATAAACATTATTATGTGCTGGGCAAACAAAATATTCTTCGTCATGATCTTCTTATTAGCCATTACCAGCTTTTTAACAGGCTGTGGAAATAAGGGCAAATTACATCTGCCTGATCAAAAGAAACACACAACAGAAATTAACACCTCTAAAAAAGCATCATAAAAATGGATTATTTTAATTATAAAGGCACAGAGCTTTACGCCGAAGAGATACCAGTTGCCGACATTGCAAAGCAATTTTCCACACCTTGCTATATCTATTCGCGAGCGACATTAGAGCGACATTGGAATGCCTTTAACAATGCCTTCGGTGATCAGCCTCATCTTATCTGCTATGCCGTTAAAGCTAATTCTAATATCGCTATTTTAAATCTGTTTGCGCGCTTAGGCTCTGGTTTTGATATTGTTTCTATCGGTGAGTTAGAGCGTGTATTAAAAGCAGGTGGAGACCCTGAAAAAATCGTTTTCTCAGGTGTCGGTAAACGCTCGGATGAAATGAAAAAAGCACTCGAAGTAGGTATTCACTGCTTCAATATTGAATCAGAAGCTGAATTGGACAGACTCAACGAAGTGGCAGGCTCTCTTGGTAAAGTGGCTTCTATCTCTATTCGTGTAAATCCTGATGTCGATGCGGGAACCCACCCTTATATATCAACAGGCTTAAAAGATAACAAGTTTGGTATTGATATTGCCATTGCTGAAGATGTCTATAAAAAAGCTGCGGCCATGCAGCACATAAAAATTATCGGAATCGATTGCCATATCGGCTCACAACTTACGGAAGTTGATCCTTTTATGGATGCACTGGATCGTGTCTTAGTACTAGCCGATAAATTAAAAGCGCACGGTATTGTGCTTGAGCATTTAGATTTAGGCGGCGGCCTTGGCGTTAAGTATCAAGATGAGACGCCACCTTTGCCTGCTGAATATACAGAACGACTGTTTAGTAATCCTTTGATCAAAGATTACAGCATTATTATTGAACCTGGTCGGGCGATTACTGCAAATGCAGGAATATTAGTAACGGAAGTGGAATATCTCAAGCTATCAGATCATAAGAACTTTGCGGTAGTTGATGCCGCGATGAATGATTTAATTCGCCCTTCGCTCTATCAAGCTTGGCAGGAAATTATCCCTGTGAATAATGAAAGCAATGAAACCACACGAGAGTATGACATCGTAGGACCCATCTGTGAAACCGGTGACTTCTTGGGTAAAGAACGAAAACTGGCCATTGCTCAAGGTGATTTACTAGCAGTACGCTCATCAGGTGCTTATGGTGCAACTATGTCATCAAACTACAACTCACGACCCCGTGTAGCTGAGATTATGGTGGACCACGATAACCTACATGTTATTCAAGAGCGCGAAACGATAGAACAACTTATGCAAGGTGAGCATCTACTCCCATAGATAGGGGGAATGACAAAACCTTGCATAAAAAAACATAAAGCACGACACCTATTCAGCTTTTTTCTTTTTAGCACGCGGATGCGCTTTATCATAAACCTTCGCTAGATGTTGGTAATCAAGGTGCGTGTAGATCTGTGTGGTACTGATATCCGCATGACCTAGCAACTCTTGCACTGCCCGCAAATCACCTGATGATTCCAATACGTGGCTAGCAAAAGAATGTCTTAGCTTATGTGGGTGTAGATGCTGCTCAATACCTTGCTTTTTTTGCCAATAGTTGAGCCGTAACTGTACTGATCTTGTGGTTACCCTCGTACCTCTGTTACTCACAAAAATAGCACTTTCATTACTATCAGCCTGATCCTTACGAATGGCTAACCATGCTTGCAAGGCGTTTATAGCTTGTGTTCCCACGGGAACAATACGAGTTTTATTGCCTTTCCCCGTAACCCTTAGCATAGCTTCACTTAGGTTTACACTTTCTAAATCAAGCCCAACTAGCTCTGCTAAACGCAAACCTGATGAATAAATGAGTTCAAACATTGCCTTATCTCTAATGCCAATAGCGCTGTCAGAAGGGATATCTAATAATCTATTGAGTAGCTCAATATCTAAGGTTTCAGGCAAATGTCGCGGAGCTTTAGGTGTTTGTATCTCAAGCGCAGGGTTGGCTTTTATTGTCTGATGCTTTAACAAGTAATTAAAGAAGGAGCGCAGGCTGGATAGTTTTCGTTTAAGAGTTCGAGGTCCTATCTCTTGGCGGTGTAATTGGTTAACAAACTGTTGAATATGCAGAAAATCACTGTCCGCTATTTTCAAGGATTCATTCTTTTGTAACCATTGCTCATACTGGGTGATATCACGTCGATAGGCATCAAGCGTGTGTTTGGAATACTGCTTTTCGTGTTCAAGGTAGGCCAAAAAAGGGGCTAACCCTAAATTGCCCTGATCGTTATTGCTCAATGTGTCGGGCAATGGATGCACTAATTAGCTCACCCATATAGCTTAAAAATAAGATCCCCATGCCTGGATGAAACCGGCTTTCGTCCGTACTCCCTAATGCAACAACACCTAAGTTCTGTGTATTTTGTAAGGGGATTAAAACTGCTGATTTAATATTCTCAGCATTTTTTTCAAACATGTACCTACGTTGTTTTTCAGTGATACGCCCACAGATCGGTTTACGGTTTTTGAAAAGCTGCGTAAAGCTTCTTAAAGCACCATCTTTGCCCGACAAATAATGTACGTTTGTTTCATCCCCTACTAAAACCCGCATGCCGACATAATCTGCTTTGAAATGGTTATTCATGTTTTCTTGGCAGGCTGTGATGACATCTTCAAGGTTATGGGTATGAATCATTTCTAAGGTGAAACGCTGAATATGGCTAACGATTTGTTCGTTATTACGAGCCGCCTGGATCAGTCCATTTAATTGATCTTCCATTTGTTGCTTTTGTGAGCGGAGCAAAGTGACTTGTCTTTCAATCAAGGAAACCGCCGCACCACTTTGATGGGGCACTTTTATGGTTTCAAGAATACTTTCATGACGCAAGAAAAAGTCTGGATGGGTTTTTAGGTAGCCCGCGATGTCTTCTTCATTGATGTCAGCTGCGCTGTTTGCTTCTGTTTTTGTCTGACTCATAATGTCATGCTTCCTGTAAAGACTGTTTCAGCGGGCCCTGTCATTAGAACAGATGTTCCAATTCCTTGCCATTGTATATTAAGCTCGCCACCTGGCAAATTAACACGTACTTTATTGTCTAATAAGCCTCGGAGTATACCCGAAACTACGGCTGCACAAGCGCCTGTTCCACAAGCTTGAGTTTCACCCGCGCCACGTTCGTAGACTCTTAATCGGATGTTATTTCTATCAACTACTTGCATAAAGCCCGTGTTAACTCTGTTGGGGAATCGGGGATGTTGCTCAATGACTGGCCCTAGGCTTTCAACGGGGGCGGTATCAATATCCTCCACTAGCAATACGGCATGTGGGTTCCCTAGCGATACAGCACTGATTTCAACGCTTGAGGATATGTTCTCAGATACGCTTCCAGCATCTATTCCAATAGATAGAGTATAGACGGTTTCTTGATGATCAGAAACAAAGGGAATTTCATCAGGCTGCAAACGAGGCACGCCCATATCGACACACACTTGACCATTGTCTAAAACTTGTAAAGTGATTTTTCCTGTATTCGTGCTTACGGGTATGGTGTTCTTATCAGTTAGCCCTTGCTCTTGTACAAAACGTGCAAAACAGCGTGCTCCATTGCCGCACTGCTCAACCTCACCACCATCTGCATTGAAAATACGATAACGAAAGTCGACATCATCCCTATCTGCTGCTTCAACAAGCAATAGCTGATCACACCCCACGCCAAATCGACGATTGGCAATAAACTGGATTTGTTGTGGTGTTAAGTTAATACTCTGTCGTGTGGCATCAATGACGACAAAATCATTACCTAATCCATGCATTTTTGTGAAGTTAATCCGCATATTGTTACGTTTTATTTCCTGTTATTTAGAGGACTTATGTCAGTAGAAGTATACATGAGAGCTAGCGCATCGGATAAGGGCAACGCTTAAAGCGATAACAGCGCAAGTCATTACGATAAAAGTAACGCCCAGAAGTCTAGCCATAACCCCTAACTGCGTGTATTCTAAACGCCAAAAATTATAAAGCGGAGAAGTAACAATGACAATGGATGATCGCGACGGCCTTATCTGGTTTGACGGAAAAATGGTGCCATGGCGAGAAGCTAACATTCATGTATTAACCCATACTTTGCATTACGGCATGGGTGTGTTTGAAGGTGTGCGCGCTTACCATACAGATCAGGGACCGGCTATTTTTCGTCTGCAAGACCATACGAATCGTTTATTCGATTCTGCAAAGATTATGCGAATGAATATGCCTTTTAGTAAAGATGACATTAATCAGGCGCAAATTGCATCGATTATAGAAAATAATCTAGATTCAGCATATTTACGCCCTATGTGTTTTTATGGTTCGGAAGGTATGGGTCTAAGAGCAGACGGTTTAAAAACACATTGTATTGTAGCTGCATGGGAATGGGGGTCTTATCTGGGTGAAGATAATATGACCAACGGCATTCGCATCAAAACCTCTTCGTTTACTCGTCATCATGTTAATATCAGCATGTGTAAAGCGAAGGCGAACGGTCACTACATTAATTCTATGCTTGCTCTGCAAGAAGCGCTAACCGATGGTTATGATGAGGCGATGCTTCTGGATAACGAAGGTTATGTGGCCGAAGGTAGCGGTGAGAATATCTTTATTATTAAAGATGGCATTATTTATACGCCCGATTTAACATCAGCATTAAACGGCATTACACGTAATACGGTGATGTCATTAGCCAATGATCTGGGTTATCAGATTGTTGAGAAGCGAATTACACGCGATGAAGTGTATATTGCTGATGAAGCTTTCTTTAGCGGAACAGCAGCTGAAGTTACGCCTATTCGTGAAGTTGATAACCGTGTGATTGGCGAAGGTGGTCGTGGGCCGATAACCGAAAAGCTTCAAACGCTTTATTTCGACGTGGTTCACGGACGCGCTGAGCGCTATTCACACTGGCTAACACCTGTAAATGGTACTCTGGTGTAATAAATTACAAACTCATATCCAAACGAGGTGGTACATACGATGGCACACGCAGAATCAAAATCTCTCGATGATTTTAAAAAGCTAAATACGCTTAAAGAGGTGGTTGTCCATAAGAAAGATCTACCACTGCATTGCCCCGTTGACGAGTCTGCAATTTGGTGCTCTCACCCCCGTGTTTTTCTGGCGATTGAAGAAGCTACTCATAAGGAAATACGTTGTCCTTATTGCGGAACCTTGTATCGTCTGGAAGACTAATCTCTTTTCACCACTAAATTTTTAATGAGCTACTTTCACCCGCGTTACTGGCTAGTCTGGATGAGCTTAGGGTTACTGCGGCTTATTACCTTTCTACCTTGGCAAGTGCAAATGTCACTTGGCAAGGGGCTAGGAAACCTTCTTTATCGGCTATTGAAAAAACGTCGTCGTATCTGTTGTATCAACCTAGAACTAGCATTTCCTGAGCTGACTCCCATTGAGCGCGAACAATTAAACCGTCAGCACTTTGTCTCTTTAGCTCAAGGCTTTTTTGAAGCAGCGATGAGTTGGTGGGCATCTGAAAAAATGCTGCTACCTTTAATGAAAACCGAAGGTGAGGAATATTTAACCCGTGCACTTGAAAACAACAAAAGTATTATTTTATTGAGTGCACATTTTACTAGCCTGGAATTAGGCGGACGTTTGCTAACACTGTTAAAGCCCGAAATACCTTTGCATGTCGTCTATCGCCCTCACCAAAATAAACTGATTGAAAGCCAAGTGGCTAAAGTTCGCACGCAACGCTATGGAAAAGCCATTCCAAAGCTACAAGTACGAGAGATGATTAAAAGCTTAAAAGCAGGCTTTCCTTTGTGGTATGCCCAAGATCAAAGCTATCTTGGAAAAAATAGTGTTGTCGTACCTTTTTTTGGTGTACCAACCGCGACTAACTCAGCTACTTCTCGTTTCGCGACTATTTCTGGAGCTACAGTTATCCCTTTTTTTACGGTACGCTCAAAAGATAACACTCATTATCTATTACGTTTCCTGCCACCCTTGGATAACTTCCCCAGTGACCATATCGAAGCCGATACTTTACGTATCAATCAACTGATAGAATCTCAAGTAAAAGAATTTCCAGCTCAATATTTATGGACACATAAACGGTTTAAAACCAAAGATATCGACTTTTATAACGATTATTCCCACACTCACCCTACGACTCATTGCTAATGATCATCCAACGCTACATTGCTAGAGAAATAAAATGGTCCTTCTTTGCGACCATGTTGATTCTTTTGCTCATTATTGTCGGTAATACCTTTGTTAAATTACTAGCAAAAGTCAGTACTGGCGATTTACCCATTGATGTACTAGGCAAAATGGTACTGCTTGGCTCTATTAGTGGAGGGCTGCAGCTAGTACCTATTGCTTTGTTGATTGGCATGATGCTAGCTTTCGGGCGACTCTATCAAGATCATGAAATGGAAGCTCTCAATGCCGCAGGCACTGGGCCTGCTGAGTTCTATAAAGGTATTGCTCGTTTTGTAGTTCCCCTAACGATTGTCGTTGCTGTATTGGTGTTATGGGTTGTGCCACAAGTCGAAGCCCTCAATAGCGATATAAGAGATGAGGTGCGCCAACGACCTGAGTCTGCGGGTATTCCTGTAGGTGAATTTATGCAATCAGGCCGAGGGAGTAATCAATTTACTCTATTTGTCGAAGACCTCGATGAAAAACAGGTGGTTATGCAACGCTTCTTCATGCATACGAAGAAAGGCAATGAGGAAAATATTATTCTTGCCGAAGGTGCTATTTTATTTATCGACAAGAGAAGTGGTGATCGCGTTTTACAAATTAATGATGGCAGCCGTTATGGACGTGACTTAACAACAGACGCATTTGAGGTATTCCGTTTTGCTGAGCACGGTGTGCGTGTACCCCCTATCAATGTATCTTCTTCAACCAAACTGGATGCTCTCCCTACCTTACAATTATTTAAAGAAACCTCATTGGCAGCAAAGGCTGAATTACATTGGCGTTTTGCCGTTATTCTAGCCGCACCTGTGATGGCATTTTTAGCTTTTCCATTGAGTTTTTCAACACCACGACAAGGTCGTTTTGGAAAGCTTGCATTAGGTATTTTGTTATTCGCGGTTTATTTTAATTTACTTATTACTGCAGAATCCATGATAGAAAAAGCAACCATGCCCAGTTGGGTGGGGCTGTGGTGGGTACATTTGATTTTCATTGCACTTGGCCTATGGATGCTTAAACGCCGTTATACAAAAAGAAAGCTGGTTGATCCCCATGCGAGTACAGCTTCATGAATATTCTTAACCGATACTTATGGAAAAATGCCTTAGGTGGAATTGTCATGGCTTGGTTTGCGCTAGTGTTACTAGACAGCTTTTTTGGTTTAATCAGTGAGCTTGAAGAAACTAATGCAGCTTATGGCAGTATGCAAGCTGTACTTTACACTGTTTATACGTTACCCGAGAGACTGTATGAATACTTCCCAACCTCCGTTTTAGTTGGAACGCTGCTTGGCTTAGGCAGATTAACAGCCAACTCAGAGTTCACTGCCATGCGTGCTGCGGGTGTATCCATTCAGCAAATTGTTATCGCCACATTACAATTAGGCATATTCCTCGCACTTCTGTCATTTGCTCTGGGGGAATGGGTTGTTCCTGCGACTGACCGATATGCTACTAACTTTAAAGCAGTTCAAAAGAATAACAGGGTTACAATCACATCTGATCGCGGTCTATGGGTCAAAGAAAAACAAGAGATAATTCAGATTGGAAAAATAATCTCAAGTCAGCAGTTAGCTGATATCACCATCTATCGTGTATCTAAAGACTACAAGCAGCTCAAAGACCTAACCACTATTGAATCAGCAGAGTTCGAAAATAACCAATGGACATTGCATCAAATAACCACCCGTACTTTTAAGGCTAAAAGTATACAAATAGATACTGTTGATACGGCTTCTACCGGAGTATTAATTTCCCCTGATATTCTTAAAGTAACCGTTGCTAACCCTGAATATCTATCTTCTATTCAACTTTTAAAGTTAATCGATCATCAAGAAAGTAATAACCTAAGTGCAGACAAATTCAAACTTGCTTTTTGGAAACACCTCTCAATCCCTTTTTCAGCATTGGTGATGCTTGTACTCGCCATGCCATTTTTATTTTCTTCACAGCGTAGTACAGGTGTGGGTCTAAGGCTATTTATAGGGATTACCGTTGGTATTGTCTTTTTCTTGATTAATCGAATTCTTAATGAAGTAGGAATCGTTTATAGTTTTCCTCCTTTATTAAGTGCGTTCTTCCCTGTGATACTCTTTTTGTTAATGGGTTTATTTGCATTAAGGCGAATAAAATAACCGAGCAATTAGATAAAAGGTCAACAAATTCAATTGTCTCTATATTAGACTGTATTAATACTCATAAATAGACTAGAATCACCCTGCGGCTTTCCCCAAGAATTACAAATTAAATCTAATGAATACACATCAAGATACTCAAATAATTGAAATTGATAGCTCCAACAATACGAGCATCAGCACCCAGCATGCACAACCACAGATAGCTGGTACTTATGGCTCCACTGACAATAAGAAAAAAGACACCGAGCTACGTGATTTATTGCAAACCTTATACGAACGTAAAGGCTTAATACTTGCGTTAACATTATTGGGCGTATTAATCAGTTTATTAGTCACTCTATCAACTATTCCTCTCTATCGCGCCAGTGCAATCATTAAAATATCTCCAGAAGAAAATAAATTGTTGGATTTTGAGGTCTCAGGTGGTGGTGCTTCCAAGACTGAGCAATATTTTCGTACACAGCTCAAGCTCCTAAAAAGCAACTCCTTGGCACGAAAGGTTATTGATAGTCTTGACTTAAACTCAACTCAATCTATTACTCAAACGCAAACTACTGAGACTGCTAACCCCTTCTTTGCCAAACAATTACAACAATTAAAAGACATTCTGAGAGGCACTAAAAGTGATCCTAACAAAACCATTGTGTCACAACCTGGTCGTCCTCAAGCCTCTACGCTAGAACAGTCTTTTACGGATCGCCTACATATTGAACCCATGGGTAAATCATACCTTGTTAATGTCGCATACGATGCTGAAGATCCAGAACTTTCATCGACTATCGTTAATAGCCTCATCCAAAACTTCATCACGATGAACCTTGATGGGAGACTTGACTCTGCATCGCATGCAAAATCATTTCTAAAAGACGAAATAGCCGAGGCGAAAGCTAAGCTTCAACAAACCGAACAATCAATGATTGCTTTTGAAAAACGTAAAGGCATTGTTAATACGGGCAATCAAACACTTATAGACCAAAAGCTCAGCCAATTAAATATAGCATTATCGGGAGCTACTCAAGCACGCATTGCTGCAGAAGCTGCCTACACGCCAAAGTCCACAAATAAAATTAAGAGGGTTACTACCAGCCCATCGCTTACCGCTTTAAATAAACAACTTCAGTCTCTTAACAAATCCTACCAAGAAAACCTAAAAATTTATAAGCCTGCATACCCTCTGATGACAGAGATTCAAGGCAAAATAAATCAGGTTAAAAAAGATATTAGTACTGAGAAAAAGCGCCTGAAAGATTCATATAATACTGCTATCGCTGCTCAATCAACCATTAACCCATCAAAAACTCGTCTAGATATCGCACGCCGCAATGAAGCTGCTCTTACTCAGGAGCTCAATAAAGTTAAATTAGAAGCTATAGCCTCTAGAGATAACACCATTGAATATCAATCTTTACAACATGAAGTTGAGGCTAGTCGTAATTTGTATGAGAACTTGTTAAAACGTCAAAAAGAAGTGAAAGTTGCTGGCGGTGTCGATAAAAACAATATTTCTGTTATTGATCCGGCCGTTCCTCCTTTTTCCCAGCATAGCCCAAATACTCAAGTTAATTTATTACTAGGCGCTTTGTTAGGATTCTTTTCTTCCTCTTTATTAGTGCTCCTACTAGGACATAAAGATGAGCGTATTAAGTCTGTAGAGGATATAGCAAAAATATCCGACCTACCTATCTTGGGTATTTTTCCTTTTTCCAAGGAGCTTACCAAAAAGCGTGGATTTAGTCTCGTTATTGAAAATGCCGCTTCATCTATGGCAGAAGCTTATAGGTCACTACGAACTAACATGCAATTTGCAACAGCCGAAGGAACACCAAAGATTTTGCATATTACAAGCTCAGAAGCCAATGAAGGAAAAAGTAGCACCGCTCTTAACCTAGCAAGTGTTTTTGCCCAAACTAAGAAATCTGTTTTGCTGATTGATGCTGATCTCAGAAAACCTTCTATTCAACGTTATTTACAACTAGAAAACACAACCAACCTCGCGACAGGCTTGATAGAAGGTAGACATCTCAACGACATGGAAACACCCACACCTATTAACAACCTAACAGTAATAGCTGGCGAAGCCGTTCAATCAACACCTGCAGATCTGTTATCCAGTGATGAAATGGTCACTTTACTCAAGCAAGCATCTGATAAATATGATCTCGTTGTTGTAGACTCCCCACCCGTCGTCGGTCTAGCAGACTCTTTAGTTTTAGCTAACCGTTCAACAGCTACCTTATTAGTGGTTGCAAGCCATCAAACCACAAAGAGTCAGCTAAGTAATGCTTTATCTCGTATTCGCATGGGTTATGGAAACGTTATTGGTTTTGCTTTCACCAAGGCTCGTAAACAGAGGTCATCAAGCTATATTTATGATTATGGTGGTGAGCATATTTCTACCCCCTAGGAGCTTGTCCGAGAACTGGAAGCGTAACGAAAATCACAGGAGCATCATAACCTGAGATTATTGGAAGGGGCGAATAGCCGTAGCTATTTAACGATTTCAATGAGGTCAAATTATGATGTTCAGAGATTTGTAGTAGCTTCTTAGTTTTCGGACAAGCTCCTAGACACCGATGTCATGATACGTATTAATTATACAAATCAGGTCTAATAATAAGATATCATGCTGAAAGTTAATAATTTACCTTGCCCTCATAAATTCGATGCTACTCGTCGTGTTTCCATGGAATTATAATTGTACTATTATATAGTGTGTAAATATTTAACGTGTTCACTCTTATCAACCTCAGCTAGCTTTATTACATTAGTATTCTAGTAAAATCATCAGAGAATCAATGTATAGCTTAAGTTGCTAGTCAGTGAAGTACTTCAGCTATTTAGCAAAGATTGTGCATACATTCTTAATAAAAATTGCAATAGTAAGGTTTGCAAATAATGAAACAACAATACGACACTCAGATTATTGCCCTAGACAGTAATGCAAGCTCTACAGCGATTTCACCCATCAGCAACGAACCACTAAATCGTTATCCAACCCAACCACCTGTTGGAACAAGTAAAGATTCTGATGTAAGAGACTTATTAGCATCTTTGGGGCGTAGAAAATGGTTTATTGCCGGAATAGCTGGGCTAATGGCTCTTATTTCTCTGTTAATTTCACTTTCTATGACGCCGATTTACCGTGCTCAAGCCACCATAAAAATTGACCCCAATGATAAACAAATAGTTGATTTTGGCGTCTCTGCAACCAAGGGTTATCAAGAAACTAAAGAATTTATGCAAACACAGTATAAACTTCTTAAAAGTCGTGCTTTAGCTAAACGTGTCATCGATAGCTTGGACTTGGAAGCTACTTTGTTAAATGAAGAGAATGAAAAAAAGTCCAAGCCATTCTATGCTGGTTTTATAGCCGATATAAAAGAGAAAATTAAATCTAACAAAGAAGATAATTTATCGGGAAAACCCACTCTACCCCCTGCAGAACTTGCCTTTATTAAAGGACTAACTATAGAACCTGTCGGAAAGTCTCAGCTTGTGAATATCTATTATGAGGCAAAAGACCCAAAACTTGCTTCAGCGATTGTGAACAGCCTAACTACAAACTTCATCAAAATGAATATTGATGGAAGAATTAATGCTGCAGATGATGCTAAAAAGCTGCTAAGAGAGCAACTAGTACTTGTAAAAAGTAAACTGCAAGAGTCGGAAGCACGGCTTGTTAAGCATGAACGTGAAAAGGGTATTATAAATACAGGTGGTAAAAAAACATTAATTGCAGATAGTTTGGAAGTTATTAATAGAGCCTATGCAGAAGCTAAGAAATCACGCATTGATGCAGAAGCAGCTTATAGACAACGAGGTGGTGCATCAGGTGCTATTCGCTCACTTGACAATGTCGTTATTCAAACACTAAAAGCTGACTTACAACGGTTACGTACAAAATATCAAGAAAATTTACAAATTTATAAACCCAGCTACCCGCTTATGCGTGAGCTGCAAAACCAAATTCGTTCCACCCAATCAAGTCTTAATAGAGAGCTAAAGCTGGTTAAATCAGGGGCAAGTCAGGATTTAAAGTCAAGATTTATTGCGGCTACTCAGCGTGAAAAAGAGCTTAAAGCTGAGCTCAGTCGTGAGAAGGCACGTTTACTTGATTCTCGTGACCGCAGTTTAGGCCACAATACCTTACAGCGTGAAGTACAAACGAATAGAGAGCTGTACGAAGGCTTGCTACAACGCTTGAAAGAGGTGGGAGTAGCTGGGGGTGTTGGTACTAACAACGTTTCAATCGTTGATACTGCATTTGACCCCTTCAAAAAGTACAAGCCCAATACAAAATTAAACTTAATCATCGGTATATTACTTGGTTTAATGCTTGGTAGCCTACTTGCACTGCTGTTAGAACATTCAGATGATCGAATTAAATCTGTGGATGATCTCAAAAAACTTACAGACCTTCCTGTACTTGGAATTTTTCCAAACATTAGACTATCAAGCCAAAAAAAGAATCAGCGGCAAGCCGTTCTAGTGACAGAACAAACATCTTCGGCGATTGCAGAAGCATTTAGATCTTTGCGTACTAATATGTTGTTTGCCACTCCTGAAGGCGTACCTAAGCTGCTACACTTAACTAGCTCTAGCTCTGGCGAAGGTAAAAGTAACACGGCTATAAACCTTGCTATCGTATTTGCTCAATCAGGAAAATCTGTCTTACTTATTGATGCTGACTTACGTAAACCTTCATTACATAAATATCTAAAACTGAAAAATAAGGTGGGTCTTAGTAACTACATTAGTGAAGAAGCCAGTGTAAGTGAAATCGAAACAAATACACATATACCAGGGTTAACCGCTATTACATCAGGGCCATTTACATCCAACCCTGCTGACTTTTTATCTAGTAATGCAATGCTCGATTTACTAAAACAAGCTGCCGATGCTTATGACCTTGTCATCATTGACTCTCCCCCTGTAATGGGACTTGCTGACGCTTTAGTATTATCTAATAGATCAACCGCAACACTATTTGTTGTCGCGAGCCATGAAACTGAAAAGAAACACATTTTAGGTGCAATAGAGCGCTTGAAAATGGGTTACGGTAATGTCATTGGCTTTGTGCTTACCAAAGCAAGAGAAGGTAAGAAATCTGGCTATGGATATGACTACGACTATGGTGACTCTTGGCAAGACAACAGTAATGTTGCTAAGTTAGAACTTAAATAGTATTTTGAGACCTTTGCACGAAAGACTCCCTCAAAGATAGAAATTTGAGAAACTAAAGGCTTCAACACAAGGAGCATCCCACAATGGCATGGAAATCACTAGAATAACAAAGTTTTGCAAACGCCTTTTTGATCGATCATGCCGCCTTACATGAGCTAGATGATGTGAACCATTTAATCGACTGGTCACGCATTGAAGGTTAGCTTTCTCAGATACACAATAAATCTAAAGGAGAAAAGGCTTGGCCTCCTTTACTCATGTTCAAAGCGCTGTTGCTGCAAAGTTGGTACAAGCTCAGTGACCCCGCCTTAGAATAACAACTGGCACGGGACCTTCTTTTTGTCGTTTCATTGATCTGGATATTTCTGAATCCGTTCCTGACCATAGTAGCTTCTGGTGATTTCACCAGACACTGGAATCTCTTTCACTGATGGATAAGCTACTGTCTGAGATTAATGCTCAGCTGGCTGAACAGTCGCTTTATATTAATGGTTGCAAAAGTCTTCACATACAAGCACCGCCTTCGACTCCGCTCAGGCTACCTCAAGCAGTACCCTGATGATATGGACACGGTGTCATAATGCACCACTCCGAAATTACATCGATAACAGAAAAAAAGAGGAGTCCAACATGAAAGGATAGTGTAATTGGCTTAAATATAGCAAAGAGTATTTTCCACTTATATACACATGATCGCGATGGAAAAATTATCAAGAAAAAATTAAAACGAGCACAGTTATTAAGATTTTTTGCAAATTATCCAGCGAGCCTCATAGGCATAAAAGCTTGCGGAAGCGCAAAGGTCTCTTACGGTTTTAAAGCTCATATTAATGTTGAAGAAGACGGTCTTTTCAAATCTACCGACTACTCAGCGGGCAATGTTCATGATTCCAAATGCTTCACTGATTTACTTGATGGCAACGAGTCTGCGGTCTATGCCGATAGTGCTTATCTCAGTGAAGCGCATGACAACTGGCTGAGAGAACGTCATATAGAAAATAGACTCATCAAATGCGCCAGAGCCTGTAAATAATTCTCTGCAACTACCCATTAAAGATAAGGAGCTAATTGCTCTTCAAATTCGATCATAAAATGATTCATTGCCGAGTTTCCAGTTTTGTCTTTGCATCGTCCATTTTTTAGAGATAAGACCTGCAGATATTTCTACAGCAAACATGTCATAGAAAAGCACTACTTAATATCATGTGTACTCATGCCTTTGGTATAAAGCGTTAGCAATTGATCATCATTCCTGTGATACGTGTTTGACACTTGGAAACGATTTGAGGTTCAAAACTGGCATTGCTATCACGGGGTGTTTGTATTTCAATAGAGCCATGATTGCCTTTGAGCGTATTAGTGCTATAGCCATTGCGGCTATCACATGATTGGTGACCTTTATGCTTTGAATGAGTGTAACCAAGGTGATGATCTAGCTCTGCATTTAACGCTGCTTCTACTGTTATTTTTGCGAGTTTGTGCTGTCAGTTCAGTTAAATCTTCTGGTGTTTTAAGGTCTTTGGCTAGCTCATTTGCTAGTACTTTTAGCTTCTTTTCGTTCATTGTTGTTCCCATTATTGTTCTCCTGTTGGAGGTTAGTTAACAATGGGTAGTTACACTATTTAATTTATTCTCTATGCCGTAGTGGAGTCATGGGTCAGGTTAAATGAAACAGCCAATAACGCTTGCAACTTCCCTTCGTAATCCAGCATAAGAAGCTCTTCTTCTCCCCCTATATACTTACCATTAATGAATATTTGGGGATAATATTTGAGTCCAGTGCGCTGAATCATTTCGTCTTTTTCAAGTGGCATCAAGTCAATCATATATGCAGTATATTTGATATTTTTCGTATCCAAAAACTCTCGGACACTAACGCATTTACTACAAGTGGTCGTGCCATATACTTCTATTTTTGTGGGCATAGTCATTTGTCTCGTTTGAATATGTGTATCACAAGGAATATTTGTACCCAGAAAACATAAAGTTGATATAGGGTGCATAAATGATTACTTGGCTTTGAGCAAAACCAAGATCATTAAACGCATCAGCGACATTTTTCTGGTATTGAATGTTATCGGGTTTTGTTTGAAGTTCAACTAATGCGGATAGTAATAATTCAATTTCGTTTGGGTCTACGTTTTTCTGCAGCATCTCAATAGATTCATCCAGCCTTGCGATATCTACATCAATTCCTTTTTCTCCAACGCGAAAACGACCAAAATCATTTTCAATAATTTTCAGCTGTACGTTTTTAACAAACTGATCGAATGTCTTCTTGTCTGGCTTATCAAGGAACATTTCTACCAGTGGTTCATTATTCACTTTACTTATAAATGAAAGTGTAGAACCAGAGATAATGGGCTCTGGATCCAATACAGAAAAAAGAACACATAGCGAATTGGTTTTGAAGGGAGACTTGAAAGTGTACTGAATTTCATCATCGACAAGTTGAAATTCACGAGTACCTTTAATAGGGTGTTTTTGTACGAGTATTGAGGTCATAATATAATGGAAAGCAAACTGTGATGGGGATTCTATACGAAGATAGCGAATAAAAATAGCTATGCTGTTGACTTAAGGTAACAGGTTTGATGCTTCAAGGAAATATTCATAAGTGGGAAAGTAACGTCACTAGTGTGCTCTACTTGATAAGCATTTAAAGGAAGCACTCAACCGCCTCATTAAGAAAATTCCAGCCTTTCGGTGTTAATTGATAATGGCTTTCTGTTTCTAATAATAATCCCTTGGCTTTAGCTTTATCCACGCCTTCTATTAAAGCATCAAGAGGTAAAAAAGCACGTTGTAAAAACAAGTTTTTACTAATTCCATTCTTCAAACGTAAACCATTTAGCATAAATTCAAAGCATTTATCTTTATCAGATAGCTCCGTTTCGACTGATCGAATGGTCGTTTTTTCTCCGTTTTTTATGCCATTAATACAAGCGTCTATATAGGTTTCAGGATGCTTGGGTTTCATGGTTCTTACGATGCGGTTTCCTGTGGTGATCTTCCCATGCGCGCCCGCTCCTATTCCGATGTAATCGCCAAACTCCCAGTAGTTTCTGTTATGGGCGCAGTGTTTATGGGGTTGTGCATAAGCGGATACTTCATATTGGCTATATCCGTTTTGCGACAGCAACTCAATGCCTACATCCTGAAAGTCAGCGATATCATCGTTATCAGGCAAGTTGGGGGGGTGATGGTGGAATAAAGTATTAGGTTCCAAAGTCAGTTGATACCACGACAGATGAGGAGGTTGGTGGTCGATGGCTTGTTGTAAATCATCCAATGCTTGTACGAGTGTTTGCTGCGGAAGGCCAAACATGAGATCAAGGTTGAAGTTATCAAAACCCGCTTGTTTTGCTATTTTCGCGGCTTGGTGTGCCTCTTGGCTGTTATGAACACGCTCAAGTTTTTGTAACTGTTGCGGGTTGTAACTCTGAATACCGATAGATAAGCGGGTTATCCCTGCTTGTCGATAGGCATCAAAGCGCTCTTGTTCAAAGGTGCCAGGATTCGCTTCTAGTGTGATTTCCATAGTAGGTCGCATGGGAAGCAGTGCATTAATACCCTGCATTAGCGTGCGCATACCTTTGGAAGATATCAGGCTTGGCGTGCCACCCCCAATAAAAACAGTATGTAATGGACGCCCCCAAATAGCAGGTAGCTCCTGCTCTAAATCTCGTAGCAAGGCTTGAATATACCGATCTTCAGGAGTGTCTTTTGGAACTTGATGTGAATTGAAATCACAGTAAGGACATTTATGTAAACACCAAGGAAAGTGGATATATAAGCTGAGTGGAACGGGTGTCATAATGAGTGTTCACTCAAAGCTGGGCGCTTAAATTAACGTAGTTTTCTACTGTTAGATTCTCAGGGCGCAAGGTTGGGTCAACCCCTGCTTGCTCTATTTGCTCTTGATTAAGGACGTCTTTGAGCGCGTTGCGAATTGTTTTTCGGCGCTTCATAAAGGCTTGATTCACCAAGTGTGATAAGGCTTTTTCATCTTTAGCAATATAGGGTTTGGTTGCCCAAGGGGTTAGCCTAATAACCGCAGAGTCCACTTTGGGTGGAGGGCTAAATGCACTAGGAGGTACATTAAACAGGCTTTGGGTTTGGCAATGATACTGCACCATCACCGACAGCCTTCCATACAACTTAGTATGGGGTACAGCCGTCATTCTATCGACCACTTCTTTTTGTAACATAAAATGCATATCTAAAATAGAAGAGGAGGATTCTAATAAGTGAAAGATAAGTGGAGTAGAAATATTATAAGGAAGATTACCTACAATACGCAGTGACCTACCCTCATCAGGGTGAATTGACTGGGTGTTAAACTTGAGTGCATCAATAGCATGAATAGTAATGCGAGCATCTTGACGATCTCTTAATCGTTGGATGATGTCTCGGTCTATTTCAACGACATGTAAATGATCTATTTTTTCCAATAGAGGAAAAGTCAACGCGCCTAAGCCAGGACCAATCTCAATAAGGGTGTCATCGGCTTTAGGATAGATGCTGGTTACAATATTCCTAATGACCGAATGATCATTTAAAAAATGTTGCCCGAAGCGTTTCTTGGTTTGATATTTTGCCATAATATAAAACCCACTTTAGTTTCGCGAAAGGCTCACTAAAGTGGGTTTATAAGTAGTTTACTTGCGTATCTCTAATTCAACTCGACGATTGGTCGCACGACCTTCAGCGGTAGCATTATCAGCGATAGGCTTGGTTTCACCAAAACCACTAGCGGTTAAAGTATCTGAAGCAATCCCTTTGCTGATGAGGTACTTCATAACCGTTACTGCACGTTTACTAGATAGGCTCATATTGAGAGCATCATCACCCGAGCTATCGGTATGACCTGCTACGCGTAGTTTAATACCGGGGTGGCGTTTTAGACTTTCAATAGCTTCATCTAAAATAGGTAGAGAAGTTGCTGTTAGTTCAGCGGATGCAGTTTTGAAGTTAACGCCTTTTAAGCTGATGTTTTCATCACTAGCACAGCCTACTTCATTCACATCCTTGCCAGACTCTGTGCCAGGGCATAAGTCTTTCAGGTCAGATACACCGTCGGCATCAGCATCTGGAGCACAACCTGTTGCGGTATCAATTTTCTCTCCTGCTTTCGTATCAGGGCATTTATCGGTTGAGTCAACTACACCATCGTTATCTGAATCTAGTTCACACCCCTTGTTGTCAACTTTAGCTCCTGCTGGAGTTGTTAAACATTGGTCTTCAAGGTCAGTCACTCCGTCCTTGTCTGAGTCTACAGGGCAACCCGTAGCATCAACAGGTGAGCCGCTAGGTGAGGTCAAACACTTGTCTACGTCATCGGTTACGCCATCTTTATCAGCATCCAGAGCACAACCTTTAGCATCTACTTTAACGCCTTCCGCTGTTGTTAAGCATTGGTCTTCAAGGTCAGTTACACCATCTTTGTCAGAATCTACAGGGCAACCCGTAGCATCAACAGGTGAGCCGCTAGGTGAGGTTAAACACTTGTCAATATTATCCATTACGCCATCTTTATCAGCATCCAGAGCACAACCTTTAGCATCTACTTTGACGCCTTCTGCTGTTGTTAAACATTGGTCTTCAAGGTCTGTTACGCCGTCCTTGTCAGAGTCTACAGGACAACCCGTATTATCTACTGGAGCACCAGCAGGAGATGATGGACACTTGTCATCAGTATCAACAATACCGTCTTTATCGCTGTCTATAGGGCAACCTTCTGCATTGACCATTGATCCTTCGGGTGAGGTTGGACATTTATCGTCAGTGTCAGCTACCCCGTCTTTATCGGTATCAGCAGGGCAACCTTCGGCATTGACGGCAGACCCTTCGGGCGAAGTAGGACACTTATCATCCGCATCAGCTACGCCATCTTTATCAGAATCAGCAGGGCAACCCTCGGCATTTACGGCAGACCCTTCGGGCGAAGTAGGACACTTATCATCTGCATCAACTACACCATCTTTATCAGTATCAGCGGGACAACCCTCAGCGTTCACTGCAGAGCCTTCGGGTGAAGTAGGACACTTATCATCCGCATCAGCTACGCCATCTTTATCAGAATCAGCAGGGCAACCTTCAGCATTCACGGCAGAGCCTTCTGGTGAAGTAGGGCACTTATCCGCAGCATCTGCTACCCCATCTTTATCTGTGTCGATAGCACAGCCCAGCTCATTAACAGCAGTCCCTATTGCGGACTCAGGGCATTGATCTTGTCCGTCTACAACGCCATCTTGATCGCTATCAAGCTGACATCCTTTGAAATCAACTTTGCTACCTTCTGGAGTTTGAGGGCATTGGTCTGAAATATTAACAACCCCATCTTTATCAGTATCAGATGTAGCTGATTGGAAATTACTAAGTAATTGAAGGTGATCGGCTTTTAACTTATCCAGAGATGAGGTATCAGGCTTTTTCTGACATCCTCCAAGATCAACATCTGCTCCCGCAGGTGTTTCGAGGCATTGGTCCTTAATATCAACTACGCCGTCTCTATCGGAATCAGCACTACAACCGGTAGCGTCAACGGGAATACCAGGTGATGATGCAGGGCATTTATCAAGCTGGTCAGTAACCCCATCATTATCAGAATCTAGTGAACAACCCGTAGCATCAACGCGAGAATTCGCTTTTGTATCTAGACACTTATCTTGAATGTCAGCGATGCCATCGTGATCAGAATCAATAGGACATCCTTGCTCATTGACTGGGCTACCTTGTGGTGAGCCCCCACATTGATCTATGTTATCAGCGATGCCATCTTTGTCTTTATCAGCCTTACATCCACGAATATCAACAAAAGTACCTTCTGGGGTATTAGCACATTGATCGGACATGTTGACTACGCCATCATTATCTTGGTCAGCGGTAGCTGCTTTCATTTCAGCTACTAGTTTAGCTTGTTGTTCTTTTAATGCAGCCAGTTCTTGAGCCGCTTTTTCCTTTTCAGCGGTTTCCGCAGCCTCTTTGGCAGTGCCTACAAGAGGAACAGGGAGTGGAGCAACTTCAATAACAGGAGCCTTAAATTCCTGAGGTGGTTGTGAAGGTGCCGGCATGGTTTGTGGCATAGCTTGCATAGGCGCAGGAGGTGGCGGCATTAGCAATATTGAGGTCATCGGCATGCCTGCATTTATGGGAGGCATCGGTCCTATTGGCCCCATGGGCACTCCCATTCCCATAGGCATTCCCATTGGCATAGGAGGTGGTGGCATCATGCCCATATTGGGATTCATGATGGGCATAGGAGGGAAGGCCATCCCTTGATTCATTGGCATGGGTAGAGGCGGTAGCATGCCTGGTGGCATTGGGTGGCCTGGCTCTATCATCATAGGAGGAAATGGCATTAAACCTGACCCCACGGATCCAATTGGCCCCATCGGTATAGGTGCAGACCCCGTATTTGGACCTACTAACATAGGAGGTGGTGGTATGAAGCCTGCTTCCATTGGGGGAACAGGCTGCATAAATATGGGTGGCGCCATGCTTTCCGGAGAGGGAAAAGAAGGAGGATTCATTCCTTCGGTTTCTGACATTTGCATAAGAGCAAAGGTTGGCTTAGTTGGGCTATCTGGTATTTGTGGAGCAGGGAAAACAGATTCTGAAAATTGTCCTTCAGGCGCTTGTAAGAAAGGCATAGGTTGCATGGGGATTGGCATCGGCATAAAGCCTTGATGGCTAGATCCTAGCGGCATCTCAAATGATGGGGGGGTAGGGAAGGCAGGGAAATTGGGGGTAGCTGGAAAAGAGGCTCCCTTTTCTTGATTATTTGCTAGTCTAAAATCAGGTTGGCAGTCACCAGCTGTTGCTTGTTGTGCTAAAGCTACTAAGGAAATAGATAAGCTACTAATAAATAAGAATTGAACGGTTTTTTTCATAATTCCTTCTCTTCAATAACCCCACTCAATAGACCAGCAAGGTTTAATATTCAGTTGATAATGCGAGAGCAAACTAGTACTCCAGCAACTTAGGTTTGCTCCCTTCGGGCGAGCCAGGAAGCAGCCATCCACGTTGTTGTGCCTTTTGTGAAGGGAACAACCATTCACAGTAAGGCGCGCCTAGCGGCTAACCGCTTCCTGACTCGCTGTATCCATCAAACCTAACTTGTTGGAGTACTAGCATCAAACATATTGTGACGCACAGATTGCCTTCTATTTCACTCAAGAGCAAGTTGAAAGGCTCTGTTATTTGTGAGACTTATGCACGAAATAACTTTATCTATCTTGTGTAAGGCTCACAGAGGTGACTAACAGCCCACAATGGTCTTGCTCTAACCGATACCGATATCTCTTTTAGCTGCAGAAATGGTAATGGTGAAGCCTGCAATAACATCTAAGAATGTCATCATAGAAATAATCATAAAGTATGAATTGCCCGCCCAAGGGTAGATCAACCAAACCACAAGAAAGGCAACCAATACAAAGGTAGATAAAATGTGATCAACGATAGATGTGGTATTTGTTCGGGTGGACTTAAAAAGCTCAACAAACAATACAAGAATACCTAGCATAACGAATAAGTCGCCAAAGGTAGGTTTCCAGACAGAGCCAGAAGGAAGACGTAGATTAAATAGAATCTCATTAATTCTTTCGGGGAAAAAATTAATAACGTGTAATCCCCAGTATGCAGCTAGCATAAAGGCAAACAAGGGGAAATAATTGAGAAACTTCATGGTTTATATGCATCCTTACATAGAATCAAGACGACTATAGAGCGCTAAGCTTTAGCAAAATCAAGAGTTAATGCCAATCAAATGACTTCCCTTTTTAGATCCAGCGCTTCCAATATCAACCACCATCAACACATCACTCTAAAGATAATCATTCAGAAATAGTGTTATAGCTCACTTTAGAGTAATCGAATTTAGAAACGAATACCAGTAATCATGTACTTACCCATACTGAAGTTTAAATAAAAAAAGCATAAGTTAGGTGTCTTCAGCATCAGTGATTAAGAGTCGTAAAGTGTGTTAAGTCAATGTAGAAACACTTGTAGCTTTTTCTACGGTATAAATTTAAAGAGGAGAGGTATCAGTTGTAGTAATTTACTGATAGTTGGGGCTTATTCGGTTATCACAGAGATTTTATCATAGGCGGATAACAAGATGTGCGTAGTTCGCTTTATTTAGAGTGAGCAATATCGCCACAACCCAATTATCCGAGGCTAAATAAATGACTTCTAATAATTCTAAAGCACCAAGCTGGATTTATCTTCCTTTGTTGTTCTGTTCTACTGCTGCGTTGGCTGCTGGACAATCGGCTAATGCACCACAATTTAAAGATGAATTCCGTGAAGTCAATAATGCAAATTTTGATTACGTAGGTGGTCAAACACGCATTGGTGTTGGTGTAGATACCGAATTTGATGGTACGGCTGATATCAGCCACATATTCTCAGAAAGTAATGATACCGCAACCTCAGGTGATGCTTGGGTAGGCTTTGACTTTGGTGGTAAAGATAAAGGTATTAATGCCGGTGGAGTACGCTTAAATCACCATTGGGTAAGTCGTGATGAACAAGGAAGACCTCTGAGGGTTAATAAGATATTTGGTGCCTATGATCGTAATGCAAACGATGATGACCGAGCAACAGTGGGTTACGGACAGGAGATTGATAAGGGATTCTGGGAAGGCTATGTCGGTAAAGGTCTATCAGGCAAGCGTAATATTGGTAGAACTAATAAGGGTCAAACTCTCTTTGAAAAAGGTTATGAATATAATGTAGGTGGTCAAGTAGGTACTTTCTTACCTGACTCTAATATTCGTATTCGTGGTGGTCTTGACTATGCCTGGGATAATGAGCGTGGTGTTGGAGAAAGCAGACCTGAACAATTAACAGTATCAGCTGGTGTAGAAAAGTTTTTCCAGGGAACACCACATAGTGTTTCTTTAGATGTGGCTGCCAGTAGAAAAGAAGGTGGCTTTGGGAAAAACAGTACAGATACACGTGCGAATATGAGCTATCGATATGACTTTGGTGGTGCAGATATTTATCAAAGCGATAAAGAAACAAGACGTGTCCGTGTTGAGATGCCAGGTCATGCACATGCAGGGAAAACAGTAAGAAAAGCAGTTAAAATTCCTTACAAGCAAGCGTATAAGAAAGCAGTTAAAGTTCGTGGATGTAAGCTAGTTAAATCAACCGTAGAACTGGGTAGTGATACTTTCTTTAAGGCTAACAGCTCACGCTTATTACCTTCCGCTAAGAAACGCTTAAACCAAGTGTTGGCGCAGGTTCGGCGCACAGGCTACAAAGGTAATATTAGAATCACGGGTAATACTTGTGATATCGGAAGCTTGCAGCATAACCAGGTACTTTCAGAACGTCGTGCCAGTGCTGTTAAACGTTATTTCGTTAATCACGGATTTAATCGTTCAGAACTAGTTGCTAGAGGCTTAGGTGAAACTCAACCAAAGTATGCCAATGTAAAGGGCAATCGTCATAAGAACCGTCGTGTAGATATTGAATACATTACACAGGATGCAAGTTGTAAAGAAGGCTTTAAGACCGTTTATAAAACAGCATACAAGACAGCTTATAAAACAGAATATAAGAATGTGGTTGTGCAACAAGCAGGTATTAGCAAGCCTAGTGTCACTTGGAAAACTGAAGTTGTTCAGGCAGAACCTTCGTGGGTAAAGCGGGGGCTGCATAATGCTATTCGACATAATAGACATATCAGTACCTATCAAACAACAGCGGGCAATAATATTAGCCCTACTACAGTGACAAATCTTACCGATGACACTGAGACAACGATAGAGAACACACCTGTTACAGTTGATGTGCTTAATAATGACTTAGGTAATGGATTAACATTGACCAGCGTGACTCAGCCAGCTAATGGGACGGCAACAGTTGTTAATGGCGAAGTGGTTTATACACCTAATCAGAACTTTACAGGCACAGATACTTTCACATACACCGTTACAGATAGTAATGGTGCTCAATCTCAAGCCAACGTCACAATAAGAGTTATTGCGGCTTCATCTGTAAATGTTCCCCCTGTAGCAGGGGACGATATGGCGACCTCTGATGGTACACCTGTTACGATTGATGTATTAAATAATGACAGTGATGCAGATGGAGATACGCTCTTTATTTACTTGGCTACTCAACCTAGTAATGGTAATGCGAGCGTTCAAAATGGTCAGGTTGTTTATACACCCGATCAAGGTTTTGCAGGCACGGATACGTTTACTTATAACCTTTCTGATAAACACGGCCATGTAGTAACGGCGACAGTTTCAGTGATTGTTACACCGGGAAATGTAGCACCGATTGCTCAAGATGATAATGCGACCTCAAATGGTACGCCTGTTAGCATTGATGTATTAAACAATGACAGTGATGCAGATGGAGATGCGCTCTTTATATTCGTAGCGAGTCAACCTAGTAACGGTAGAGCAAGTGTTCAAAATGGTCAGATTGTGTATACACCCGATCAAGGTTTTGCAGGTACGGATACGTTTACTTATAACCTTTCTGATAAGCATGGTCATGTAGTAACGGCGACAGTTTCAGTGATTGTTACACCAGGAAATGTAGCACCGATTGCACAAGATGATAATGCGACTTCAAATGGTACACCCGTTACCATCGATGTATTAAACAATGATAGCGATGCAGATGGGGATACGCTCTTTATTTACTTGGCTACTCAACCTAGTAATGGTAATGCGAGCGTTCAAAATGGTCAGGTTGTTTATACACCCGATCAAGGTTTTGCAGGCACGGATACGTTTACTTATAACCTTTCTGATAAACATGGTCATGTAGTAACGGCGACAGTTTCAGTGATTGTTACACCAGGAAATGTAGCACCGATTGCACAAGATGATAATGCGACCTCAAATGGTACCCCTGTTAGCATTGATGTATTAAACAATGACAGTGATGCAGATGGAGATGCACTCTTTATATTC
>JALXAX010000073.1 GCA_026991755.1 Thiotrichaceae bacterium | reverse complement strand
GGCTTATCCCAATGCTACTGGCAACGGGTGTAGGTTCTGAGGTGCAAAAGCCATTGGCAACCGTGGTTATCGGTGGGCTAGTATCGTCAACGATATTGACGTTGTTTGTGTTACCTGCGCTATATGAAGTGTTTTCAAAACGTAAGTATTTGGCATAAATAACTCGATATGACAGGAGATAGGAGGAGGATAGATCAATGGTATCTATCCTCCTTTTTTGTGACGAAACACAAATTACAGCAAGTCATGAAGTGTACTTTCTATTTAGCAGAGCACTGAAAATTCTCATCAATATTAGTCAGAGAGTCTGTACCACTCACAGGGATCCACTGACTATATGGTGACATAGGATCATCTTTGTAAACCTCTACTCCAGCATACTTGCTTACATATTTTCCACTTATATAAGTCCATGATTTATGGCACATCACAGGAACAGGCTTTTTAGTGAACTTACTAGGCTGGGTAATTTCAATATCAGTCATAATGAATCTCAACGGTGCTTTATCTTTTTTCCAGATAGAAAGCGTTTTACCACGATCAGCAATAAGAACGGATAGTTTGCCACTCTGCGCCTTTTGAATCATCCAGTAGGTTTTAACCTTGTTAGGGGAGCGGGAAGAGCAGCGGTTGTCAGGAGTCACCAGCCACTCTGCTGTTGGCTGACGATCATCAAGCTCTATTCTTGTACCGATAAACTGGCACTTGCCAAGCACCCCCATCTTTTGAGAAGAGGGAGTGGGTATATCTCGTTCGTGATCCAATATGGCTTGTTTCAAAGCCGTTGGAACAATAGCAACAGGTAGCCCAACAGTTTGGTAGGCTTGTGATTCAAGACTTTTTTCATTTAAGTCTATTTTTAACTCTTCATTAACCAATTTTTTAAATAACATACTACTAATTATAATAGGTTTATTTATTGGAGCTTTAATGCTATTTGACGTAGATGAATCAGTAACAAGGTTCGTTTCACACCCACTAATTATTAATAGTGTAATAATAAACATTATTGTTTTTTTATTGAGTTTTAATTGCTTCATCATAAACACTCTTCTATTAAAATAAATTTTCTTGAAGCATAACCATGATGAATGGCTAACTGATGCGATTGCCAGATGGTTAACGCCCTAACGTAATGATAAAGTAGCACAAAAAACACAGAAAAACTTAAAATATTTTTGGCATAATTAATATTATTGGTCTATATTTACCGACAATCGGTCGGGTTTAATAGAAAAATATCCAGACAACCTGCAACAAAAAGAAACTGCTACCCCAAGGAGAAATTCAGCATGATTGATGCCGAAAAAGTCAAAACCCATACTCTCTACTCTCGTTATGCACGGTTACAAAAGCTAGCCGAAGATGATATTAAAAATTATGGGAAATATCTGGATGATACAAAGCCTACCTATTTACCGAAATACATAGAAAACATAAGAACGGCAATCGGAAATGAAACAGATCCAGTTAAAAAATCCAAGCTTGAGAAAAAGCTGGTAGATCAAGAAAAAAACTATGCAGAATATAAACCCAAATATGAAGATGCCGTTGCCAAATTACCCAGCTACATTAATGAACAAAAACAACTAAAGAATAACAAAGATCAATTTCATGCGCCCAAAGAAAAACGCGATGAATACCTCTACGTGCTGGATGAAGAAACCTGTACCCACCTTTGTAAGGAAACTGACCCTACAGCTTGTCGATGTACACTATTTGGCCCTAAGACTATTGAACTAACAGGGAACCAGACCGATGCTTTGCGTATATGGAATAACAATGCGCATGTTAAAGGCATTAGTATCATAGATAATCGTAGTTACAATATTGCTCACAGAGATGCAATTCAACTCATACCCCCTAAAAAGGTTGATCCTGACCGTAAAGTAAAGATTCCAGGAAAGCCTTCTCAGGCATGGTTAATCAGTGACCAAATGTCGGGAGCTATCTTAGAAAATGTGACGGTAGAAGGTTGCACCGTCAGTTCACCTAAAGGCCCTCTACAAGGTATCTTCAGTTCAGATGGATTTTTCACAAATTTGAAAATCATTGGCAATGATATAAAGACAGCAGGTTCACATACCATCGTTTTTAATGGCATGTTAAGTGGGGAAATATCCGGTAATACACTACGTCAGGTGGGTAATAAAAAACCCTCTATTCATTTATATCCAGCACGATTTGGCGGTAATCAGGCTGAAGAAGGTATGGCTTATATTCTTAATTTTGCAAATGAAAGCTCTGAATTTCCTGACCTCAAAAAATATCCCAAACTGGCTTATAAAGATATTGTAGATCATGGTAATCAGGTAATAGGCACGAAGGGTACAGAATCTATCAAGGTGACCAGCCAGCGCGATGATGTTTCAGAAGACTATCGCTGGATGAGTTTTGGCATGACCAATTTCAGATACCACGCCTTCCAGAAAGAATTCAGCAACCTAACATTCGGAGAATATAAAACAAGCCCAAAATATAGGGATGATTACAAAAAACTTAAATTTTGGCTCAATGAAAAAGTACAAGAATTTACCACAGGAAAACGTGTTGACAAGGGATTACCACCACTCAAACCGGGAGATGAAAAGCTCAGGCTCATCGGGAGTTTCCTGAAAAAAGCGATAGACAACGCCCTTAACAGTAATGCTCTGGATGGGTTTAGTTTATCAAACTTTCCAGAAACCCCCGTTCGTACTTTTACCATGAAACAAGTCGCTCTTAAATATGGTGACCTTAAACCACTGGTTGCCCTTAATCCTATGGGCAAAAACTCCAGTGAGGTATTGGAAAGGCGAAGGCGCACCACGTTAAAGCACTTGTTAACAGAAGCACAATTAACCAACATTAAACCCAACCCTAATCCCGTTGAACAAACAGCAACAAGTGAATTACCTCCAGCCGTAAAACCCGATCCAACAGATACTTGGAGCACGATCACAGACAAAACCTTAAAAGAAGCGTTAAGAGTATCACCTTCTTTGAGCGTACCCAGAGGACAAGAGATACAGTTATCTTTCGACAAAACCTCACCCTATAATGATAACGGATACACTTACCGGTGGTCAGTACCAGGTTCAGATATTCCATCGGGTACAAATAACACTTACACCATTAAAACCAATGATCTCATCGTAGACCACCGTTATAGGCTCTATTGCGATGTTACCAAAGACGGAAAAATGCAACGTGTTATTGCCTTTTTTGAGGCAACTCAAGAAGAGATAGCCAGTGTAAACGAGTCAGTAAGCACCCCAGAGGTTAACCCCGCCGTAAAACCTGATGGGGCGGACACATGGAGTAACTCGGCTGATGCAGATTTAGAAAATGCTTTAAGAGTATCCCCCTCATTAAGCGTGCCACTAGGAGAAGATATAACCTTTTCTCTGATACCTCCCTATAACGATACTACGAGTTATACCTATCGCTGGACAGCATTTGGAACAAGCCTACCTGTTGGAACAGAAAACACCTTTGTTCTTAAAACGGATGGATTAGATATCAAAAATGATCAGCGAATCTTTTGTGATGTCACCAAAGACGGAAAAATGCAACGTGTTATCGCTTTTTACGATGTAACCGAAAAAGTTGCTTCGGCAAGTGAAACATCCTCAGCGCCAGAAGTGGCACAAGCGGTACAACCCGATGGCGCAGATACATGGAGTAATGCTGCTGATGCTGATCTTGAAAATGCGTTAAGAGTATCACCCTCGCTTAGTGTCACTCTAGGCACTGATATTACCCTTTCTCTGGATAGTCAGTCACCGTTTAATGGCGCAGGGTATAGCTATAGATGGACAGTATTTGGAACCAATATTCCTGTTGGAACCGATAATACTTTTACCATACAAACGGCTGGATTAAAGGTTCAGGAAAATCATCGTTTATTCTGTGATGTGACCAAAGATGGAAAAATGCAAAGAGTTATTGCATTTTTCGATGTGAAGGAAAAGCTGGCAAGCAGTACTGATATTGTTGATGAATCTGCTGATGCAGTAAAGCCTGATCCATTATTAACATGGAGTAAGTCAGACGATGCAACATTAAAAGCAGCTCTTAGGGTATCACCCTCATTGAATGTCAAGAAAGGAGATGATATCTATCTGTCTCTAGCAGCTCCTTATAATAGTACGGACTATAGCCATAGGTGGTTAGTAGCTGGGACTGCACTGCCTCAAGGAGTAGATGCAACTTATACAATTAAGACGGGTGGTTTGAATGTAGATCACAAGTACAGGTTGTTTTGTGATGTTACTAAGGATGGGGTTATGCAGCGGGTTATTGCTTTTTTTGAGTTGAGTGATCATACAATAAGTGCTGGTGAATTAATTACTTATATCAAACATCAGATTATTGACCAGGAGACTGATGAGGTCGTTTCAGGTTTGCCTTACAGAATTTCTTTCGATAATGAAGAAGAAGAGCGAAAAGGAGTTACTGATGTGGATGGTTTTATATATCAGGAAAAGGTTCCAGATGCTGCATACCATATTGTATTAGATGATTTTAATATTGAATTTGAAGTAACTGAATAGGAGTAAAAAGTATGAGTGGAAACAGTATAAGGTATAGGTGCTCATTAAGTGACGTATGGGTATGTGCAGCGAGTTTTATTAAATCAGGGAGGTTTCAAACTACTTATAGTCAATATGGATCTTCAGAATATAAGGTATTAAGAAAAAAAATAGCTGTTCATATTCGTGATCATAGAAACCCAGCAACACATGATACTTATTTGCCTCTATCATTGATAGGCTATGCTTTAAACTCAAATATAGCCTATCGAGCAACTCCCCAAAGAGGAGTTGCTCCAATTAATAGAGCTGGTGGTAATAAATTACGAGTAAGTAGCACAAGAATATTGCCTTGGATGAAGGACTTGAGAGCTAAACGACCAAGAGAAGCAAGTGCTTTCAAACAAGCATTAATAAAAAATGAGGTAAATGGGGGAGTTAGAGCTGATATTTTGATAACCATTATTGCAGAGGAGACTTGGAAAACGTATGATCCCTCAAAACAGAATGCAAGTACAAAAGCAACTGGTTTGATCCAAATAAAACCTGATTTGGCAAAAAGTCTTGGTACAACTACCGATAGATTAAAACACATGTCAATGGTTGAGCAGCTTGTTTATGTGAATAAGTATTTTAGTTACAAGCTGAGAGGGAGAAAGCGGTTACAGGATCTTTCCCTTGAAGATGCCTATGTTCTTGTATTTTGCCCTGCTCATCTTGGCAAGCCACGCAATTGGCAGCAAGTAATATATTCTGGGGTTGTAGCATTAAGAAATCCTGGAATTGATTCTAATAAAGACTCAAAAATATACATGAATGAAGTTCATAACTATATTAAGACGTATTACAACCTTGGTTTAAAATATAGAGGTAGGTGATGTATAAGATATTAACCATTATTCTTTTTTTAATTTCTACGGAAGGATGTTCTAATAGTTATCATAAGTATGATGATACAGGACTACAGAAGCTGTCCTCTGCATGCAGAAGTCATAAAAGCAATACACCAGAATCAAGCGGTTTAAAACTGTTCTTTGACAGCCCTGAAAACAAAACTAAGTGCTTCATAAAAAGGCTTGATAACTCAGGAAAACCTGCTTTTTTGTCTATCACAAAAAAAGAAAATAAGATTATCTTTCAAGGTAATACTCACATCTTTGGACACAGAAGTAATCAAGATTTGCTTGATTACTACTTTAATAGCCCAGACTACTCAATCAAGAGCTTTTCTGGAACTCCTATAAAAAACTTCAATATAAGACTTGATGTAATAAATAGAGAGTTTGCAATACTAGTAACTGAATCAGAGTCAAACTACGCTGCAATATTTAGCCTCGAAAAGATCAAGAATAGCGAAGAGTATTTACTTAAAAAACCTTATGACCTGGTTTTCTTCAAAAATGACCTTATGTACAAAGATTCTTATAAAATTAAATTATATGGAAATAAGGCTGATTTGTATTTTGGTGACAGGCTTTTGACTATACCTGAAATTACTATAGAGGCTGATGGGCGGATAAACTTTATCCCTAGAGGTGATAAGTATGATGTTGACAGGCTAGTGCAAAAGCTTTCAAATAGTCTCGATAGAATTGATGGAAAAAAGAGCAACTATTCTCTAAAGTGGATAAATAGTAGTGGTCTTTTGTCTGTAGGTTCTAAGGAAAAAATTCAAACACACAATAAAGATAGGCTATCACATTGGGTTAGACGCTATCTAAAAAAATACAGAATAAATTTACGCAAGAATAAGTCTTTAAGTTTTATGACAGATATAGCTGTCTATCGTGCGATGGATCATTATAACGATAAAGGCGAGCTTATATGGTAGATTAAAACAAGAATAAAGGGGACGCTACCCGAATGGCACTTACTTAAGCACTAACCCATTGAATAATTTATAAAAAGACAGGATAAATGACAAACTGATTGTTACCACAACAAATCATGATCATAGAGAATCCTGCCTTATGAGTATTAATAGCAAAGTTAGACACCATCAGCAACGCCGACTTCAAGAATATACAAAAAATAGCGATGCTTATAGCT
>JALXAX010000072.1 GCA_026991755.1 Thiotrichaceae bacterium | reverse complement strand
TGACAGGCGGTAATAATTTTTTAAGAATTGCTTCTTTGCGTTCTTGTGAATAAGCCATACTTTGATCCTATCCGCCCCTCTGATTTATGAAATTTTAGGGGTGACAACTAGCCTGACATAGGGGGAGCAGGTGTAACAACAATTACGCAAGCTATGACTAAATATCTTTATTTCAAAAAATTTACTAAAGGATTTAAAAAAATAGAGCAAACCTTAGTAGCTTGGTTAGCAATCACGCCAATGGTTACAAAAGATGAACAATTAACTGTTTTCATAAATACAGCATATCTTGGCTCTGTAGATGACAAAGAAGTCAGAGGGTTTGCTGAAGCATCGAGAGTATATTATAAAAAACCATTTAATGAACTTACCGAAACAGAGTATTTGTCCATTGTCGCTATGCTTATAGCGCCTAAGACTTTCAGCATTGTTTGAAGCTCTGTCGATACTACCTCTTAGGCATTTTCCATCAATGGCAATGACCTCACCCTCAGATAACTGGGCAAGGTCGGACACCCAATGACTAAAGCATTCACTGAATAGATCGGTATCTATCAGGGAAAAGACTCTACCCAATGTATCGTGTGAAGGGATTCCATGTTTTAGATCCAGCAGTTCAGTAAACCACTCCTCATTGGATTTACCAAACTCTTCTACGGTTGCCCAGTCATCCGCTCCACAGATGACTGCACAAAGGGTTATAAAGAAGATGTTGGGTAACAGATGCTTTTTTTGATGCTCAATGCGTGGGTCATCTATGTTCGAGAAATGGTGAAGAATGGAGGAGATAGCTTTTGCTTTCATAGTAAATCAAAAGCTTACATCTAATACTTCATTTAGATTATAATATCAAGCTATTTTAAGTGCGATTGCCCTAGGTACATCAGGAAGTATGGGCAACTTAGCAGCTCGATGATCCTCACTACTTCCAATAGCAACAGGCAAACCACCCGACGGCATAACTTGGTGAATACCAATCAGCTGCGCCTTGCATTTGCTAATTCCCAATTCCCAATTCACCCAATGTTTTCATCCCATGAATAAAATAATCCACTTTCTCATTGGCATCCCCAATAATAATAAGCCCAAGATCAAATTGATGCTTTTCAGGTATCTGAATATGTGACTGATTAGCAAAACGAAAAACATGAGGTGACGAGCAAGAAGGCAAAGGAGAAGCGGCATCTTTTTCAAGATACTGCCTTTTAAAAAGAGAAGGATACGCACACTCCTCCTTCATACCGCAAGTCGCACACTTCTTATCATAACGCCCCTTATCAGGTAACACGCACAAGTTTTGATGCAACGCATTACTGAAAGCACTATGTAACAAAAAATTAGGAAAAGGAGGGATTTTAATAGCATTAATAGCCTGATTTTAAGAAATGAAACCCTTATCACCCATAAAGAACTTGATTGGGTGTAACTAGTATTAATTGTTGCAAAAATTTTTACATACAAGCACCACCTCCGACGCCGCTCAGGCAACAAAGTAGCATCCTGAGCGGCGTCGAAGGGCGCGGTTTTTACTGAACATATTTTTGCAACTAAGTAATACATGCAGAAGAGCAAATAAACCATGAGCAGAAAGAAACTACCTCACCTAATTGCCTACGACATCGCTGATAAAAAACGCTTGCAACGAGTACATCGGTTAGTAAAAGAACACGCCATTCCCTTACAACACTCCGTCTACTTGGCACAAATGACACCTTCACAATGTAAAAGTCTAATCACCAAACTGCAAAAACTCATTCATGCAACAGCAGACGACATTCGCATCTACACCCTACCTCAAAAGCCTAACTGGGCGAGTTGGGGAAAGCCCATCATGCCAGAAGGGCTATTACTTACAGACTTTGCTTTACCCACCGACGAAAGCTCGATAGAATAAGAAACCTCCTTTCAAATCAACAGGATTACGGTGAATAAAAGCAGTGAGAAAGAAAACATCTTTTCAACGAAACGGTAGCTTTTTAATGGCACAAAAAATTGGCAAGTGCCATTTTAAGTGGTTGAAAAAGCAGGCTGGAAACCACCTCCACGGTTGAAAGGATGCCCTGATTTATAAGGGATTAAGACAACGATATTTATTACAAATCCTCCAGTTTGTTGTTGAAAGGATGCCCTGATTTATAAGGGATTAAGACAGTCTTCGTTTGTATGAGATCCTACCGTCGTAGTTAATAAAATGAAAAGAAGGGTGTACTTATCTCGGACTGATATCCTTTGAAGCTTGTTATTACACGAGCATACATCTAATATAGATGTATGCTCGCATAATATAGCAGGAGACTATGATGCATAAAACACAAGTTTTTATTCGTGATGATCAATATGAAATCTTACAAACACTGGCTGGGCTGACGAATAAAAAACAAAGTGCCCTGATTCGAGAAGGGATTGATTTGATCATTCAGAATCTACAAAAAAAACAACTCTGGAAAGAAAAGTTAATGGCACTCTCTGGTACTCTTTCTGAGCAGGAAGCAGAAGAAATGAAAGCAGACATTCAGCACTCCAGAGAGTCGTGGAAAGCACGACACAACTCATTATGACAACACTCGTTGATACCTGTGTTGTCATTGATTTCTTACGTGGTTTTACAAATGCAGTTACCTTCTTTTCACAGTTATCCTCACCTCCAGCCATATCAACCATCACCGTTGCAGAGCTCTATGCGGGTGCTAAAAACAAAGCAAAAAAAGAAGCCGTAAAAGCGATTATTGAAACCTTTGAAATTATTGAAGTAACTCAAACTATAGCTATCAGAGGTGGAGAATGGTCATGTCAATATACACCCAGTCACGGCGTAGATTTGCCAGATGCTTTAATCGCAGCTACCGCCGAAATTGAAGGCCTGACATTAGCTACCTGTAATTTAAAACACTTCCCTATGTTTCCCGATTTAAAACGGCCTTATGCTGCGTAGTTGCTGTTTGCCGATAAAAAGCACTTGCTACCAAAGCTTCCAGCTAGATCACTTTCTATGTGCATTGTCGTTTAATCGTTGAAAGGATGCCCTGATTTATAAGGGCTTAAGGTTCTACCTAAGAGGTTTCCTTCCCAGTTGTAGCCCGCATGGAGTTTACGGAATACGGGAAGATTATGTATCGCCACGAAAGAGTTGCAACAAAATCATAATGACTATGGCATTATTTACCAAGTACTTTTGAATACAAGGTAAAGAGGATTGAACTACCAAAATTAAAACCCAACAAAGTGCTGTAATTTGTCGGGCTATGCTATCGCTAACCAACCTATTCTAAACACGGGTTTAACCTACTCCCTTATTTTTTACAACCTATAAGGCTAGCACGTGATTGGCTGAAATATCTCTGACTAATAGCTGTTGTTATCTATGCTGACTAAAATATCAATTAACGCCTTCTTCTAAAGTTGGATATACTCTATTTTATTAAGTACATCATCATCAATAAAGCCATCTATTTCCTTTGGAAAAGCTATGCAGCCACAACTTCCTATTGCTGAATATGTGTTTACCTACCAAGCTATTGATGAAATAAAAATACCCCCATTTCCCGGTAAACTTTTTCATGGTGCTTTCGGAAATGCACTTTATAAAAACTCGTGTGTAGCTCAAGGCGTTGAATGCAATGCTTGTATGTTTAAAAAGCAGTGTGCCTATACCAACCTGTTTAAGCGACAGTATTTTTCTACGGTTGGATCTATCAGAAATTTATCAACAACACCGTCCCCGCATATTTTTCGTTATCAGAACCAGTCTTTCAATCGTATAACCAGGAAACATGCTTTTAGCATTGGGATGATAGTAGTTGGCAAAGCTAACCAACATATTAAGGACGTGTACCAAACTATGGACTCACTGGGTGTGCTGGGTCTTAGCCAAAAACGGGCTAAGTTGATTTCTATTGAACAATGCTCAAATCATGATTTACCCGCTCAAATTACCTCAACGCGTCGCCTTACTAAGCCAGAACAACCTCTGCTTATTGCACTACCTCCAAAAGTAAATATTCGTTTTCTAACCCCTTACATCCCTACAGGAAAGGCTTATGGTAAAGGCTTTGCTATTGAGCATTGGCTAATGGGGTTAATTCGCCGTATCTCTTTATTGCAAAATATCTATACGGACAACACAGTTTCTGCTGACTTTAAATACCTTAAACAATTAACCAAAAAAGTAGTAATAGAACGTCCACATCTTTATTGGTACAAAACCCCTCATTCTTGCTCCGATCATACCTCTGGGTTTTTGGGTAGTTTTGATCTAAACCTTAAGGGGCTTGAGGACCTTTGGCCTTGGTTGTATCTAGGGCAATGGACTCATAGTGGGAAAAAAACTAGTTATGGTAAAGGTAGATACGAAATTTTCAGTATTGAATGATTATTTTAATATTTTCCTTAGTAAATGAGTTTTTTTGTACTATTATCATTCAGAACATACCGTTTATCTGTAAATAAAAGCTGATAATCATGGGTAAAAGCCAAAGAGTTTCTTACTCTTGAATGCTTGTTTTTAACAGGGCTAGTAATAACGTGTGATTCCACCTCAAAATCAATCAAGTTTCATTGAGAATGCAATGGGTGAGCATCTATTAAAAATGCAACGGTAGCGTTGAGTAAAGACAAATAAGTATAAGAATGCTTTCTTATAATAATAAATACACCACACTCCCCAACTAAAGCAGGAGATAACATGCCAGAGGTTATTAAAGCCGAATATCGCATTGTGACACCTATGTTTATCGGCGATGCGAATCAACAAGCAACAGGGATTTCTCCTGCTTCTGTAAAAGGTGCTTTACGCTTTTGGTGGCGTGCTTTGAACTGGGGAAGAATTCGTAGTGAGGCTAATTCTGATGAGGCTGCGCTAAAGGGGCTTCACAAGCAGGAAGGGTATATATTTGGTAGCTCTGCGGAAAAAAGTACGGGGCAATCTCAGTTTTTGATACGAATCAGAGCAAATAAAGATTTAGATAAAGGAGCTAAACTGACAGATAAACCAAAGCCAGGTGTTCAGTATTTACTAGGTCAAGGTTTGTACCATTTTCGGGAAAATTACAAACGTGAAGCTATTCAGTCAGGAAGTTTTATTGTTGAGTGTGTTTTACGTCCTTCTTCAAAGGCTAAGCTATACAAAAAACAACTTGCAGAATCACTCCTTGCATTGGGTCTATTAGGAGGCTTAGGAAGCAGATCTCGTAAGGGGTTAGGCTCTGTTGCTATACAGAGTATCAGCGATGATAGTTTTAAGGTTCCCACCTCGGTCAAAGAGTTAAAAGAAGTTATTAACCAGTGGAGACAAGCTGCTCCATCTCCTCCTTTTACTGCTTTCTCTGCATTAAGCAGGGTAGATATTTCTATAACAGGCTCTAATGCTTTAGAACTATTAAATCAGGCAGGTTCCGAACAACAGCTTTATCGCTCATATGGTAGAAAAGGTTCACATGATAGTTTCCATAAAGTAGCGGGGAAACAAGCCGAACAAAATTTCAAGACTGATCATGACTCAATGCTTAAAGTAGGGAATGGTCAAAGGCCAAGTAGTATTCCTGAAAGGTCAGTATTTGGCTTACCTCATAATTATTTCTTTTCAGGATCGAATTTAAACATTGAATATAGTGTGGGCGAAAAAGATAGAAGTCGTAGAGCCTCACCTTTATTTATTCATACTCATGTGTTTCCTAATGGAGATGCAGCTTTACTGCAAACCCTGTTACCTGCTCAGTTTTTAGGTGATGGAAGTAAACTTGAATTTAAAGTTAAGAAAAAGAAACCCACGTCAATTGCATTTAAATCCTCAATGATTAATTGGGACACCATTCGCACCTATTTGAATAGATTCACAGACAGGGAGCAAATACTGTGAGCAACAACAAACGCTACTTTCATTTCACCCTGGGCCCAGTACAAGGCTTTGTTTCCCAAGCTCGCCGTACTCGTGACTTTTGGGCAGGTTCGTTCTTGTTGTCCTGGTTATCAGGCGTAGCGATGCAAGCGTCTATCCAGCAAGGTGCAACTATCGAATTCCCTAAAGCGAATAAGGAATATCTAAAATGGATCACAGGCGAGCATAGAGGCAAAAAAGATACACCTAGACAAGGTAGTATTCCGAACCGTTTTAAAGCAGAAATTGATAAAAACTTTGATCCGAAATTAGTGGAGCAAAGCGTTCAAGTAGCATGGCAAGCTTTGGCTGATCTTGTTTACGATAAAGATATGACAGAAGTTACTAATGAGAAAACCAGAAAAATTTGGGATCGACAAATTGAAGGTTTTTGGGAGATGTCTTGGGTAATTGCAGATACCAGAGAAGAGAGTGCTGTTTTAGACCAGCGCAAAAACTGGCGTTCTTATCATCCTCCCGCTGAGCCAGGGGTGAAGTGTATGATGATGGATGGCTGGCAAGAGCTTTCTGGCACACCGTCCCCGCACCAAAAAGGTTTAGCAAGTTTCTGGAAAAAAGTGCGCGATGTGCATACCAATATGGCAAGTGATCTTTATGAAGAAGAGGCGCTATGCGCTATTGCTTTCGTTAAACGCCGTTTTGTTCGTTACTTTGAATATTTACAACATATAACAATGCCTAGTGGTGGATGGAGCATCAATGGTTGGGAATTACAAAGTGGTGTACCTTCTGTGAGCTATTTAGCAGCGGTACATTGGTTAGAAGACGTTATGAAACAAGCTAAAAATAACCCTGATATAAAGGAGAAGTTAGCAGCCTTTCATAACGCAGCTTATGAACTAACCAAAGAAAGAGGAGGTTGGAGTAATCGAATCAAATGTATTGAAGATTTGGTGGACAGTAGAGAAAGTAAAGACTGGGTTTCTCACGATGGCAATGTATTTTTCCAGACGGTATTGGAAAACAAAAAACAATACTCGGATCAGCGACAAGTAAAACAAGTTGTTAAGAAACTGAATGCTTTAAACAAAGCTGCGGATGTCGCGGCTGTTACCCCGTTCTATGCAGTGTTAATGATGGATGGCGATAGCCTGGGCAAGCAAATGAGTGTGTTAGATAACCAGAGCACCATCTCAGATGCTCTGGCATCGTTTACCGACAATGTTGCTGATATTGTTCGTGATCATGATGGTTTTCTGATTTATGCAGGAGGTGATGATGTCTTGGCCGTGCTGCCATTAGAAGATGCCATGTCTTGCGCCAAAGCTTTGCGTGATGATTACAACCAGTGCTTTGCAAATACAAACATAAAAACCTCTTTATCGGGAGCGATTGAGTACGCTCATATCAAAATCCCACTGACTAAAGTACTAAAAGACGCACATGACTTGCTGGACAACATCGCCAAAGACCATGTGGGGCGTGATGCACTAGCGGTAAGAGTCTGGCGACCTGGTGGCAAAGCGGTGCAGTGGGCGCAACCTTGGGAACATCTTGTTTCTGAAAGTGATGAAATTGTTTTACAGAGCATAATTAATACCTTCCAAAAAAATCACATAGATGACGCTCAGTTTTCCAGTAAATTTTTCTACAAAATACGTGAACGCTTTGATCTATTAAACCCGCCAAAAGAAGGTGATGCACCCGTTCTAAAACATAAACAAGCCATCAGCCTAATGGCGATGGAGTATATAAACTCAGGAAGTGCCACTGCGAAGAACATGAAAGAGGCGGAAGCGGTCATTACTCCATTATTAAGCCAATGTCGCCCACATTATCGTGATGAAGAGCAGGATGGAATAAAACCTTCACCTAGTGACTACTTACAGGCTGATGGTGCTTTACTGGTTCGTTTTCTTGCGCAAAAAGGAGTTGAATAATGAGCCAAACATGGGAATTAAGCGCCATTGATACCTTGTTCTTTCGTGAATCCAGACCGATGGAAGCACCTGGAAGCTCGGAGCTAAACTCTGTCTTCCCTCCACCTGCGCGCACCTTAGCAGGTGCTATTCGTTCACATATTGGTGAAACCCAAGGAGTTGACTGGCAAGCTTTTAACAAGGATGAGAGCCATGAGCTACGCTCTATTATTGGCTATGGTGATGATCTGGCAGACATACAACTAAAAGGGACTTGGGTACATTATAAAGGTCAACGTCTCTATCCCGCTCCCCTTACCTTACTAGGCTTCAGTGACGACAAGCAAGACCTGGATAAAATCACAGAAACTCAAGTACTTGAAATAGGCAAACCCTATGAATGTGATTTAGGAAAGAATGTGCGTTTAGCTCAACTTCCTATTAATAGTAGCAACCAGAAAAATAGTGAAAGTACGAGCCGTCCATCCCCCCTACAAAACTATTGGCTAACGGCGGATGGGTTTACACGGCTACTAGCCGGAAATGTGACAACGATTCTGGACTCACTCGTTCAACAGAATGAACTATTTGATAATGAACATCGCTTGGGAATAGCCAGAGACAATCAAATTCGATCAGTGAAAGAGGGCATGTTATACCAAACCCGTCACATTCGTCTAAAACAAGAAGTAGCGTTGAGTGTTGATGTTTCAGGCGTAGGTGACTACTTACAAGCTGGCATGGTAAAACTAGGAGGTGAAGGACGGATGGCGGCGCTTTCAGCTACTAAAATAAACCATCATTTCCCTGATAAACCTAGTGCCGAATCAGCTCATGCCGATGCGCTAAAAGGCATCATCATCTACCTGCTGACACCCATGCTAATAGCTGATGATAACAGCGATTTTTTGCCCGGCTTTAAACAATCCGAAGCAGAACCGATTACTCATTGGCAGGGCGAGCTACAAGGTATCCGTTTAAAACTCATTAGTAGTGTCATTGGCAAAGTACACCGGGAAGGAGGCTGGGATGTTGCTAAGCATAAACCCAGAACCGTGAAAAGTTTATTGCCTGCGGGTAGTGCTTTTTATTGTGAAACGGAAGATATTCAAAAAGCAATAGATGCTTTGCACAACACTCAAATCGGTGAAGAACAACATTTAGGCCGTGGTCATATAGCAGTAGGCTTATGGTTAGACGCTAACGCACATATTACAGAAGGACAAAGATCATGACACAAAAAACCTCATCCACTACCCTCTTGGGCTTACTGTCGCAAACCTCTATCCATGCAGGTACAGGCCAAAATACAGGTGTCATTGACCTTCCGATTCAACGCGAGGGGCATAACGGCTGGCCTTGTGTATTTGGCTCGGCGGTAAAAGGTGCATTAAGAACACGCGCAGAAGAAGAATACGATGCGGATAACGACAGTGTGATTTATGTTTTTGGTCCAGATACCAATAATGCAAGTGATCATGCAGGAGCCATGACTATTAGTGATGCCCGATTATTGTTACTCCCGGTACGCTCATTAACCTCCCAGTTTAAATGGGTGACTTGTCCTGCCGCGATTAACCGCTTTATACAAGATGCCTCCCGTTTTGGGATACAGGTTTCTATCACGGATGATTTTAATGTGACGGATGAAGATACGGCATGGGTAACAGCCGATCAGAAAGAGGCACGTATCTTCCTTGAAGAATACCGCTTCAATACCAAACCAGTAAACTTAAACTCGTTAATCAACGCTTTATTGTTACTCATGAAGGGGGTAAACAAAGAAACACTAGAGCAACAGTTAGTCATTGTAAATAACGATAACTTCAGTCATTTATCGCAGCATGTAACGCCTGTTAATGCGCATATAGCGATAGATTCAGAAACCAAAATCGTGAAACCGGGTGCTTTGTGGTATGAAGAGACCTTACCTCCCGAAACATTACTCTACACTGGTCTATCTGCGGTTGCCGCACGTAAAAAACGAAGTAAAAAAGAGGATGATTCTGGAGCAGAAGCCAGTATGAGTGCGCAACAGATTATGGGAGCAGTAACCGCACTGTTTGACGACCATAGCTGGCTACAACTAGGGGGGAATGAAACCGTAGGCATGGGCTGGTGCGCTGTTTCCATCCTCGACTCAAATAGCTCTGGAGGTAATGTATGAGACTCATGCAGCAAGAAAGAGCAGCCTTTGCACTCCAGAAAGTTCAAGCTGCTCAAAAATCTATCCCCTCAAAAAAACAAAGTGAATATAAAAGCTACGCATCCAGTTTGCCCGCCATGATCCATACCAATGGTCTGGGTCAAGCAGCTGCTTTTTTCAAATCCAAGGGGGGTACACATGCACACCTTTACCAGCTACTTTCTGATTGGCTGAGTAAAGAAAACCAACCTTTTGCGGGCAAAGAGCTACTAGAAGGGATCACCACATCAGACATGCACACATATCGTTTGGCACAAGCGGAAGCACAAGCCCTGATGGATTGGGTAAAGAAGTTCGCGAAAGCTTATATGGATCAAAAAGAAGATAACGACACGAAAGACAGCAATAACGAAGAGGGTAAATAAACATGACATTACCCATCTACCACATTGAAAATGCACCTGCGAAACGCCCCCAGCTATGCAATGCAGGGCTATGGTTCGAGCGATTCTTTGATCAATATGACAATAGAGAATGGAAAGTTCGGGATGAAAAAACTGATTGGCTGAAAAATAACTTTAATCGTAGCTCGGGCGATAATGACCAGCTAGAAGCACACGCCTTAAACCAACTGGCATTAGCAAAGAACCTGCGTGGTCGTACTCAGGTTTTCGCGACACAATGGCACTTTGTAACGGGCATGGGAAACCCACATCCCGTAGAAAATGGTTTAAGCTGGCATCCTACCTTGGGCGTACCTTATTTAACAGGTGCAACCGTAAAAGGCATAATACGTAACTGGCTAGAAATCTGGGATAAAGAAGACGACGACAACGTGCAAAAACAAAAACTATTAAAATGGTTTGGTAGCACAGGCAAAGACCCTTCTAAAAAGGACTATGAGGCACTAACAGGTGAGGTCATTTTCTTTGATGCCTTCCCTGTGGAAGCCGTCACTATGAACGTCGATATTATGACCCCACACATGGGGAAATGGTATGAAAAAGGCGGTGATATTAAAAGCTGCCAGACAGAACCCGAAAAAGTCCCCGCTGATTGGCACGACCCCACCCCTATTCCATTTTTAGTCGTTAAAGAAGCCCGTTTTTTATTCAGTGTTGCGCCACGCAATAAACGCTGCACTATAGCAATGGACAAGGTAATGGAAATACTAGGCGATGTACTAAGTTACATGGGTGCAGGTTCAAAAACGGCTGTAGGTTATGGTGTGATGGAAGAAGACACCCATGCATCATCCCAATTAAAACGCTATCAAGAAGAAAGACTAGAACAAGAACGCCTGGCTAAGGAACAAGCTAAAAAAGCCAAGGCACTCGAAGAAAAACGAGCCACGATGTCACCTATTCAGCGCGAAGTGGATGAGGTTGAAGCTATTTTTGAATTGATCAACATGTTAGAAGCGGGACATTGGGAAGGTGATGATGCGCAACAAGCCGCTGGCTTTATAAAATCCAAAATGCAACAAGACAATAGCTGGAATGAAACAACGGCTAAAAAGAAGCCCGAAAAAGATAAGCCTCATCAACGCACTTTAACGGTAATGAAATATTTATAATGTTTATTGAGCTATCACTGTGACTATCTGGTTTGTAACACGCCATAAAGGAGCCATAGAATGGGCTAAACAAGAAGGCATTGAAATAGACCGTTGTGTTGAGCACTTCGATGTGAATGATATTAAAAAAGGGGATCGCGTTATAGGCACTCTACCCGTCAACCTTGTTTTTGAAGTCAATAAACGGGGTGGGCGTTATTTTCATCTCTCTATTAACATCCCACCAGAAGCACGTGGGAAAGAATTAACAGCTAACGACATGAGGCTATACGGTAGCCAGTTACAAGAATATAACGTTGAGGAATTAAATGAATTTTATACAAGACCTTTATGAGATGACTTCAAAGAATATTGGCTACGATATAGCCTATGATGTGTTCAAGATTGTGCTCGGATTTGTGATTGCCAAGGTTGGCTACGAGCTTATCTATATGAAGAGGTGGTGGGGAGGTTGGAAAATCAAAGTACAAGATGGAACCACTAATTTAGTAACCAGGAATATTAGCCCTGCTGTCGCTAAAAGGGTGATGAGTGACGGGTCTGATTTCTCAGTTTTTGTGAAAGGTGTTGCCTCTACTTTTTTTTGGGTAAACCATAGTGATATGAGTCTCGAACAAGCAAATAAAACAGGGCTGCTTCAGGTTGATAGTGATAACAAACTTATTATTATTGATAAAGCCCATAACCCTGCAAGCCCACAAAAAACAAACATCACAAATGAACAAGTAATGGAGAAATTACTAGAGCTAGAAGCAAAACTTAATACAGAAAAGTGAAGCTAACTTTGATCCATATAGTGCTCTATGTCTATGCTATACTACCCATAAGTCCAGACAAAATGGTCAATATCCACTCAAACAATAAGTAAATTTGGTTTGTTTTTTTAAGCAAAAAAAAGTTAAGTCCTATATATCCACTTTGATATATAAAAAAGTCGGCTGTAAGTTAGTGACTCTAACTGATTTTTCAAAAAGCTCAGGGTTTGGATGGTTACCCCGCAGATAGGGGATTAAGACATTCGAAGAGTTTAGCTAGTTCAGGCATATCATCGTTTGGATGGTTACCCCGCAGATAGGGGATTAAGACCTTTTCGTTTGTGCAAGCTTCGAAGCCTTCAGTGTTTGGATGGTTACCCCGCAGATAGGGGATTAAGACCTGTTAGGGTTAATACTAGTAGGACTAGTAGTGTTTGGATGGTTACCCCGCAGATAGGGGATTAAGACTTGGCATTGTGTACTGACCAAACAGCAGCACCTGGTTTGGATGGTTACCCCGCAGATAGGGGATTAAGACCACAGTCTTTGTTGGGTTTGGAACTATAAAAGGGTTTGGATGGTTACCCCGCAGATAGGGGATTAAGACAGAATACTGCAACCAATATACCTAAACCTTTAGTTTGGATGGTTACCCCGCAGATAGGGGATTAAGACGCATTAGTTTGAAAAAATACTAGGATTAGGCTCAGTTTGGATGGTTACCCCGCAGATAGGGGATTAAGACTTTCAAGAATATCATAAGCACCAGTAATACTAATGTTTGGATGGTTACCCCGCAGATAGGGGATTAAGACTTGTAAAGATCTTCTTCCACTTTATTTATACTTGTTTGGATGGTTACCCCGCAGATAGGGGATTAAGACGTCTCCTCCGTGACAATTGCAGTACCTTGTACTGTTTGGATGGTTACCCCGCAGATAGGGGATTAAGACCTATCAAAGCTTGACGCAGGGGAATTACAATCTGTTTGGATGGTTACCCCGCAGATAGGGGATTAAGACTTTTTCCTCTCTATATATATAATTGAATTTTTCGGTTTGGATGGTTACCCCGCAGATAGGGGATTAAGACGGTTATTAGTGAGTTACTTCTGTACCCAACACAAGTTTGGATGGTTACCCCGCATATAGGGGATTAAGACGTGATTCCAACTTCTGTTAACAAACCACGAGCCGTTTGGATGGTTACCCCGCAGATAGGGGATTAAGACGATATAGCCAAACCCACTATAGATGCACTTTCGTTTGGATGGTTACCCCGCAGTTTAGCTGCACACAATCCAATATTGATGTTTATGCATAATCATGGGATTCTATGCATACGATATTTAATGAGGAAAACTTCATGAGAACTACTCTCGATTTACCAGAAGATCTATTAGAAAAAGCCATGTCACTCTCACAGATAAAAACAAAAACTCAAGTCATCACACTTGCTTTACAAGAGATGATAAGAAAGGCTGAAATATCAGATTTAAAAAAATTTAAAGGAAAGATAGACCTAGATATAGATCTTGATGCTTTGCGAAACAGACATTAATGATGGGAGTATTAGTTGATACGTCTGTATGGATTGATTACTTTAGGTCGGGCGAAGAGTCAGAAAGGCTAGATTACTTAATTGATGAAAATTTAGTGATAACAAATGAGTTAATCCTTACTGAACTATTGCCCCTTCTAGTTATAAGAAGAGAGAAGCCTGTTATTAATCTCCTGGAAAAAATAAAAAAAAGCAGTTTAAAACTCAACTGGGATGAAATTGTTAATTATCAAGTTGCGTGTCTTCAGTCAGGTTCAAGCGGTATTGGCATTCCAAACTTAGTTATTGCACAAAATGCAATTCAAAATAACCTGCCTGTTTACTCAATTGATAAACATTTCAAATTTATGTATGAGGCAGGTTTTGGGTTGAAACAATATACCTGAGAGTAACATGGAGAGTGCGCAGTAATGTTCAGTTTGTGCATTGAGCTGGTTTGACGGTTACCCCAGGGGATTAAAATTCACTAAAAATTGCTTTACTGAAGTGTTTGACACGAAGTTCGTGTAGCACTATTATCGTGCTATGAAAAACGTAACAATCACATTAGAAGATGACGTGGCTCAGTGGGCAAGGGTCTGGGCTGCCAAGCAGAATATAAGTGTTTCCAAGCTTTTGGGAGCTGTCTTAAAAAGTAAGATGTCCCAAGAGCAGGGCTATGAGCTGGCCATGCAACAATACTTGTCTAATACCGCTAAGCCTCTGAAAAATACTGACGAAAGCTATCCCGATAGAGCATCACTTTATGAGCGCTAAGGTTTTCGTTGATACTAATATTTTAGTCTATGCTCGTGACTCGTCTGAGTATGAGAAGCAAATAATCGCTAAACAGTGGATTGCTTATCTATGGAAAAGTCGGTTAGGTTATATTAGTTACCAGTCGTGTAATGAATATTACGTAGTTACTACTCAGCGTCTAAAACCAGGCTTATCAAAAGAAGAGGCGCGTAGCGATATAAAAGCGCTTGAAGCATGGAACCCATTATCGATTGATCAGATAGTTATAGAGAATGCCTGGGAAATTCAAGATAGATACCAGTTTTCATGGTGGGATTCACTGATTGTTTCAGCTGCCCAGGTTCAAGGATGTCAGTTTCTCTTGAGTGAAGATCTGCAACATGAGCAAGTGGTTAATGGCATAACTGTTATAAACCCTTTTATATCTGAGCTATCACAAATTAGCAATTAGCAATCTAGCGTCTACCTTGAAGGCATAGGCAATGTCTCACCCAGAAATACCATAGGAGACCTTTGCACGAAAGAAATGACGAATAAAAATGGCTTGAATTTCCTCTATTTCTGCTAAAAAATCAGCCAATAGCTCGGCTATTACCCTCTTTTTTAGCAAAAATAGAGGAAATTACGCTCATTTTTCTCTCGTCATTCTTTCATGCAAAGGTCTCCATAGAAGTATTACTTCTCTCCACTCTGGTTTTTTGAGGGTATAGCTCCAGACCGAGTTTATTCAATTAATAAGTTTGAATGGTTACCCCGTAGATAGGGGATTAAGACGCAAAGCCATCCACACCATCCTCATATTGCCAAGTTTGTATTTTTATAGTGGTTATTTTCACTTAGTTGCAATCAACGCATAATCCTCATTTTTCACCCACTTCTGAATCACTGTTTTACCTCTGAACTCGACAAGACTCCACTCGGGGTTGCGTTTTACGATGTTGATCTCATCACCTTTAACGAGATACATTTTGGTTTTAGTATCGCTAAGTGCGGTGCGATATAGCCAGCATTTTTTAGTAGTAATCACACCTTGTTTTAATCCCGCAGGGTTATTAGCAGTTGGCAGGGCTTTTGCTAAACCCGCTGCTTCTGCGACCATTGATTCGACGGTAACCTTGGACGATGCGGCGGCAGGTTCAACAGGTTTTTCTTCTACGTTTATCCACTGGCCTTTTTTGCGCGCATAGATTTTAGGTTGATACATCGCTTCTGCTTTGATGGCAGGTAGGTAGAAGCGTCCTGTATAGGCGGCATTGAGCAATACGCTAAAGCCTTTTTTCTTGCCATCTTTTAGTGAGAAATAACTGTAAATGCGGTCATCTCTTACATCTTGATGATCGTATTTTTCTTTTAGATGGTAGTTAGCATTATGTATTTCCATGCCAGTTGGGATGAGCTGGGTTAGAGCGATGTTGTCTATATCGTGACCGCTGTTGTTGGTGACGACGATGGCGACTTGGATATCCTGCCCTTGCTGGATGGGTTTGGATAAGTCGAGTATTTTTTTATCAGGGATTCCGTATGCCATTTTTATCTCTAAACCTTCGGCGGCATCTTCTTCGTTACCAGCTTCAGGAACGCCTTTGCTGATAATGCTTGCATAGAGTTTACGTGCAGAGGTGTTTTCAACCTTTAGTGATAGGTTAGCGCTAGTCATTTGGCCTAGTGATTGGGAAAGGTAGGCTTTCTTACTGTTGACGTCTTTAAAGTCTTGTTGGCCTATAGCAAATTTAGCCTTAACGCCATCACCGGTATCTGCATCACTGAGATAGCGGGATACTGCCATAAGCGCCCATGCTATGCCGTGGGTGTTGTGGCTATTGCTGCCTAACTCTTTGGCGATAGCTTCTACAAAATGCTCGGCATCTTGATTTTTACCTAATGCAGTGAGCGCATTGAGCTGTAGGCCTAAATCACTGAGGCGGGTGCTAAATGTTTCTGCGTGTTTCTCGGTTTTAGCATCAGGGTTTGCCACTAGCCCTTGAATAACGCTTTTAGCAGCTTCGGCTTGCCCCGCTAGCTGGTAGGCAGAGGCGAGTAACCATTTGGCTTTAACGGCTGCACCATTGCTTTGTTTGGCTTCTCTAAAGCGGTTCATTGCACTGAGTTCGGGCTTGCCTGCTAGTGCAAGTACATAGAGTCGATAGGCTTGTACATAGGCATAGTTTTTATCACCTGCTAACCAACGTTGCGCAGTTCCGCTTTGGTAGCGTAACCAGTCCGCCAGTAGCGAAGGGGGTACTTGGTAGCCTTGTTTTTGCGCTTCAATAAGGAAGTGACCTGCGTACAGGTTGGCCCATTTGTTGGTGTCGTTACCGCCAGGCCAATAGCTAAAGCTACCGTCGCTCTGCTGGAAGCTACGGATTTTATCTATTGCTCGGCTAACGTGATGGCTTATTTTCTTCTCGTTTTCTGCGCCTGTATCTAACAACTTGGATAAATACAGTTGCGGGAAGGCAGAAGAGGTGGTTTGCTCTAAACAGCCGTGGGGGTATTGCACTAGATAATCCATGTGCTTTTCTAGCCCTAACGCAGGCGCTGTCGAGATTTCTAATAGCGCAGAGTTGCTACCTGCTATGCCGTGTGCATCTACACTATAGCTACCTGTTTCACCTGCTTCGAGGGTGTGATTAACCACTCGGCTGGTTTCGGTATTGGGGCTTCGGATATCGAGATAAACATCGGATTCGTTGCGGTATTCTTTGCCATTATTACCCGTGCTAGTAGCGACAAAATGTAAATGTGTTTGACCTGTTTTAGTACCCGCTTTGATGCGTAAAAAGCCAAGTTTGTCACCTGTCTTTTCAAAGTGAATCGTGGTTTGTTTGTCATCCACTACTTGGAGTAAATCATCTACGGTCACGCTCAATTGTACGTCTTTAATATCGTCTTTGGTGGAGAATAACGTAACGGGGATAATCGCTTCTTCATTAACGCTTAACACGCGTGGCAAGCTTGGTTGCATGATTAACGGCTGGCGTATAAAGATAGACTTCTCGGTTTGTCCGTATGCGCCTTGTTTACCCGCTATCAGCATTAATCGAACTGCTCCAATATAAGCAGGAAGCTCAATTTCATGCAGTTTACGTTCGCCTTTATCAAGGTGGAATGCCCCTAAGAATTGAACGACAGGAGGAAAGCGTTTAGGTCGATTAGCTGCGTCATCCAGCTGTACGTCATCGCCACCACCTAATGCTAGCAAACGCTCTAGTTTGCCGCCGTAAGCACCGACTACATCATCAAATAAATCCCAGGTTTTTATACCAAGAGCTTCTTTGCTGTAAAAACGCTTGTGCAAGTCGGGCGTTTTATAGCGTGTTAATCCTAGCAAGCCTTCATCGACCATCGCTAAGGTGTAATCCATGGCTTTGCCATCTGCTTCGCTGACTTCTACGGTGTGTTTGGACAGAGGCTTCCATTCATCATCCGCGCCAATAACGGGTTTGATATGAGTGGCAGGGTCGGAAACCATTAGCGGAATAATGCCCAGTAAGCGAATAGGGCGGTCGTTTTGTTTGTTTTGATGTGGTTGTAGCAGGGTAACATTCACATAAACATTGGGCGCCATGGCTTCGGTGATTTTAATTTCAACTTGCTGTCTTTTTGCTGTGGCAGGTTTGGCTGTCTTTGCATTGTTTACTGTATCGTTTCCTGCATGGCTTTCTGTATTAGCTTTTGTGGGTTTGCTAGCTTTAAACTCAACCCATCGTTGGCTAAGAATATCGCTACCGTTTTCTACCGTTACTAACGCTCTGCCTTGTGAGGCTTCAGGCAGTTGGATAACAGCGGTTTCGCCAACACTATAGGCCTTCTTGTCAGAAAATAAGCTAAGCGTGCTAGCGGCACTATTGCCTTGTTCTTGAGCGCGACCCGCCCAGCCTGGCCAGTCGATATACACGGTTTTACCCGTACAATGTTGTCCGTCAAGATCACAGGCGCGCACTAAATAACGGCCCCAATCAGGGTATTTGATAGAAAACTTCCACTGGCCTCGTCCGTTGTGTGTGCTAACAATACCCTGTTGTAGTTTGCGGCTGTGATTAGCGTTACTGTAGGCGGCTAGCGATTCGCTAGATTTGTCCCACCACCATTTCCAGTCAACTTTGTAGAGCGTGACTTGTACACGGTCTAGATCAGAGGGGTTACCTTTAGCATCCAGGCTGGCAATTTCTACGGTATGCTGTTCATCAGTGACTAACATATGACGCGTGGCATCACCTTTGGGCATCTTAATGCCGACGTAATCACTGTAAGGGTGGTAATCAACAAACTGTTTACTGGTACTAAAAGCACCGCCTTGTTCGAATACGCGAGTGGTAAACCATGCGCTCAACATACCTGCTGATTTGGATTTTGGGGTGAATTGTTTGTTGAAAACTAACTCGCCAGAATCGTCCAATCTACCTTCTAGTATCTTTTGATCGTTACTGTCTAGTGAACGCGCAGGGTCATCAAACACATAATCGGTAAAACGGTTAAAGCTAGTTTTCTTTTCACGAAAACGTACCGATATATCGGCTTTTAACCCGCTTGCGCTTGCTCCGTGTAACCATTGTGAGAAGAGCCTGCCCGTGGGAAGTGGCTCGTAGCCGTATAAACTTTCATCGTTGCCGCTATCCCCTTCACCAAATGTCAGGTCGATTTTCAAACGATTGGGGCGAACGGTTTCAATGGTGATAGATTTGGAGAAGGTATTGCCACCGAGTTTAGCTTTAACTATCCATTTGCCTGTTTCGTCTTTCTCATCCGTTTTTAGGTGGAAAGTATAAAAATCACCTGTGGGTGTGGTGTTGGTAATGGTTTGTACGACTCGTCCTCTGGGATTAATCAGTTGCATACTAACAGGATGGTTTTGCGGAATAGTATCGGTTTTGTCTTGCAAGACAAAGGTTAAGTAGATGTCGTCACCTGGTCGCCAAACACCGCGTTCGCCATAAATAAAGCCCTTCACGCCTTCTTTTAACTTCTCACCACCTACATCAAAATGGCTAACCGACAGTGCTGTTTTGGTGTTGAGTTTGAGATAACCCATTTCTTGATCGTGCTTGGCGATTAGCAAAAAGGGTGTGGCGACAAGTTTGACTTCGGCTATGCCGTTGTTATCCGTTGTTGCGGTGGCTAAGGGCTGATGTTGGAAGTTGAAGATTTCTACCTGTGTGTTTTTTAGGGGTGCTGAGGTTTTTATATCCGTTGCAATAATCAGTAGCTTGCCGTGTCCATCTTGCTTGGCGAGTAAGCCGATATTGCTGGCGATAAAATTACGGCTGTCTTTGGTAGGGTTTTCATCAAACTGGAAGTAGGCATCGGTACAAGGTTTATTGCGGTTCTGCCATTGCCAGTCGTAATCTTGCTCAGTTTCCACATAATCTTCTATGCCATCCCAGCCACTATTTTCGGTGATGTTGTTATCTTCATAATCACTAAGAGGTGTATCTCTTGCTGTGGTTTTTGGCGTGTTAGCAGGGCATTTGTAGCTGGAAAAACGTCGGTCAATGGATAGCTCCAAGCGGAATAGCCCACCAGGGTAAGAACGCAATAACTCACTGGCATCAAAGGTATAACGATTCCATTGTGCAGGGTTGGCAGCATTAAGCTGGATGGTTTTACGCCATAAATGACGTCCTACACGACCTAATTCGTAATCACCTGATAGACGATTGTTTTGCAAAAACTGTGAGATGTTATCAGGGTTGATCACAAAAGCTGTCACTTGAACGGCGTTGACATTAGCGGCTTCAAAAGGAATCTCAAGTGTTTTGTTTTCAGGCAAAATATGCCCTTTGCCAACAAAACGAATGCCTGGCTTGAGTGTATCTAAAGTGATTGTTTTATTGACCTTTTCTCCTAGTTTAGCGCCATTGCTACTTTGCAAGGTGGGTTCTATGGCTATATTAAATTTCCCTGTCGAGCCATCCTTAGCGAACAGTTTGATGATGTTGCCTTCAGTAGTCAGCTTAAAAGGCACGGCTTTGGGAGTAGGGTGCTTACTATCGGGTATGGGTTCTAAACGAATTAGTCCCTTTAAATTTTGTGCTTCATCACGCTTGCCCGATAAGGTGATTTGAATATAAGGCTTGTCTTGTTGAGGGGTGATGCGTTTGATATCGACAACTTTGAATTCATTCATGGAAGGCAGGGTGATTTCTCTATCACCTGATGTTTTGATGCCTAGAGGTGTGCCATCCCAATGTAGTTTGATGTCGGTAGCGAAGTTATCACGCTTTAATCCTTTAATAAGAAAGCGGTGGCGTTTGTTGGATTCATCCGCTTGCCAGCTAATCTTTAACGGTTTGGCTTGTAAGGTGGCAGATAGCAGTTTGCTTACTTTGTCTGCATCGACTCGATCAGAGAACAGTGCCGTTCCTTCTAATAGCATCTGATCGGGTTGGTCAGGGTCTACCTGTAATGAACCTATTTCTAATTCGTATTCCAGTGGAATTACTGAAAAGTGAAACTGATAAGGTGAGTCACTGGACGATAAGCCCGTTAAACCATTGGGTTGCAGGGTGACGGTATAGTCCTGTCCTGATTGTAGTAACTCATCCGCAACAAAAACAATTTCCTGATCTGAATCGAAAACTACTTTTCCTTTTGCTTTGGGTTTAATAGAGAAATTACCCTTAGCGCTTTTACCTACTTTATCTTCTGAGACTACTGCATTTTTAAAAGAAATGTGAATACTTGAATCTCTGGGTATTCGTCCTTCTGTGTGTGACTGGATCAAATCAGTCCAAGTGCTTCTTACAGGCTTGGCTACTTCAGTATGCGTGTTTGTTATTGAAGGCGCTGTATGATCGCCCGTACTGGTGCTGGTGTCATCACAAGCAGTAAGTAATAACGAAAGCAGGGTGGTTGCAACAATAGTTAAGGCAGTATGGCGCATAAGGTTCTCCGACCTGTTTTATACCTGAATCCGTGACTTCAATGCGGATAATAGGGGATAAGAGATTGGTTTAGCACGGGATTTTAAAAAATCTTAGCTTCACCCTTCGTTTAGTGAGCACTACTGTACTCAATTATACTT
>JALXAX010000071.1 GCA_026991755.1 Thiotrichaceae bacterium | reverse complement strand
GGTTAGGGAGGGGGTAGATAGTCTGATAAAAAAGACGACCTTAGAACACCTCCCCCCTCCCCAGCCCTCCCCCCAAAGGGGAGAGGGAGCTTATTTCATTTAGCATTGAACAACCCTTAGTTCTCGGACAGCCTCCTAAATGTATTCAACTTCCACTATTTCATACTCACGAATACCTCCTGGTGCTTGAACAGCAGCAATTTCGCCTTCTTCTTTTCCGATCAACGCGCGTGCAATAGGCGATGTAACCGCGATACGATTCTTTTTAATATCAGCTTCGATATCACCAACTATTTGATACGTTGTAGCTTCTTCTGACTCTACATCTTCGAGCTGTACCGTTGCACCAAACACAACACGGCCTGCATTATTCTCACCCAAGCTTGGGACATCAATAATTTGAGCTGTCGATAAGACACCTTCAAGCTGTTGAACTCGCCCCTCGTTAAATCCTTGTTCTTCACGGGCTGCATGATACTCAGCGTTTTCTTTTAAGTCACCATGTTCTCTAGCCGTTGCAATATCTTGAACAATGCGTGGGCGAACTACTTTTTTAAGGTGATTTAATTCTTCTTTTAATTCCTCAGCCCCCTTGGCTGTTACAGGTGCTCTTGTCATTGTAATTTACCTTTATGTAAGTTTTGCAAACTATAGACTTCAATATCATTATTTAAAGCAATGGATTGGCATAGCGCCCATGCTCCAGAAATAGTCGTCGTATAGGTTACTTTACCATGTAATGCTTCTGAACGGATTTCGTAAGAATCCTTAGTCGCTTGCTTGCCTTCAGTTGTATTTACAATCAAGTCAATTTCTTTGTTCTTAATCATATCTACGATATGAGGGCGACCTTCGCGCACCTTCTTAGCTTCGCCACATTCGATACCTGCCGCTTCAATTTTACGACGAGTACCGCGTGTAGCTACAAGCTTGAAGCCTTGCTTTACTAGCATTTCTGCAATTTCGATAATAGCCTCTTGATCTACTTCACGTACGCTCAAGAAAGCTGTACCACTTTGAGGGATAGTAACACTAGCCGCATATTGCGATTTACCGAAGGCTTCTGCAAAGGTTGCCCCAACGCCCATTACCTCACCCGTAGATTTCATTTCAGGTGAAAGCACAGGGTCAACTCCCGCAAACTTAACAAACGGGAACACTGCTTCTTTAACCGAATAGTAATTTGGAATGATTTCTACCGTCTCACCCTGCTCTTTTAATGACACACCCGCCATACAAAGCGCAGCGATCTTAGCCAAAGGACGACCCGTAGCTTTAGAAACAAATGGCACCGTTCTTGATGCCCTGGGATTCACCTCAAGGATATAAATATCCTCACCCTTAATCGCGAACTGTGCATTCATCAAACCGACAACGTGCAAGGCTTTACCCATTAGCACCATTTGACGACGCATCTCATCTTGAAGCTCCTGGCTCAAAGAGTAAGGGGGCAATGAACAAGCCGAATCACCTGAGTGCACACCTGCTTGCTCGATATGTTGCATGATACCGCCGATAAGTACGTCCTCTCCATCACAGATCGCATCCATATCTACTTCAATCGCATCATCTAAGAAGCGATCTAACAATACGGGTGAGTCATTAGACACTTTTACCGCGAAGGTCATGTAGTGACGTAAATCTTCTTCGTTATAGACGATTTCCATCGCACGACCACCCAACACATAAGAAGGACGTACTACTAACGGATAACCAATTTCTTCAGCCAAGCGTACCGCAGACTCTGCATCACGCGCTGTTCTGTTAGGAGGCTGTTTTAGTTTTAGCTTTTCGATAAGTTGTTGGAAACGTTCACGGTCTTCTGCCAAGTCAATCGCATCAGGCAATGTACCGATAATAGGTGCACCGCAATCTTCCAAAGCTTCTGCCAATTTAAGGGGCGTCTGACCACCGTATTGAACGATGACACCTTTTGGCTTTTCTAGATTAACGACTTCTAACACATCTTCTAGTGTCAATGGCTCGAAATATAAACGATCTGAAGTATCATAATCCGTTGAAACTGTTTCAGGGTTACAGTTAATCATAATCGTTTCAAAGCCATGATCACGCATAGCGAAAGCCGCATGTACACAACAATAGTCAAACTCGATACCCTGACCAATTCGGTTAGGCCCACCCCCCAAGATGATGATTTTCTCTTTATCCGAGGGTGCAGATTCGCACTCTTCATCATACGTTGAATACATATAAGCTGTGCTCGTTGAGAACTCAGCCGCACAGGTATCTACACGTTTGTAGACAGGTTTAATCTCTAAATGATGACGATGTTTTCTAACATTCTTTTCGCTTTCATCCAACATTTTAGCCAAGCGACGATCAGAGAAACCTTTGCGTTTAAGCGAGAACAGCTCATCTTTATCAATATCTTTTAAGAAGCGCCCTTTCAGACCTTCTTCTAGCTTAACGATGTCTTCAATCTGCACCAAAAACCAAGGATCAATCTTTGTATAGTCAAATACCGTATCCATATCCATGCCAAAACGGAATGCATCACCCACGTATAAAATACGTTCACTACCTGCATCAGTCAGCTGTTGACGAATGGTATCTTTAGCAGATGCATCAGTTAGATCAACCCGTTCATCCAAGCCATCAATACCTGTTTCCAAGCCACGTAATGCTTTCTGGAAAGACTCTTGGAAAGTACGGCCGATCGCCATCACCTCACCCACTGATTTCATTTGAGTCGTTAGGCGATCATCTGCTTGAGGGAATTTCTCGAAAGTGAAACGAGGGATTTTTGTTACTACATAGTCAATACTAGGCTCAAAGGATGCAGGAGTAGCACCGCCTGTAATTTCATTTTGTAATTCGTCTAGCGTATAGCCAACTGCTAGCTTTGCAGCAACTTTAGCAATTGGGAAACCCGTCGCTTTTGAAGCTAGCGCAGATGAGCGAGAAACCCGTGGGTTCATCTCAATAATCACCATACGACCATCTTTAGGATTAATAGAGAACTGAACATTTGATCCACCCGTGTCTACACCAATCTTACGCAACACAGCTAACGATGCATTTCGTAGAATCTGGTATTCCTTATCCGTTAGTGTCTGAGCGGGTGCAACCGTTATAGAATCACCCGTGTGAATACCCATAGGGTCAAGGTTTTCGATAGAGCAGATAATAATACAGTTATCTTTGTGGTCACGAACCACTTCCATCTCGTATTCTTTCCAACCTAATAGTGACTCTTCAATCAATACTTCAGTGGTCGGTGAAAGGTCTAAGCCCCGCGAGACAATATCTTCATACTCATCCTGGTTATAAGCAATACCACCACCTGAGCCACCCATAGTAAAAGATGGGCGAATAATCATAGGAAAACCAATTTCTGCCTGAATGCGATGCGCATCTTCCATATTATGCGCCACATCAGAGCGAGCTGAAGCCAAGCCAATATCATCCATTGCTTCACGGAATTTCAAACGATCTTCTGCCATATCAATGGCTTTACTCGTCGCGCCGATCATCTCAACATTGTGTTTTTCTAGTATGCCCTTGCTTTCCAAATCAAGCGCGCAGTTCAATGCCGTCTGACCACCCATGGTGGGTAAAATAGCATCAGGCTTTTCCTTTTCGATGATGGCTTCAACCACGTCCCACTGAATGGGCTCAATATAAATCGAGTCTGCCATTTCAGGATCAGTCATAATTGTTGCAGGGTTAGAGTTCACCAAGATGACTCGATAGCCTTCCTCACGCAATGCCTTACACGCCTGAGCGCCTGAGTAGTCAAATTCACACGCCTGACCAATCACAATCGGGCCTGCACCAATAATTAATATACTTTCAATATCCGTACGCTTTGGCATGGTCTAGCTACCCTTTCTTTCTTGCATCATAGAAATAAACACATCAAACACAGGCGCAACATCATGCGGACCTGGGCTTGCTTCAGGATGTCCCTGGAATCCAATAGCAGGACAATCGGTTCGACTCACACCTTGTAACGTGCCATCAAACAGTGATCGGTGAGTAGGTTCTAAGTTATCAGGCAAGGAGGGCTCATCCACCGCAAAACCGTGGTTCTGGCTGGTAATCATCACTTTTTGGGTCGATAGATCTTGAACGGGATGGTTTGCACCATGGTGACCAAACTTCATCTTGCTAGTTTTAGCGCCACTGGCTAAACCTAGTAACTGATGTCCTAAGCAGATACCGAAGGTAGGTAGTTTAGTCTCAAGCACTTCTTGAATCGCTGTAATCGCATAATCACATGGCTCTGGATCACCAGGGCCATTGGATAAAAACACACCATCGGGGCTCATCGCCAGCACTTCGCTAGCAGGTGTTTTGGCAGGAACAACCGTGACATGACAACCACGATCAACCAGCATTCTTAAAATATTCTTTTTGATGCCGAAATCGTAAGCAACCACTTTGTAGTCTGCAGTAGCCTTATCAACTGATTTAGCGTCCTCAGGCTCTAGTTGCCATGAGCCAGCCGTCCACTCGTAGCTCTCATCTGTTGTTACTTCTTTAGCAAGGTCTAGACCTTTCAAGCCAGAGAAGGCTTTTGCAGCTTCAAGTGCTTCGGCTTGTTTAGCCTCATCATAGACATCATCGCCCGCCAACACACAACCGCCCTGCGCGCCTTTCTCACGCAAGATACGTGTTAAACGACGGGTATCAATATCGGCTATTGCCACAATCTCACGACGCATTAAATAATCAGGTAAGGACTCTTCTGCTCGAAAGTTGCTATGTAACATCGGTACGTCCTTAACAATGAGACCCGCCGCAAAAATATTATCCGCTTCTTCATCTTCTTTATTCACACCCACATTACCAATATGCGGGTACGTTAAAGTAATAAGTTGTTTAGCGTAGGAAGGATCAGTTAGGATTTCTTGATAGCCTGTTAAAGCCGTATTAAAAACCACTTCGCCTACTGATTTTCCATCGCAACCGATGGATTCGCCTCGAAAAACACTGCCGTCTTCAAGAACCAATATCGCACGTTTTCTCACAGAAATAGAACCTCCGTTCACCAGCCCATAGCGGGCATACAAAACAAGCAGAGAAAAACCCTCCCCTGCTTGTAAAAGATAAGCGCATTCTAATGGAAAGCCACGCGCAATGTCTATGACTTAATAGCATCGAATAGACGACTATCACTACCTATTATCGCTTGGTAAGAAATTTTAAACAGATGAGACGAGTAGAGAAGGGTTTTGATAAAGAAGTCATCAAAAATGGTGCGGAGGTGGGACTTTAATAAATAGCATAAGTAACTATTATTGAACATAAATAAATAAGCCTTAAATAACAATACCCGCTACAAATACCCGCAAAAAATCGCACTCAGAAAAAATCACCTAACCAATGAAACTCTAATAAATAAAAAGAGGTTTATTGATGAGGTGATTGAACAACCTCGAAAGGAATCATCAAGTTGCTCTTCTAGGATTGTAACATAGCCATTTGTTGATCAGAATAATAAGTCTTACGATTGACCGTAATTAGAACCCCCTTCTCTTTAGCTTCCTTAATAGCTCTACCCACAATCGTTGCACTAAAGCTGCATTGAGTAGCTATTTTTGAATTAACAAGGTTTCCTCCTTCCTCCGTTTCAACCTCATTGTTTTCTAGTGCAAATAAAAGCTGTTTCTTACTGGTAAATCTTATAACAGACTCCTTGTTTTCATAGATACGAGTTACATTAATATCCTCGATATTAACCTTATCTTGGTCATTCTTCAGTTTGGAATCCATCACTTTATACCTGTCTTGTAAGGCTGATCTATCTAACCATTCTCTTTCAAGTTCTTTTTTTATAGCTTCATACTCTGCAATTTTAGGGTTTTTATCCAAACTGAAAACACAAGCTACCAATATCAAATAAAGATCAATCAACGCAGCGTATACTAGAACTCCTTCATCTGCTTTTATCAAGACTGGTTCTAGTTTCGTACCAGGTACATAATCTTCTGAAGCACTTATTTCCCCATTTTTTGAAATCCTCTGTTTCTCAATTAATGCTTGAAGCTTGTCGCTCTCAGACTGTAGCAGTACATACGCGTTCTTTTTTTCCTTTCTGGTACTATCCGCTTGCTTACTGCCAGACCTAAGCTTGTAATCCCACTGATTATAAGAACGCCTAGCACTCTTTACTGCCTCATTCTGTTGTTCAATTAATAAATGAAGTGATTCTGCTGCTTGCTTAAACTTCACAGCTTTACCTGTGGATCGTCTATCTAAAAAAGCCTGGTATCTTTTATTCTCAGCTTTTTTATAGTCCTCATTAATCCTGTCAATAATGGTTCGGTTCTTAGTAGTAACAGATTGTAAATCAGCAACTTTCATAGTCTGGTAAGTAGTGAAAATACTAGCTCCCATAAAAACCGACAACACCACTGAAAAAGTAACGACCTGAAGAAAACCAGAAAGTTTCTTGTACTGCATCACCTTCTTAGTACTGGTATAGACACCAAACGCCATAAAAAAAGCAATGACATAACCGATCTGAACAGAAACACCTAAAACCTCGATATTTCCAAACCTAACCAAGTGCTGACCAGCGGTGTTTTTCAAGGTAGTTGTCACCTTTTGCTTAGTATTTAACCTGTCATTTTCAAGACAGTATTTTCATCCCGATCAGGGTTCAACATCACAACTCCAGTAGGCTCACAATTTCTCACAG
>JALXAX010000070.1 GCA_026991755.1 Thiotrichaceae bacterium | reverse complement strand
CAGCAGGGTTGCTCTATAGGCTGTAGCGCCTTCACTCTATAAGTGAAGATAGATAAAGCTGCTTACTTTATTACTATCAGTAGTTTATTTAATACTGGAAGCGGTTAACTGAGGAATTTAGGTTCAACTATTCATACAGACATTTAAAAAATTTCCCAGAGACGCTGCATGCAACGTCTCTACCACAGTAGATAATCCTGAAAAACGTTGTTAACCACTACAAAGCAACACTAACTCTATTGGTAAACCTTAGTAGATTATGAAAATAAAAATCATCTATTTCGCCAGTCTGCGCGAACAAATAGGCCGAGCTGGCGACCTCATTGAAGTGGCCGCTCCACTTACTGCTATGCAAGCATGGACACTCGCAACAGGTAACAATGAACTGCCTGAGAACATTCTAATTGCTATTAACCATGAATATGTTCAAGCAGATAGCATAGTCAATGATAGTGATGAGCTAGCCTTTTTCCCCCCAGTCACAGGAGGATAGAATCATGAACAATACAACACAGCAGAAAGTATCCAAACCCCTCAATATTGCCGTACTAACTGTTTCAGATTCACGTACCGATGAGGATGATAAATCGGGCAATGTACTGGTCGAACGCCTCACACATGCAGGACATCATCTTGCGGAAAAACATATCTGTGCTGATAGTATTTACGACATAAGAGCCATCGTTTCCAAATGGATTGCAGACCCTGATATTCACGCGGTAATAAGCACAGGTGGTACGGGTTTGACGGGACGTGATGTGACGCCCGAAGCTTTTAAAGTATTATACGACAAAGAAATTGAAGGCTTCGGTGAAATTTTTAGAATGCTTTCTTATGATCTTATTAGTACATCCACTATTCAATCAAGAGCGGTGGCCGGTCTTGCTAATGGAACCGTTTTATTTACCTTGCCAGGCTCGCCAGGTGCTTGTAAAGATGGCTGGGATAAGGTGATTTCTGAGCAACTGAATATTGATCATAAACCCTGTAACCTTGTTGAAATTATGCCTCGGTTTTTAGAAAAATAAGGTAAGCTCGAAATTATTACCCTTAGCATCATGCCAACTCTGCCGCGACGGAAGTCGCGGTTCCTAATATAAGATATTTACAGCTTCCCCATAGCACCCCGTCAGTTTCCTGCTTTTTATCACTATTTATGCACACAATCTGCATATCTACTGACTATTCTTCCTATGATCTAAAGGAGGATACAATGATAAAAACACAACATTTAACACTAATTCAAGGCGGCAAACAGCTACGGCTAAAACCAAGTAACCCCAATAATAAAGCTTCAACAATTAATAATAAAGTTACTAGAATAGCGGATTGGAATAAACGACTGGAAACGTTGTTTGCTAAACGGAAGGTTTAAAATAATAAATTTAATTGAGGCCTTACATAACCCATAAAAAAAGCCCTGACATGCAGGGCTTTTTTACAAGCTAGAAAATTACAGGTCTATAAATTATCTACCTGTAATTGGATTACTAACCTGTTTCACCATCATAATCTGCCATTCCAGGGTTATCATTCATACCAACAATCTTAGGGTGGTTTATCTTAGGCAACTTAAGCACATCATCTTTACCCTTAGCTTTAAGGATATGATCACGAACAACATCCCACATTAAACGACCTTCAGGTGTACGGTTTACCGTTGCCCAGCCTGCTACTTTGTAAGTCTTATCCGCTTCTATCTTGTCACCATTATCTAAACGAGCATCAGTGATACGTGAATAAAGCTTCTTGGAGGGATCAATAGTGTAATCCAAACCGCCTACTCGCACCATGTCTCCACCTGATTGTAAGTAAGGATCAGGATCAAATAAGTTATCAGCCACTTCTTCTAAGGTGGTTAGCAAATCCTTACCTTTCATTTCAGAAACATAGGTTTCTGCATAGGTCATTGAGGATTGTGTCATTACATCTTCCATCGTAACCCAATCACCTTTTAGTGTAGTTGTACCCCAACGTACGCCTGCTGACATAGCAATATCGGCTTTGTACTCGTCACGTAGTGCATTACAAAGCACCTGATCCCACGTACCCATGAAGTTACCACGACGGTATAAAGTGCGATCGGCAATCGCCAGCTTTTCCGTTAGGATTTCATCATAAGTTTTACCAACACGAGATTTGTTGAATTTAAGCTTTTCATTACGCGCTTCGTTGATCTTGTCATCGTATTTTTTGCTACGCATTTGTGAGATGTAAGCTTCCATCTCTTTATCCGCTTCTAACCAGTTAGTAATAACAGGTAGCATTTTGTAATGCAGGTCGACCTTGCCTTCACCTTTTACGTCGATATCCATTACACCGACAAATTTACCGTTTGAACCTGCATTAGTAACCAAACAACGTTTTCCATCTTTGTTCTTCACTTCGATAGGCTGAGGCATTCCATCATGCGTATGACCACCAAATACGGCATCAATACCAGGAATATTTTCGCCCATTTTGATATCTACATCCATGCCATTATGAGATAGCATAATGAGCGCATCAGGTTTTTCTTCGGTACGGATTTTCTTAACTAATTGCGCCATATCATCTTCGCGCAGACCGAATGACCAATCAGGGAAGAACTCTTGTGGGTTCGCATTGGAAGTACGCGGGAAGGCTTGACCAACAACCGCAACGCGCTTACCACCAATTTTCTTCATCACATAAGGCTGGAAGGTATAACCCGCATCTTCATCGTACAGACCACGGCCGTCATTTTTCTCAACCATTTCTGCGTATTCATCACTCATCAGCGCATCATCTTTAACGCGTACGTTTTGACCAATGAAATCACCTTTAAAGAGCGCAATATTGCTAAGTACTTCTTGCTCTGGATAAGTAAATTCCCAGTGTCCAACCATCACATCGACACCTAAAATATTAGAGGCTTCAACCATATCTACACCACGCGTCCATAGTGATGTACCAGACCCCTGCCACAAATCACCACCATCAAGAGTCAGGGTATTATCAATACCACCTGCGTCTTTACGCAACATATCTAACAAGGTTTTGATGTGTGAGTAGCCACCTGTTTTACCGTATTTCTTGGCTGCTTCAAAGAAGTCCAGGTAGGTGTAGGCGTAAGCTTCTGGACTATCTACAGACAGCTCCATTTTTTCTAAGAGTTTTTTACCAACAATATGAGGTGGGCGCCCAAGAGCCGGGCCAACACCCAAGTTCACATTAGGCTCACGAAAGTAAACAGGTAATAATTGTCCATGTAAATCAGTGGTGTGCAATATTCTTGCCTGACCTTTTTTAGGTATACTGTAATAGCCTTTCGGCATACTCGCTTGAGCCGTTCCTGCAAAGGCTTGCTGCATCATAAACGGCAATGCACCTGTCGCTGTTCCTGCAACTCCCATAGCTGCTAGCTTTAAAAAGGTACGTTTATCCATTGTTGGCATTTTTATTTCTCCTGTAAAAATCGCTCATTTTTATTGGCTGAACTTCTGTTTTGCTTATTATACACAGATAGCTCGTTATTCAATTCCCCATCATCATCTGCTCATTTAGCGCTTATACTTTTTTTACTCACTACTCACTACTCACTACTCACTGATAGAGCTTAGTACAAAACCTACGCTCACTTACACTAGTCGGCAAACAAAAAGTATACAGGTAGTGCATGACGATCTATCAACACCACAATTTATCCTAAAAACCTTGACCAAACCATTAAGGATAACCGCTATAACCAATAGGGAAGAAGCTATTGACAAGTCGAAAATAATGGCTATTCTTGATAGCAGGTTTTAAACACTTCGTCGTAATGATGAGTTTTCAGCAAAACGTACTAGGTCATAACTACTAGATAGCCTTAGCCTATCTAGACAAATTTAAGGAGTAACGCAGTGCAAAATATTCAACTAAACAGTAGAAACTAGTCTCCCACGCGATAGCTGGGAGACACCTTGTGTCACCAGTTATTAGCGTGCTAGTTCGGCTTCAGCCGTATTTGCACTTAAAAAACCCTGGATGACACCGTCTCCAGGGTTTTTTTATGCCTGCGAGAAATACAAAATAAACACGTAAGGTAAAACATTATGCCAATTAAAATAACGCTCAATAAAGGCAAAGTCCCCGTAAAAATTTACACCAACGACATTGCCAGCGAAGCCATGAGCCAGCTAAGCAACATCGCTGAATTACCCTTTATCCATCATCACATAGCAGCCATGCCTGATGTACACCTCGGCATGGGGGCAACAGTTGGTTCCGTCATCCCTACCAAAGATGCGATTATCCCCGCAGCGGTGGGTGTCGATATTGGTTGTGGAATGAATGCAGTACGCATTTCGCTAAAAGCACATGACCTGCCCGATAGCCTGCGTCGGTCACGCTCTGCTATCGAGTCTAAAGTGCCCGTTGGTTTTAACATGCACGATAGAAATCGGGTAAGAGCCTCTACGTTAAAAGCAATGGATAAGCCATTAGATGCCATCGTAGATAAGCACCCAGGACTCACCAAAATGATGAGAAACTTTCATCGTACATGGGGTCGCCAACTGGCAACACTTGGCGGTGGTAATCACTTTATCGAGTTATGTATTGATGAAAGTGATGACGTCTGGATCATGCTGCACTCAGGTAGCCGTGGCATCGGTAACGTCATGGGGCGCTACTTTATCAACTTGGCAAAAAAGGATATGGGCGAACAGCTCGGCTACTTGCCTGATAAAGACCTCGCTTACTTTACCGATGGTGCACAGCACTTTGATGACTATGTGGAAGCCGTCACATGGGCGCAAGATTACGCGATGGTTAACCGTCGTGAGATGATGCGCTTGGTGATTGCCGCTTTGAAGGATGAGCTACCTCCATTTGTAGCAACCAAAGAAGCGATTAACTGCCACCATAACTATGTGCAAAAGGAAACGCATTTTGGCGAAGATGTCTTCATCACCCGTAAAGGTGCAATACGTGCAGGGCATAAAGAGCTTGGCATTATCCCAGGAAGTATGGGTGCTAAGTCCTTCATCGTACGCGGCAAAGGCAATAAAGACTCTTTTTGTTCTTGCTCTCACGGAGCAGGTCGCAAAATGAGCCGCACCCAAGCCAAGCGACAGTTTGATCGTTTTGATCTGGAAAAACTAACAGAAGGTGTCGAATGTCGTAAAGACAAAGGCGTGGTAGATGAAATCCCTTCTGCCTACAAAGACATCGACAAAGTGATGAAGGACCAACACGATTTAGTTGAAGTCGTCCATACCTTGAAGCAAGTGATTTGTGTGAAAGGGTAAAGATAACGTAACATTGTAACAACCTCTCTGGGCTATTGGCTTATGCCGTAGCCTAGAGTTTTTCATATCATATAAGGAGAAAACTAATGGCTAAACAACACAAAGGCAACCCTGTTGCCCGCGCTGCTATATTGCGCAAAGGCGGTGTCCATGAAAAAGGCAAAACTGCCAAGCGACAGCACAGCAAACGGCAACTGAATAAAATGGTATCTGATTATTTAAAGGATCCTTTGCATTACGATGATAGTAATTGCTCAGGCGATACCGATCCGCCAAATAATCCTCAAGCAAAACCTCAAAAAAACGGCCACAATAGTGGCCGTTTTTTTTGCTTTATTTTTTATGCCTATTTTACTATTCACCCAGCATCAAAGCCATATTCAGCAAGCCTCTAGACAAAGGATAACCTACCTTTTTTGCCGGATACCCAGGTACTTCTTACCTCTGGGATTTGCCTAAAGCGCATAACAGCTCAAGTCATTCGCAAAGCTAATCTTGCCCGTATAGTATTTCCGAATCACATTCAATGACTCCTGCTCTTTGCCTAGTGTTCTTAGCATTCGATGTGATAAAACCAGTTGTTTTACGTGAGCCATTTTTGCAATGTTACCGATAACCGAAGGAGGCATATGTAATCGTCTTGCGACTCCCTGAGCACCTTCAGGTACTGCGTGGTGCGCTATTAACAAATCTGTTTTGTTAGCCAATTTGGGCAAGGTTTGATATTGACCACTCATATCACCACTGATAACTACCGACTTGTTGCCCACAGTAACTTTCCATGCAAGTGCAGGCAGTGAGCCATGATGGACGGGGATGGTACTTAAGGCTAATTCGGTATCTTTATACACCGCCTTTTCTGCTCTGGGTTGAAGTTTTATGGTATGTGGCTGTAATTTATATTCATTGCTGTTACTGCTGGGCAGATAATCACTCATATAAGGCCAGACACCTTGGTTCTCATCAAATAGTCGTGTAATAAACTGCTGTGTTGAGGGCAATAGTTGATTACCTTCTGGTCCGAAAACAGGTAAATCTTTAGTACGATTGCCAAAAAAAGAGGATTTTATTAAAGCAGGAAAGTCAGCCGTATGATCAAGGTGAAAATGTGTAAACACAACGGCAGACAGGTCGCTAAACTTTGCATCGCTCTGCCCAAACTGAGTGCAGAGCCTCCTCCCGCATCTATTAGAACGCGAGCTTTTCCATTGATCCAAACCAGATTTGCTGATGAGCTTCGTTTATCTTCTACTTCTGGACCACCAGAGCCTAGCACTTGTAGGTAGACACCTGTTGTAGGGCAGTGATTTACCGTCTCTGCAAAAGCCAGCCGTGGAAGCGTTGCTAAAAGAGTAGTGGTTAGTAATAGCGTAATGAATAATAAATAATGCCTATAAACACTATGTTTTGATCTTGAGGTGGTGTTAATCATACATTATCGCTCTGTTGTCTGTTTTATTTTTCTGTATAACGATTTGCTACTGTAACGAACGAGCAATAAAGTCAGATCCAATAAGCGGTAATTCAACTTCCTGCTCAAACCAAAAACTCAAAGGCTCATCAAAACCAATGCCATGCATATAGTTGTACAGTGCTTTCTTTAAACCTCTACCTAGCATGTCGTGATCGACTTCTGTGTTATCAACAAACATCACGTCATTATTGGCAAAAGTAGCTTGTTTAGGGGGTTGTAATACAATGCTATATTCTTGTGGTTGTAAGCCAACGGGGCTATGTATGGTTGCACTAAAACGATGCCAATAAGCCGACTGAAAGCAGTTGTTTTGCATGAGTTGGCGCACGTACTCTAGCGATAACACGGTTTCAGCTTCTGTTTGTGTGGGGAAGCCGTACATAAGATAAGCATGAACCAGGATTCCTGCATCAGCAAAGCCACGGGTGACTTTTGCCACTTGTTGCACGGTTACGCCTTTTTTCATTAATGCCAGTAAACGGTCTGAGGCAACTTCCAATCCTCCACTAATAGCAATACAGCCTGAGTCTGCTAGCAGTTGACATTTTTCGGGCGTAAACGTCTTTTCAAAACGAATATTACCCCACCACGTTATGGTGATACCTTTTTCGATCAGCTTTTCCGCCATGGCAAACAGTACTTTGGGTGGGGCTGCTTCGTCTACAAAGTGGAAACCTGTTTGTCCTGTTTCTGCTATTAACGTTTCGATACGATCAATAATAATGTCTGCACCTGCTTCATCGTATCGCCCAATGTAGTCCAAACTCACATCACAAAAGCTACATTTTGACCAGTAACAGCCGTGGGCAATCGTCAGTTTATTCCAACGTCCATCACTCCAGATTCTGTGCATGGCGTTGAGCATTTCACATAACGACAGGTAATCATCAAGCGGTAAACCGTCATAAGTAGGCGTTCCGACATCTTTGTGGGGAATATCGGCTAGTGTATTGTTGTTGGTATAAACCACCTCGTTATTATCAAGATGAAAAGTTCTAACCAGCTCATCAATAGGTCGCTGATGTTTTAAGTGCTCGAGCAATGACAGCAACGGGCGCTCACCATCATCCAGCAAAATATAATCACAGTATTCAAACACTCTGGCGTCGGTCAATGAGCGTAATTCGGTATTAACGTAACCGCCACCTAGTGCAATTTTTATATGAGGAGCGATTTCTTTTAGGTATTTACCGATTTGTAAAGCGCCCAGCATATTGCCAGGAAAAGGCACGGTAATGGCGACTAGATCAGGTGCCTCGTCTGCCAGATAGCGGTCTAGCAACTGGCGAATACCCTGTTCACTAAAAGTCAGCTCATCTTGCAGTACGGCATATAAATCATCAAAAGAGGGATTGGATGCGGCTAGCTTCTCACCATAGCGCGAGATTTCGAAGTAAGGGTCTACGCCATCATGAATAATATCAACGAGGTCATCAATAAAGAGCGTGGCTAAATACTTGGCTTTGTCTTGTGTACCAAGATCACCAAATGCCCAATTTAGAACATCGCCTACTGTTTCTTCCATGTCCGACAGGCTGGAAAACTTTGGACCTTCGGGCAAAAAGCTACGCAATGCAATACGAATGGCAAGGCTGGGATCTTTACCTTGCAAGAAACGAATCGTCGGTTCTACGCGAGTATGGTACAGCTCGTAATGGGTGAAGAAGTGGTAGATGGAGTCAGGCAAATCTGCGTCTTCAGTATCTGCAAAGTTATCCTCAATACGTTCCAAGATGGCTTGTAAACCTTGTTGAGATAGCAGGGTTAATAAGAGTTCTATTGCTAAATCACGCTGCGCTGCTTCATAACCTTCTTGTCGCAAGAAACCCGTTAAATAGGCCGTGGCTGGATAGGCCGTATTCAGCTGAGTCATCGGGGGGGTTAGGAAGAGTGTTTTCATAGAATAACGATCTGCTCCGCTCTGTGCTCCTTTCTAGGTAGGGTGTGGTTAAGAGCGTGATAGGAACCTAATTAAAGACAAAGAATTGTAGCCTAGTTTAATTGCTGATACTTATTTATAGTTGCATACCGACTGGTATGAATGTATAGTTTTCTATTGTAATATATCCACTTTAAAGGAATTAGTCGTTAAAAGACAGGCATATAGCATGATAACTGATAGTCCTACCCATTCATCTGACTCAAAAAAAGACATGCCTTGGTGGCAAATGTTATCGTGTAAGTGTAGCCACCATGATAACAGCACCGCATCGGATGAAACTCGACAGAAAATTTTAATGGCTGCTTTTACTGAAATTCATCGCGTAGGTTTCCAAGCGGCTAGCCTGCAAAATATTCTAAAAAGCACAGGACTTTCCAAAGGTGCGCTTTACCATCATTTCCCTAATAAGAATGAATTAGGCTATGCCGTAGTTGATGAAATCATCCACGAATCTGTACTGGAAATGTGGATCAACCCATTAACACATCAAAAAGATCCTATCCGTGCATTGCAGCACATTATTATTGATGCAGGTGAACAAATGACGATGGAAGATATCGAGCTCGGTTGCCCTCTCAGTAACTTATCTCAAGAAATGTCATCCATTGATGAAGGCTTTCGACAGCGTTTAGAAAAAACCTATAGCACTTGGCGAAAAGCTATTGAAGAAAGTCTTGAGCACGGAAAAGCCAATGGCTACGTGGCAAAAAAACTCAATGCCAAACAATTTTCCGCAGTGTTTATCGCCACATTAGAAGGCTGTATCGCAATGGCTAAAAGCGCGCAAGATATATCGCTGCTGATGGACTGTGGGGGCGGCTTAATTAATATTCTCAGTGCATCGCGCCCAGAAGATTGGGTATCGACATTAACTAATAAATAGCTACAATATCAACCAATTAATAATAGCAAAGGACGAGCATGAACATTAAAAACAGCCTTAATGAAAGATACGCAGACTGGATAATGCAAAACCGTTGGTTAGCCTTACTGTTATCTCTTTTTCTCGTTTTTGCATTAGGTAGTGGCGCGCGTTTATTAAAGTTTGATAATGATTACCGTATCTTTTTTGACGGTGACAACCCACAGTTGATTGCCTTTGAGAACTTGCAAGATACTTATACTAAAAACGATAGTGTCATCATGGCTATCGCTCCCAAGGATGGCAATGTTTTCACCAAAGAAACGCTAGCAGCGGTTGCCGATATTACTGAACGGGCTTGGCAAACACCCTATTCCATCCGAGTCGATTCTGTTACCAACTTTCAGCATACCTCAGCAGATGGCGATGATTTAACCGTACGTGATTTAGTGGAAGATGCTGATTCTCTAACCCCCAAAGCATTGCAAGAAATCCGCGATATTGCGCTGCATGAACCGTTAATGGTGCATCGATTAATTTCTGAAAAAGGCCACGTGACTACGGTTAATATCAGTGTTGAACAGCCCGAAATTGATGTCACTAAAGAAATCCCTGAAATCGTCAATTCTATTCGTGCACTTGAAAGCTATATTCACACAACTTACCCTGATTTGGATGTGTATCTCAGTGGCATTGTGATGATGAATAATGCCTTTCCTGAAGCGTCTATGTACGATATGAGCCACCTGATTCCCCTAGCTATTCTCATTATCCTGGCTTTGGTTTACTTTTTATTGCGTGGTATCGCAGGCACCTTTGCAACGCTACTCGTGATTATTTTTTCAGTCATCGCAGCAATGGGCAGTGCGGGTTGGCTTGGTATTCACTTATCACCTCCCGCTATGTCGGCACCGACTATTATTATGACGTTGGCAGTTGCCGATTGTGTGCATATTCTCTCCAACTGGATACAGGGTATGCGCAAAGGTATGGATAAAATCAATGCTATGCGGGAAAGTATGCGCATTAACTTTGGTCCCGTTTTTCTGACCTCGGTGACAACAGCTATCGGCTTCTTGAGCCTTAACTTTAGTGATGCGCCTCCATTTAGAGATTTGGGTAATATTTCTGCTTTAGGGGTCATTTTTGCCTGGGTTTTATCAGTCGCCTTTATGCCTGCATTAGTGACGCTACTGCCTTCAAAAATCAAGAAAAAAGAAACAGAAAGCTCACCTATGGGTATGGATAAGCTGGCAAATTTTGTTATCAAATACCAAAAGAAACTACTGATAGGCATGGGGATTGTGTCGATAATTCTTATCTCATTCTTACCTAAAAATGAGCTAAATGATGTCTTTGTAGAATACTTTGATGAGCGTATTCAGTTCCGTACGGATACCGACTTTATTGTAAAAAACCTAACGGGTATTTACTTTGTAGACTTCTCACTAAAATCAACAGAAACCGATAGTGTGTCTGAGCCTAAATACCTACAGCAAGTTGAAGATTTCAGTAATTGGCTACGCACCCAGCCTGAAGTTATTCACGTCAATACGCTCACCGATATTATGAAGCGTTTGAATCGTAATATGCATGGTGATGATGATGCGCAATATGCATTACCTGAACAGCAAGATTTAGCGGCGCAGTATTTATTGTTATACGAAATGTCACTACCTTATGGTTTAGATTTAAACAATCAAATCGACATCAGTAAACAATCAACACGTTTAACGGTTACGATGAAAACTATCTCAACCCAAGAGATTTTAGACTTCGAACAACGCGTGCAAGACTGGATGCATCAAAATACTCCATCGATACAAACGTGGGGGTCAAGCCCCTCCATTATGTTTGCGCATATTGGTATGAAAAATATTGTTAGCTTATTAATAGGTGCAGCTACCGCACTTACACTGATATCATTTATTTTAATTATTGCCTTACGATCAGCGCGTTACGGGTTGGTTAGCCTTATCCCCAACTTGATGCCTGCTGGCTTGGCATTTGGATTATGGGCGGTGGTTGATGGTCAAATTGGCTTAGGGCTATCCGTCGTAACCTCAATGACCATTGGAATCGTGGTTGATGATACAGTACACTTTTTAAGCAAATACTTGAGAGCAAAACGCGAACAAGGGCTATCAGCAGAAGAGGCGGTTCGTTATGCCTTCTCCACGGTAGGTAGTGCTTTATGGGTAACATCCATCGCCTTGATTGGTGGCTTTATGGTGATTTCTACTTCTTCATTTGCACTGAACTCAGAAATGGGGTTACTAACTTCTGTGGTTATCGCCTTTGCCTTAATCGCTGATTTCTTATTTCTCCCGCCTTTATTGATTATGTTAGATAAATGGCTCAATGAAGATGAAAGCGTTGAACTTAAATCTGCTACCGTAAACGAAACCTTATAGGACAGGTAAGCTATGAATCCAGAAAGTATTATTTTTCCTTTGATTGCTATGGTTGTACTGACCGTTACGGTATCGGTTTATTTACTAAAGTGTCGATATCGTGCCGTGCTAGAAAATGGCTTAAACCCGCGCTACTTTAAAGAAAATCGGGGTGGGAAACTACCTAGTTATTTAGTGCAAGTGACGCAGCATTATGAAAACTTATTTGAAATGCCGATGCTGTTTTATGTGGTGTGTATTTTACTATTCATCACTCACAACGTTGATAGTGCCAGTGTTGTTTTAGCATGGGGCTACCTTGCTAGCCGTGTTATTCACGCTTATATTCATATCGGTACGAATAAATTATTACAACGTAGAAATATTTTTTTAGTTAGTAGCTTATTGTTGCTAGCGCTTTGGGTTTGGTTATTTATCAAACTCCTTACTCACTAATAGAGATACCCTAGTTACAATAATGGAAATAACATCATGAAAATAAAAAAAATCATTCTAGCAACCTGTCTTGGTCTAATGGCATCTGTTGCACATGCAGAAACCAGTCAAGAAAAAGGCTTAAGGATTGCTAAAGAAGCCGATGCCCGTGACAATGGTTTTAAAGATCTAACCGCAGATATGAAAATGATCTTGAAAAACCGCGCAGGTAAAACCAGCACGCGAAATATTCGCATCAAAACGTTGGAAGTGAACGGTGATGGAGACAAAAGCATGTCGTTATTCGACTCTCCCGCTGATGTAAAAGGCACTACGATGCTGACTTATACACATGGCTTAAAAGCAGATGACCAATGGTTATACCTACCCGCATTACGTCGCGTAAAACGTATTAACTCACGTAATAAATCAGGCCCATTTATGGGTAGCGAATTTGCTTTTGAGGACTTAGGCTCTCAAGAAGTTGAAAAATATACCTACAACTTCCTGCGTGAAGAGCCCTGTGGTAGCGGCTGGACCTGTAATGTGGTTGAGCGCAAACCTGCTTATCAATACTCTGGCTACTCTAGACAAGTAGTTTGGTCAGACACCAAAGAGCATCGCTTAGTTAAAGTGGATTTTTATGATCGTAAAAATGCCAAGTTAAAGACGCTAGTTAGCTCTGGCTATAAGCAATACATTGGTCACTACTGGAGACCTGCAACGATGAATATGCAGAATCACCTAACAGGAAAAAGTACAACGCTTACTTGGTCTAACTATAAGTTTCGTAATGGCTTAACCAGCAGAGACTTTAATAAAAACTCGCTACAAAGGCGATAATCCATAACATTTGCTTTGAGCGGCAAAGGAGTAATAAATGTTAAAACTGAAAATCCCTCCACCTGGTTATATGTTGATATTTGCAGGTTGTATGTGGCTATTAAACCAACACTTGCCCTTGATGGAAATTGTTTCATCACCGTGGAATAAAATGGGTTTAGTAGTTATCGCAACTGCATTATCACTGGATTTGTCTTCGTTGTTTTTATTTTTTAGACGCAAAACATCGCCCAATCCCTTTAACCCTAATAGTGCTAGTAAACTGGTAACAACGGGGATGTATCAATACACCCGCAACCCCATGTATGTAGGGCTTGCGCTTTTATTGACAGGGTGGGCTGTATTTTTAGGTAGCCTTAGCCCTTTCCTATTAATTCCACTCTTTATTGTGGTACTTAACGTGCAACAAATTATCCCTGAAGAGCAGGTATTGGAAACGAAGTTCGGTGATAACTATCTTGATTACAAACAATCGGTTAGACGTTGGTTATAACCATCCCACTATAGAATTTAAAGGAATAAATAAATGAACATGAAGACCCGTACGGCTTTATTAACCAGCCTGTTGATGACTTCACTAACCACTTCACTGCAAGCCGATGTTTCTGGAAATATCGCAGTAGAGGGGCGTTATTTCTCGCATAATGGATTATATCCTCTGCAAGAAAACAGCAATGTTTCTATTAGCTTACAACCAGAGTTTCGTAAACGCTGGGATAATGACAGGAAGTCATTCACCTTCATCCCTTTTTATCGTTGGGATAACAACGACGATGAGCGCAGCCACGGCGATATTCGCCAGCTTGATACCACCATTGCAACGGGTGACTGGGAGTATCAAGCGGGTATTAGCAAAGTCTTTTGGGGGGTTACTGAATCACAACATCTTGTCGATATTATTAATCAAACCGACTCTGTAGAGAATATTGATGGTGAAGATAAGCTTGGCCAGCCGATGCTAAGAGTTAGCCGAATCTTTGATGAAGGTTCGATTGGTTTGTATGTTCTGCCTTATTTTAGGGAGCGTACTTTTGCGGGAGCAAGTGGTCGATTGCGCACTCCCTTGGTGGTTGACACCGACAATCCACGTTTTGAATCAAGCGATGATGAGCGTCATATCGACTATGCACTTCGTTGGAATCATACCTTTGATGCTGTTGATTTAGGGCTATCCTATTTTGATGGCACTTCCCGTGAGCCTGAGTTACAGCAAGTAGGCGCCAGCCTTGTGCCTTATTATCGGCAGATACAGCAAGTGGGTTTAGATCTTCAATACACCAGTGATTCGTGGTTGTGGAAACTAGAAGCCATTCGTCGTGAAAATGCAGATACAGGATACAACGCAGCGGTTGGTGGATTTGAATACACCTTTGTGGGCATTAATGACTCTAGCGCAGATTTAGGTGCAATAGCTGAATACCATACAGATTCACGCGATAAGTTAGCCACCTCACCTTTTCAAAATGATATTTTTCTAGGCGCACGATTTACGTTAAATGATGCGCAAAGCACTGAGTTATTAGCGGGTACTGTGTTTGATTTAGACAGTAATAGTAAGACGTTGCGTATCGAAGCAAGCCGTAGAATTGGCGATGATATTAAGATTAACTTCGAGGCTCAGGCCGTAACAGATACGGATGCGACAGATGACCCCTTGTTACATTCATTACGTGCTGATGACTTTGTACAGCTTGAGTTTCAACGATTTTTTTAGTGCGTTCACACGCATCCATCTAAAAATAAAGAGTGGATAAGGTAAAACAAAGTAGGTATAAATAAGTACGAAATTACTACTTATACCTATTTACCCTTTCAATAATTCGTCCCATACTAATAAAGCTATGAAAGTGCCAGCACACCCAGAACAATCACTAGGAGTCATCTTATGTTATTTCGTCTACTTTCTTCCTTGCTAATAAGTGCAATACTTACGACTACCCTTCATGCAGAAGACTCAGCAACAGTGGCTCAACCCCCAGCTGATGAAAGCTCAACAAAAGACACAAGCAATGAAACTCGTGAAGCCAAGCTATTCTTCGATGAAACATTTGATGATTACCAACAAGAGTTAGCCATCGCTAAAGAAAATGGTAAGCAAGGTGTCTTGATTATGTACGAAATGGAAAACTGTCCTTTTTGTGCACGTATGAAAGCAACCGTGCTAAACCACGGTAGTATTCAAGACTATTTCCATAAAAACTTTCGCATCATGAGTGTTGATATTGATGGCGATATTGAGATCACCAACTTTAAAGGGGACTCCACCACACAAAAGGACTTTTCTCTAAAAAATCGAGTACGTGCTACACCTGTCTTTCAGTTTTTTGATTTAGACGGAAAACCACTTAAAAACGGTAAACTAACAGGCGCCACCAAAAACAAAGATGAGTTTCTCTTACTAGGAAAGTTTATCGCCAGTAAAGAAAACGAAAAACAATCCTTCTCTCGCTATAAGCGAGCGCTAAAAGTGAGCGTTGACGCTTCATCTGACCAATAGCCTTTCAATAATTGTGCTTAGGCTACTTCGAAAAAACGCGCTTATGCTCTGTATGATAGCAAGCTCTGTAATGGCCAGCTCGCCACTGCGAGCGGATGATAAAGCACTCAAGCTAATGGATCCTCTGCCACTAAAAACAGCGCTGGATTATGCAAAAGAGCATCCAAGATTAAAACTCACTAGCGAACAAAATCAACATTACACACACCAACATCCCCTCTACTTAAACTGTCATCAACTGGCTTATAACAATCTAGACAGTGCTGACAGACAGCGTTTTAGCTCACTTTACCCTCTGGTTTCTATGGAACAGCTACAACAGCTGTATATTTTACAAAGCTATCTTGATGTAGACCTGTCTGATTTGGCTTTTATGGCAGATAACGAAAGTATGTCAATTGCTTATATTCGTTATGATCGAGCAAAAACACGCATGGAGTTGAAACAATATTCTGAGGTATTAGTCGCTGAAAAAGAAAGCCAATATTTTGAGCAATTACAACGTTATCAAGCCAGTGGTTTTGCGCAACGTCTGAGTCGTTCTGTATTAGCTCAAGAAATGGGACATCTTGGTAAACTACCTAATAATATTATTGCTATGCCTGCTTGGCATATTCCCGATGAGTTGCCTGAGCTTAGCGCAGTACTAGAGGCTATTAAGAAAAACAATAGCTGGTTATCCCGCTATAAAGATGACTTGAAGACAGCAGAAAAAAGCCTCATCGATATTCAGCTTCAACAACTAAGTATCGAACTGTTATCGCAATTAGAAGCCTTAAAGAGTGCCAATAAGCGTTTTGAGAAAGCAGCTAACTTTCAGGACTTAAACCTGGAACAAAGCCGCACCCTCTATGAACAAGAGGTGAAAGCTGACTTAGGTGATGCGATGGCTCAACAAACCCGAAGCCAGTTTCAGCAACAACAAATCAGTTATTGTTTAAATATAACGTGGGCGCAGCTTAATATCTTGCAGGGTAACGCATTATTAGAGCCACCTCCCAAAACCATTCAAGCGACTAGCGAGGCAGGGCAATGAAATATTCTATTAAGAATGGCGTCACACTGGCTCTACTCACTTCTTTTTTATGGTTAGTGATGAGTCCAACGCTATTACACGCTACTCAATTTAAAGGCCGTTTAGAATGGCTGCACACCGTTGAATTACGTGTTTTGGAAAGTGGCATTATCACCAAGATGAATGTTACCGTCGGGCAATTTGTGAAGAAGGGAGATGTGTTGCTACAAATGGACTCGCGTGAGGCCAAAGCCAAGCTCAAAGCTGCCGATGCACGGGTTGCACGAGCTGCTATCAATACAGCGGATGCGCTACGTGAGCATGGACGCACTGAAGAATTGTACGAACGTGCCTTGATTGCAGACGAAGAACTCAAAGATTCAGAGCTAAAAAAAGCCATCGCTGTTGCTGATGAAGCTTCGGCTAAAGCCACCCAAGCCATTGTAAAGATTGCGCTAGAACGTACTGCATTACGTGCGCCTTTCCCAGCTATCATTATTAATCATAATGTCTGGGAAGGGGATGTAATTTATAAGACATTACAACAAACACCGCCTTTAACCATTGCACCCAGCAACCAAATGCTAGCGCGTGTTTTGGTGACTGCCCCTATATTAAATCGCTATCGAAAAGGGCAACCGGCAACCGTTACCCTTCAAGGAAAGCACTATAAAGGCAAGATATATAGCTTGGGCGTAGAATCCGTGAGGATAGATACTAATGGCGCAGTGTATGAGCTGGATGTCATTTTTAACAAAGGTAATAAAGAGATGCTACGACAGGCTCAAGTGGTGCAGGTTAATCTGCCTTAACAGTAAAGAGTAGGTGCATCTTGCACCAACTCCTAAAGAAGGCCTCAAATTACCGAAATTCAATAACGTCATCAGCATCTTGACGAAAATGTTCAGTCCCTTCATTTTTTCTATAGCCAAATGTTACGATGACAGCCGTCTGATACTCATCAGCATCCACCTCAAGTAACTCATCAACAGCTTCTCTTGAAAAGCCTTCAATAGGGCAAGAATCAATCCCTAAGGATGCTGCGCCTGTCATCATATTTGCTAACGCGATGTAACATTGCTTCGAACTCCACGCAAAAGTGCTCATATAAGGCTTTACCTCTGTCTCGAAGTAACTGGCATATTTTTCAAGATAGGCTTGAAACATGGCTTCGGGTAAACCACGTCGCTCAAACATAGTTTTCACATAATCAGTAACAGGCTCTACGCTGGCTTTCTTTGCCAAAATGACAACCACGTGACTGCTATCGGTAATTTGTGGTTGTCCCCAACAAGCTTCTTGTAACTGTTCCCTTAAAGCCTTTGTTTCAACTACAACAAAGCGCCACTGTTCCATGCCAAATGAGGAAGGTGATAGTCTGCCAAACTCAAGAATCTCTTTTAACTGAGTCGCATCAATACGTTTATCAGCATCAAAAACTTTACAGGCATGGCGAAATAATAGTGCGTCTTTAAATGATGTCATGGAAGTCCTCTCCTTTTTATTTGCGATAAGAATAGAATATCAGTAGTCGCTATTAAGTAAATACCATTAACGCCTATGATGCAGTAAAGTAAGCTTTCTTTCGACTAATGATAAACTCCATGACGAATAACGATATTTTACGCCGTCTTCGCTATACCTTTGAGTTAAGTGATTCAGAAATGATGAGCCTAGCAAGCAATGCACATGAAAAAGTAAGCCGTGCAGAAATCAGCGATTGGCTAAAAAAGGACGATGACCCTGCACAGAAGCCCTGCAATGACAAACAGCTAGCCATCTTCTTAAACAATTTTATTGATAAGAAACGGGGTAAAAAAGAAGGTGATCCACGCAAGCCCGAAAAACGCTTAACGAATAATATTATCTTTACCAAGTTAAAAATTGCCTTAAATCTAAAAGCGGATGATGTGATTGAGGTACTTAGTTTAGCTAACTTTCAAATTAGTAAAGCTGAGCTAAGCGCCTTCTTCCGTAAGCTGGGTCATAAACATTATCGTGAGTGTAAAGACCAGATAATGCGTAATTTTTTACAGGGGTTACAACTTAAGTATCGGGCTGATGGAGTTGATAGTATTGAAGCTGCTGAGCCTCCCGTAGAGTCGACTAAACCTACACAACCTCAACCCCCTGAAGAAAAAACACCACAAGAGAGTGGTTTTCAATGGAAAGTTAAGAAGTAACATTAGTACTCCAACAATTTAGGTTTGATGGATACGAGGATAAGCTTTGAAAATAATATTGATGCCAGGGCTGAACGGAACAGATGGTTTATTCAAACCTCTAGTAGATGCAAAGCCTAGCCATTTCGAAACGATTACCCTACCGTACCCAACAGATAGAACACTCAGTTATAAGGAGCTAACTAGTTACATCACTACCCAATTGAAACAGGTGGAAGGAGAATATGTATTGGTTGGGGAGTCATTTTCTGGGCCACTTTCATTATTTGTTGCCAATAAAAAACCAACGCATTTGGTGGGGATAATATTGGTGGCTTCTTTTATCCAATCTCCCAACATAAAGCTTACAGAATTTTTACCGTGGCATACTGGGTTTACGCTGACTAAACCTCTTTATAAAATCAGAATGCTACTGAGTACGGGTAAAAATTTAAGCTTTATTAAAGCTATTGCTACCGAGATGGAAAAAGTTATGCCTTTTGTTTTGGTGGATAGAATTAAATCCATCTTTGCGGTCGATGCTAGCGAAGCGCTAAGAAATTGCCCTGTACCTATCGCCTATTTCCGTGGAACAAAAGACTGGGTTGTACCCAAGAGAAATTTATCTAAGATCCTTAGTATTCGAAAAGATATCAACGTTTATGAGTTCCCCACACAACATTTTCTCTTACAGGCAGCACCCACTGACGCCTGGAGTGCTATTAGTGATTTTTTAGAGGCTAATAAACTTCACGAGCTTTAACCTTTCGCCCTTTTACTTTGCCATTCTTAAAGTAACGTAAGGCTTTAGCGAAAGCATTACTATTAATAGCAACGTAGCTATACGTATCGAAAATAGTAATTTTTCCGATATCCGATCCTATTAAGCCTGCATCTTTGGTAAGCGCTCCTAGCAAATCCCCCGGGCGCAGTTTGTTTTTCTTGCCTGAATCTATCTGTAAAGTAATCACATCTGCTTGTAATGAAAAGTCATCGCTTTGTTTCAGTAGGCTGACTTCTTCATAGTTACTGGCTTTACCGATGTAATCCTCAATAGCGATTACACGGGAAATTTCTGCATCGGTATATAGATTTAAAGCCAAGCCTTTTTCGCCAGCTCGACCTGTACGACCTATGCGATGCACATATATTTCAGCATCATGAGGCAGTTCATAATTGATAACGGCTTGTAGGGATTGAATGTCTAAACCCCGTGCCGCTACATCGGTTGCGACTAAAACAGGGCAGCTTTTATTACTAAAGCGTACTAATACTTGATCCCGATCTCGCTGGTCTAAATCCCCGTGTAGGGCTAGCGCTTGTATATGATTGTCTTGCAGAAAGTTGGCGACTTCTGCGCATTGAATTTTGGTGTGGCAGAAGATAACGGTGGTTTTTAGCTGATGATGCTCAAGCAATGCAAGTACGGTTTCTTTGCGTTGCTGTTGACTGCTGACTTGATAGAATAATTGCACAATACTGTCTTCTTCGTGCTCTGTATCTACTTTTACCATGACGGCATCACGTTGTATGGATCGTGCCATTTTCTTAATGCTGTTCGGGTAGGTCGCTGAGAACATTAATGTCTGTCGGCTTCGAGGGGTGTTTTTTATGATATTGATAATTTCATCATAAAAGCCCATATCGAGCATTCTATCTGCCTCATCTAGTACTAATGTTTCTAACTGCCTGATATCCAGAGTTCCACGACTTAGGTGATCTTTAACCCTGCCTGGTGTTCCTACCGCAATATGTGCGCCATGTGCTAGCGAATCGGCTTGTGGTGCGAGCGGTTTGCCACCGCATAACACGACTAGTTTTATATTAGGAATACAACGAGCTAGCTGACGTATTTCTTGGGCAACTTGGTCAGCTAACTCTCGCGTAGGGCACAGTACTAGTGCCTGTACTCCAAAAAAACGTGGGTTGATTTTTTGCAGTAAACCCAACCCAAAGGTAGCTGTTTTTCCACTGCCCGTTTTGGCTTGAATAATAAGGTCTTTACCTTCTAAAACCTGTGGCAATCCAGCCGCTTGCACAGCTGTCATGCTTTTATAACCAAGAGAGTTCAGGTTGGAGATCAGTTCGCTAGATAGCGTGAGTGTTGAGAAGTTCTGTTCAGACATGGAGGTAGCTCTTAAAAGTTGTCGTTACGCAATAGGGTGTTACGCCAATACATCATCAATAAGAAGCCAATGATGGCACCTCCTATGTGTGCAAAGTGAGCAACAGAGCCACCGAATATAGAGAAGCCTGTCACACCCGCGAAGAGATCTAAGGTGAGTAATGCTGGGATAAAATATTTTGCTGCAACGGGGACAGGGAAGAAGATCAACGCCAGTTTAGTATTAGGAAACATCACACCAAAGGCAACCAACACACCATAAATGGCACCTGATGCTCCGACCATGGGTGTTTGGAAGATGCGCAGTAATTTTTCAGAGTTTTCTATGGATGGAAAGTATTTACTTTCACTAAGTGAAGATTGCAACTCAGCAGGTGTAATCCCCAAAGATACTAGCTCATTAAAAATACGCTCAAACTGAACATAGTTAATGGTGGTATAGAAAATGGCGGCACCAACCCCCGACAAGAAATAGAAGATTAAGAAACGCCTACTTCCCCATATCCGTTCTAGTTGAGTGCCAAACATCCACAATGCAAACATATTGAAAAGCAGGTGAGCTACTCCACCGTGCATAAACATATGGGTGAAAAGTTGCCATATGCCAAAATTCTCATTCTTGGGAAAGTAAAGCGCAAGGCTATTAAGTATCTGCCCGCCAGCTGATTGACTCGCAAAATAGATAAAAGCATTAATAGCTATGAGTACGTTAACTGCGTTTATATAGTTTCTCATCAGACAGGGTTCTTAAATGGCTACTTAGTAGGGTTGGTAGTGTATAGGTTTTTTGATGTCCGTACATTAACCACGATAGTTTGAAAACCTTAAGAACCTCTTATACTTAAAAAACTCCGAATTAGGATGTTTCAATTAATTAAATTACTGGGAACTTCCTTAGTACCTAAATATAATCATGCCAAATCCAGTAGATTATTGAACCTCTCAGTTTTTTCTTTTTTAAAAATATCCATTAATGCCTGTGTTGTTTGAGTGTAATTTTCAGCTTGGGTAATCTCAGAAATCATTGCCACTGATCCAATGCCCGTTTGTTGCAGGGCTTTCGCTCGTTCTAAATTAATACCTCCAATCGCTACTAAAGGGTAATGGTTACCAAATAAATCGACCCAATTTTCCACTGCTTTAACGCCTTGTGGAATCCAAGGCATGACTTTACTGGTAGTTGCAAAAATAGGGCCTAAGGCTAAATAACTCGGTTTAATCGCATGTGCCCTAGCAACTTCGGTATAGCTATGGGTTGAAATACCTAGATGACAGCCTGCTTTTGCAATGGCGTTTAAATCGGCATTAGATAAGCGATCTAAATCTTCTTGTCCTAGATGAATGCCATAGGCTTTGTGTTTAAGCGCGAGTTGCCAGTAATCATTGATAAAAAGGCGCACTTTATATTGTTTTGCATAGTTAATAGCATCAATAATATCGCTTTCAACCGCTTGTTGTTGTTTGTCTTTAATGCGTAACTGAAGCGTGCTTATTCCCAGCGGAATTAATTTTTTCAGCCATTGCACCGAATCAACCACAGGATAAATACCAAGTGATAGCGTATCGCAACGTTTAAAATGGTATTGATAATGGAGTTGATCTGATTTTTTATAGACTTTAGGTAAATCCTTTAATGGGAATAAATTCTTATTTTTAGGTGGGCTAAAAGAAAGTTTATATTGTCCAAAATGAAAGACAGCCTTGTGAATAGCGGCACTAATAAGGGCTTTTGAAACCACAACTGCATCATTAAGTGCATAGGATTGACTAAGTAAACAAGCGATAGAGGAAGCGAGGGCGCAACCTGTTCCGCGTACATTATTGCGATTTTTCCAGCGTTCTCCCTGTAAATAAAACTGCTCTTTTGCACTAAGAAAAAAATCAGTGCTATTTTTATTGGGACAGACGTTAATACCCTCTGATAATTCGTTTGCTTTAAAGTGTCCACCTTTAACCAATACTGCATCCGCACCTAAATCTAGTAGTTTTTGTGCGCCTGTTTCAATATCAGGGTAATTTTGACAAGTCGTTTCTGTTAAGAGAACTAATTCATCAATATTAGGGGTAATCAGGGTGACAAAAGGAAGTAGATCCTTTAATAAGGCTTGAATACCTTGAGAAGAAAGTAATTCTCCCCCTGAGCTACTGGCTAATACAGGATCAAGAATTACAGCCGTTTCAGAGGATTGTTTTTTTAAAAACTCAATAATGGCTTTAATGGTTTGCTCATTACCCAACATGCCAATTTTAATCGCAGAAAAAGAAAGTGATTGCAGCGCGTCTAATTGTGATTTTAATTGCTGATAGGAAACAATACCCTGATCAAAGACAGCATTTGCATTTTGTGAGGTAACGGCTGTTACGACAGTGTTTGCTTGAACTTGCAGATAATGGCTTACTTGCCAATCGGTTTGTAAGCCTGCGCCACTTGGGTCAGTTCCACCGATTAATAAAATACTCATTGTTGATGCCAAAAAGGTGTGCCAACGGTTGGGGTACTAGGTTTAGCCGTTTGTCGAGGGGGCATAATACCGCTTTTATAAGCTGCACGACCTGCATTAATTGCATTGGCAAAGGCATTTGCCATTATCACGGGGTCAACGGCTTCCGCCACAGCGGTATTTAATAAGATGCCATCAAAACCCAATTCCATTGCTTGACAAGCATCGGAAGGCTTGCCAATGCCCGCATCAACTAATAGATTAACATCAGGCAAACGCTCACGGATTGTTGTCAGTGCATAAGGATTCATTAAGCCCTTGCCTGTGCCAATTGGTGATCCCCACGGCATAATCACTTCACAGCCAAGGTCTTGCAAGCGTTGGCATAAGACCAAATCATCGGTGCTATAAGGAAAGACTTTAAAACCGTCTTTTATTAAGGCTTCTGTGGCTTCTAGTAAACCAAAAGGGTCAGGTTGGAGATTATAATCATCGCCAATGACTTCAAGTTTTATCCAATCGGTTTGAAAAATCTCACGCGACATCTGTGCGATTGTAATCGCCTCTTGCGGACTATGACAGCCTGCGGTATTGGGTAGAAGATGACAACCAAGGTCTTTTATATAATCCCAAAATTTCTCTCCCCCTTTCTGATCAGGCGATTGACGGCGTAATGAAAGTGTAATGACCTCCGCTTTTGAGGCTTTAATCGCCTGTTGCATAATATGAGGCGATGGATAGAGCGCAGAGCCAATAAAAAAACGACTTTGAAGCTCGATGCCATAGACATTCCATGTCTCGCTTGAGTTATTAGTTGATGTGGGCGATTGCATCTTTAGCCTCCACTGATGGGGTTGAGAATATCGACTTGATCGTTTTCCTGCAAATAGGTATTAACCCATTGATCTTTAGGGATAAAAACTTGATTCACAGCAACACCTAGCATGGTGGTGTTTTTGTAGCCTAAACTCTCTAATGCCTTAAGAACGCTAATAGGATTATCTAGCTCTTTTATTGAATTATTAATACTAACTTTCATTATTGACAATAAATTGCGGAAAATGGATTCCCGTTTCATTCCCCATTATTTTATTAAGAACATCATCAATTAATATAGGCGCAAAAAGATAGCCATGCCGATACAGTCCATTGATACGAATGATTTTTTCACCCCATTCAATTTTTGGTAAATTATCAGAAAAGCTAGGGCGTAAACCGACTAGAAATTCTACTATTTGAGCTTCGCCAAAACCTTGATGTAGGCTATATAAAGCAGATAATAATTCAAGACCTGAGCGAATAGTGACGGGGGTATCGACATCACTTTCAATCTGGGTTGCGCCAATAATATATTCATCGTTTTTACGCGGTGCAATATACAAAGGAAAACGTGGATGCAATAAACGTATTGCGCGGCTAAATTTAACTTCAGGTGCAATAACCCGTGCTACTTCACCACGTACTGAGCGGAAGTTATTAAGATTATGGCTTGCACCATTGCCACGACAATCAAACACTTTATCGTAATCAGCGCTGATTGAGTCTAAATTATCAATGCGAGTATTTTCATACAAGCTAATGGTTTCAGCCTGTTCAAAATAGTGATTTAGGGCGGGGTAGAGTGCTTGATTATCCACTACACCCTCATTGGGAAAATATAAACCCTGTGAGAAAGTCTGTGCCAGTTCAGGTTCAAGATGCTTTAATTGCGTCTGATTAAGTGTTTGCCACTTTTCATTGTCAATATGTCTTTGTGCTTTGATTTGAAAGCGTTGCCAATCGCTTTGATCTTGAGGATGTGCCACCACAATGGTGCCATTTTGTAGATAGCCAATGTCTTGTTGCGTTTGTGTGGAAAGTTCGGGCAACCATTCTTTCCATCGCTGAAAAGAATATTGCCCTAAACGTTGCACAATAGGCTCAGTATTTGGCACTTCGGTATACGGTGCAACCATGGCAGCGGCAATTAAACCTGTGCCATAATAATCACGATCTTGCTGATCAAATAGGCTGATATGAATCGTTCGATCTGACTCATGCAGTCGCCAAGCCAATATACGCCCGACTAATCCCATTCCTATGATAGCAATTTTCATTTTTAGCCCTGATGATCACGGTTGTATTCTGATTTATAAATCTCTGATCCTTTCTGAATAAACTCAATCGCTTTTTCTTGCATTGCGGCTTGATTTTTAGAATATTCAGAGCCTGTGCCGTATTGTTCACGTACTTCGCGGGTAATTTTCATCGAACAGAATTTAGGGCCACACATTGAACAAAAATGAGCAACTTTTGCAGACTCTTTCGGCAAAGTGGCATCATGATACGCACGAGCGGTATCAGGGTCTAAACCTAGATTAAACTGATCTTCCCAGCGGAATTCAAAACGTGCTTTTGACATTGCATCATCACGCGCTTGTGCGGAAGGGTGACCTTTGGCTAAATCAGCCGCATGAGCTGAAATTTTATAAGTGACAATACCCGCTTTAACATCGTCACGATTAGGTAATCCAAGATGCTCTTTGGGAGTCACATAACAAAGCATGGCAGTACCGTACCAGCCAATTTGTGCCGCTCCAATGGCTGAGGTGATATGATCATACCCAGGTGCAATATCGGTGACTAATGGACCTAATGTATAAAAGGGCGCTTCTTCACAGACATCAAGTTGCATATCCATATTTTCTTTGATTTTATCCATTGGCACATGACCTGGCCCTTCGATAATGGTTTGTACATCATGTTTCCATGCAATTTGGGTTAATTCCCCCAATGTTTTTAGCTCGCCTAATTGCGCTGCATCATTGGCATCTGCAATAGAGCCTGGACGTAAACCATCCCCTAAGGAAAAAGCCACATCGTATTTTTTCATGATTTCGCAAATATCTTCGAAATGGGTATAAAGAAAGTTCTCTTTATGATGAGCTAAACACCATTTCGCCATAATTGAACCACCACGGGAGACAATACCCGTTAAACGGTTCGCTGTTAGGGGGATATATTGCAGTAATACACCTGCATGAATCGTGAAATAGCTAACCCCTTGCTCCGCCTGTTCGATTAAGGTGTCATGGAATAATTCCCATGTTAAATCTTCCGCAATCCCTTTTGCTTTTTCTAAGGCTTGATAAATGGGGACTGTTCCAATGGGGACGGGTGAATTACGAATAATCCACTCACGGGTTTCGTGAATATTTTTTCCTGTAGATAAATCCATCACTGTATCGCCACCCCAACGGGTAGACCAAACCATTTTCTCTACTTCTTCATCAATTGAAGAACCTAATGCAGAGTTACCAATATTGGCATTGATTTTGACTAAAAAATTACGCCCAATAATCATAGGTTCCATTTCAGGGTGATTAATATTTGATGGAATAATCGCACGCCCTCTAGCGACTTCTTGACGCACATATTCAGCCGTAATCTCTTTTGGCAAACCTTTTGCTGTCAATTCGGCGACTTCGTTCTGATCAAGTGAAGAACGTCCTAAGTTTTCACGTATTGCAACGTATTCCATCTCAGGGGTAATAATTCCTTGGCGTGCATAATGCATTTGCGATACATTTTTTCCTTCAATAGCAACACGAGGTAGGGGTTTATTTTCAAAGGGTTCTATATCAAGAGTCGCATCAAGGCGTTGACGCGCAAAATCAGAACTAAAACGCTCTAATTGAAGCGTATCATTACGCGCCTCTATCCACTCCTGTCTAAACTTTGGTAAGCCTTTATTTAAATCAATCTCAATATCAGGGTCAGTATAAGGCCCTGAAGTATCATAAACACGTACTGGCGCATTTTGCTCATATTTAGCATCATTCCCCTCGCCACCTAAATAAGTAGGGGTTAGCTCAATATGGCGCATAGCAATCTTGAAAGTATTGTCTTTATTGCTAACGTAGATTTTTTTGGAGCCTGATAATGGCTCGCGGGTAACTTCGGTGATAATACTTGTGGGGACTTGTTTTTTAATTATTGTACTTGGGTCTGACATTGCTCTTTCTCTCCAGCAAAAATAGAATAAATACTTGCCAGAACAGAATATAGTTTGTATCACTATTCAATATTATTAAGCAGATTAATAGAAAGAATAGCTATGATGACAAACAATCTCGGCTTGTTCCCTACGACGGCATCAACCGTATCAGGTTCAACGGGTATAATTCTCAGTCCGCCCAAAAAGGCAGACTCCCCGACAAGTGGAGAGAGATTAGCAAATTTTGAAAAGTATTGTTGCTCAATTAGCAAACAAGTTACTCGCTGGATTCTATAGCTATGTTAAGGCTACTCCAAGGAAATAAAATATAAAGAGAGAAAATAAGTTAAAATTATATATTACAAAGCAGGAATATTTGGGAGGTAAAATATGACCACAGCAGAACAATTAAAAGATCATTTCTACTACGCTGATTATTGTAATTGGTCGGAAAGCGAACGATGGGAGTTAATTGAGGGTATAGCTTATGCTATGAATGCACCGTTACGCATTCATCAAGAAATTGTTGGTGAGTTAGGAGGGCAAATAAGAAATTATTTACAAGGAAAATCATGTAAATGGTATGTCGCGCCCTTTGATGTGCGTTTGCCGCAACAAGATGAGGCAGATGATCAAATTGATACAGTAGTGCAACCTGATTTACTGGTAGTTTTCGATCTTTCTAAATTGGATAAAAAGGCTGTCGTGGTGCGCCTGATTGGATTATTCATCCTAGCGAGGAATAGGGAATGATTTATTAAAAGAGAAAATATGATTTGCTTCGTGTGATGTCGCTTGAGAAGACAAGAACTGTTTCTATTTTTGAGGATTTATAGATTGATTGGAAATTTTTAAAAGCAGGAAAGTGGTTTAGCAGAAAATAACAGATTGGAGTCCAAGCTTTAGCTTGTGCGAGTGACAAGCTAAAGAGACTGAACATGTATTCGTGGATTATGAAACCTTTATACGAAATGTTTATTTGATATAGCTAATACCTGTTAAGATCGGAGTCATGTTTATCACAACCCCACTTCACATGCTCAAACTCTGGCTGATTATTCAATCACACGCAGCCAAGGGTTTTCTGTACTCTGTAAACGCTTAACTTCTCTCAAGGCTGCGGGAATCTCCCTCAGCATTTAATGATTCCCGCATTATTTTTCTCTGGGATCAATCATCATGGCAACTTCCACAACATCTACAACAAGCTCTGATAAAAAAAACTTTCGATTAGGTATCTTCTTTGCTATCGCAGGGACGGCCTTATTTTCATTGAAATCTATTTTTATCAAACTTGCTTTTCACGAAGGTATTGATGCTACAACATTGCTTACTTTGAGAATGCTCATCGCTTTTCCGTTTTATGTGATCGTTCTGGTGTACGCCATCAAGACTCGTCCAGAGAAGGCCGCATTAATTACACAACAAGATACTCTTTATATTTTAGGATTGGGCTTTTTAGGTTACTACCTTGCCTCTTATTTGGACTTTGAAGGGCTGAGTTATGTCTCTGCACAGCTAGAGCGGTTAACACTTTTCACCTACCCCATCATGGTTGCTTTACTCAGTTGGTTGTTCTTTCGTGAAAAGATCACCCTCCCTATCATGGCTTCTTTAGTGGTTAGTTATATCGGCGTTAGTTTTTTATTTTTTAATGAATCACACGATATGGCTTCAGCTGCTGAAGGGAAAGTCATGCTTGGAACGCTACTAGTTGCCGTTGCAGCACTTAGCTTTGCTGTTTATGTCATCTTTAGTAAGGCTTTTATTTCTCGCTTTGGTAGCTTGATTTTTACTAGCCTTGCAATGTCGTCATCTCTCATTTTTATTCTAATCCAGTTTTTTGCTACCCATGAGTTAAATGACTTGGATGTATCTCCCAAGCTATGGGGGTTATCCATTTTGCTAGCTATTTTTAGTACTTTAATTCCAAGCTTTTTTACTAGCGAGGCCATCAACCGTATTGGTGCAACGCGTACTAGCATTATGGGAACACTTGGGCCTGTTGTTACTATCGTATTAGCCGTATATCTACTGGGTGAAGATTTCGGTTGGCCTCAAATAAGCGGATTATTACTAGTTCTATTAGGTGTGAGTCTTTTAAGGAGGTAGCTCTACCCTAGTTCTATCCTCCCTGTCTATTGATACTAGTACTCCAACAAGTTAGGTTTGATTGGAGTACTAGTATAGTAGCCCGTATTCCGTAAACTCCATACCGGCTACGTCACTGAGGGATTTAGGTTTAAAAAGGGAATTTGTAAGAAGTGCCCCATACAACTACTATGATTGTTTAATATCAAGGTCATACTCTATTAAAAGAGTAAAAATACTTATCCTTGTCTATTGATACTAGGTAATACAGAATAATGTTAAATATCGAAGACCCTAAAAAAATCAAACCTTTTGCTCTCTTTAATCTAGGTTTTAGACCCTTTTTCTTACTTGCGGGTACCTATGGTGCTATCGCCATGTTGATCTGGATGGCTATTTACTTGCTAGATTTAAATATTTTACCTGCACAATTAGCCCCTATGACATGGCATGCTCATGAGATGGTTTTTGGGTTTAGTATTGCCGTCATTAGTGGCTTTTTACTCACCGCTATTAAGAATTGGACAAATATTCAAACATTGCATGGCAAGGGTTTAATGGGATTATCATTACTCTGGATAACCGCCCGCATCCTGCCTTTTGTAGGCTCAGATTCAATACTCGTCTGGGTTGCCATCGTTGATATTTTATTTATGTTAGCCCTCACTATGGCTGTTTTTCACCCTATAATTAAAACCAAACAATGGAAACATTTTCCTATCGTACTGAAAATAGGTTTGATGTTACTAAGTAATGCACTCTTTTATTTAGGTTTGTTAGAAATACTACCTCCCGTTGCTATCCATTGGGGCTTATATAGTGGTCTCTATTTGATCGTTTCTTTGATTATGTTAATGGGACGACGAGTCATTCCTTTTTTCATTGAAAAAGGAGTCGATGAAGACGCTGAAATCAAAAACTGGAAATGGCTAGATATCAGTAGCTTATTCATATTTTTAGTTTTTGTCGTTGTTGAAGTATTTTTTAGTCAAGCCGTTTTAAGCCAATCACTTGCTACCATTCTCTTTATTCTACATGGCATTCGATTATGGGGCTGGTACACGAAAGGTATTTGGAAAAAACCACTGTTGTGGGTTTTGTATATCGGCTACAGCTTTATTGTATTGGGCTTTGGACTCAAAGCACTTTCTGCCATTGTAACATTATCACCATGGATATCGCTTCATGCGTTCGCTGCTGGTGGTATCGGCATTATAACAGCGGGTATGATGAGTCGAGTAGCACTTGGGCATACGGGAAGAAGTGTGTTTGATCCTCCAGCCATCTTATCTAAAATCTTTATTTTATTAATTTTGGCAGCAGTTCTACGAGTTATATTTCCCGCAATATTCCCAGCGTTACAGAGTTGGTGGATCGGCCTATCTCAGCTTTTTTGGGTTATTGGCTTTGGCCTCTTTAGCTTTACTTATTTCCCCATGTTGCTTAAACCAAGAGTTGATAATAGGTTTGGTTAGGCAAAATAGACCCTTTATATATTCTATAATAACTATATAAACTAGTTATTATAGAATCTTGCTGATTGATTAAGAGGGTCAAAAATGAATCAGAAATCTGCCAGTTTTTTTGAGAGACATCCTGGAAAAACGCTAATAATTATATGGCTACTTATCTTTGCACTTGTAGGAGTGATAGGTGAGGTCTATTTACGAGCAAGTATTAAATATGATATTGGATACTATGCCGCTTCTAGAGACAAGGGAATTCTAAAATACCCCTTTGGCGAAATACCCATCAACTCTGATGGTAATCCTGATTCTGAATTTGACCTAAATGATCCTAGACCAAGAGTGGGTTACTTAGGTGATTCCGTCAACTATGGGATTGGTGCGGGTTATGGCTATCGTTTTTCTGATATTTTAGAAAAGCAATACCCTAACTATCAACATATGACGATGGGTCAAGTAGGCTTTGGTATACATGATGTCGATTTAATTGATCAGCTATTAGAAAAATATGATTTTAATACTATTATTTACCTAATGAACCTCAACGACATCCTGCCCTTTATTGATTTTGAGCACGGTGATGAAAATACTACTTTCCTGAGTAAGATTAAGTTGATAGTGAAAGGCTCTATTGATTACTTCCGTGATAAATCCTATCTGTATAATTATTTAAGAACGACGATACAAACCGTTTTAATGAAGCATGGTTTGGATGATGGTGGGCATGAGTCCTACGAACTATACCCCAAAAAGTATAAAGATATTTTCGAAGGTACCGCCAAACGCACCAATGCATTTTCCGATAGGCTAGCCAGTGAAGGGAAAAAGTTTTGTATCATTATTCTGCCTTACGAAATGCAGATTTCAGATGAGGCAGCAGCAAAATATAAGTCTCTGGGTTTCCACTGGGCGGAGGGCTTTACTTCGGGAAGTGCACAAAAACTTATCATGTCTTATCTTGATACGGATAAATATGAAGTATTGGATGGGTATAATGCGTTTGTAGACCCTGCAAACCCTGAGAAAAGTAAAATAGATAATGGGTTGGGTGAATACTTTGTCTATAACCGTGGTGACCGTATAGATTGGAACCATCCTACTCGGGCAGGGCATAAGAAGCTTGCTGAGTATGCTATTTCTAAAGGCTTTTGTGGCTTGAAATAGTCTATCGAATTCCAACTAATCAAGTATAGCTATTCACAATAGCTATACTTTTGAATAATCATCTGCTCGATGTATCCAGCGTTTAATCAGCTTTTCAGCCACATCAGGGGTTTGAGTTAATACCGCTTGAGCCGCTTGTTGAACATCAGGTAACAAGTGTTGATCTCGTGAAAGATCGGCTATTCTAAAGCGTAACTCACCTGTTTGCCTTGTACCAAAAACTTCACCTGGGCCTCGGATTTCTAGATCTATGCGGGCAATTTCAAAACCATCACTGCTCTTGCGCAAGGCATCAATGCGTTTAAATGCATTTTTAGAAAGAGGTGCTTGGTACAGCAACACACAGCTACTCGCCGTTGTACCACGACCTACCCTTCCGCGTAGCTGATGCAGTTGCGCTAAACCTAAACGCTCTGCATTTTCAACAATCATCAAGCTTGCATTGGGTACATCAACCCCTACTTCGATCACTGTTGTGGCGACTAGCACATGAATATCACCTTGTTTAAAGGCGCTCATTACGGCATCTTTTTGGTCTGATTTCATACGACCATGTACTAAACCAATTTCCAGAGTAGGTAACTTTTCTTTGAGTAGCTCCCATGTTTCTTCCGCATTTTGACATTGCAAGGCTTCAGATTCTTCAATCAACGTACATACCCAATACACCTGACTGCCTGAATCACAAATACTTTGAATGCGCTGGATAATCTCATCACGACGATCATTTGCTAACGCCACTGTTTTGATACTTTGCCTGCCTGGGGGAAGCTCATCAATCACTGAATAATCTAAGTCTGCACACGTCGTCATTGCCAATGTTCTGGGGATGGGCGTTGCCGTCATGATAAGTTGATGAGGATAATGCTCGGCTTGTTGACCTTTTTCTCTGAGCGCTAGACGCTGATCAACACCAAAACGATGTTGCTCGTCCACAATCACTAAGCCTAACTGTTTAAATTGCACATCAGCTTGAAATAGCGCATGAGTACCTATGGCAATATGGGTAATACCCATTAACAAGTTTTCTACCTGGCTACGGCGCTCTTTGGCGGTTTGTTTGCCACTAATCCAGCTAACTTCTAGACCTAACGGTGCTAGCCACTCACTAAAGTTCTGATAGTGCTGCTCGGCAAGGATTTCCGTCGGTGCCATCAATGCAACCTGAAAGTCACTTTCTATCGCATACAGTGCTGCTGCTGCTGCGACTAGCGTTTTGCCTGAACCTACATCGCCTTGCACTAATCGGCTCATCGGGTAGCTTTGCTGCATGTCATTGCGTAGCTCTTTAATGACGTGCTGTTGTGCGTTTGTTAGTGTAAAAGGCAACTGTTGCAAAAGCTTTTGATACAAACGATCACCCTCATCAATGGCAATTCCTGGCAATTGTTTGGCTTGTTCTCGAAGTTTTCTCAAACTCATATGATGCGCCATCATTTCTTCGAAAATCAGCCGTCTTTGTGCGGGGTGTTGACCACTTAGAAACGCACTTACATTAGTTTCTGGCGTTGGGTTGTGTAAGGTTCTTAATGCCTCATGAATATTAGCCAATCGATACTGTTGTTGTACTTCAACAGGTATTAGGTCTTCTAGCTCATTCACATGTGCCAGTGCTAAACCAATAAGACGACGGAAACTACGTTGTTGCAAGCCTTCTGTAGTGGGGTAGGTTGGTGTAAGCGTATTCTCCATGGGGATGCTGGAGGTTGCTGATAACACCTTATACTCGGGGTGGACTATTTCTAATGACTGTGGCCCACGACGAATTTCGCCAAAACAACGCAAGCGTTTTCCTTGGGTCATCCCCTGATGCTGCGCGTTTGAGAAATGAAAGAAGCGTAGGGTAATCCTCCCTGAGCCATCCGAAATAGTACACAGCAACATGCGCTTACGACGCATCACGATAGTGGCGTTTTCTATTTCGCCTTCAATCAATACTTCCTGACCTTCGTTTAAGCTACCAATAGGGTAAATTCGGGTACGGTCTTGATAGCGTAACGGTAGGTGGAATAGAAAGTCTTGAACAAGTTCAATGCCGAGTTTTTCTAAGCGTTCGGCCATTTGAGGGCCAACGCCTTTTAGGGATGTGACAGGTTGAATGAGTGGGTTAGTCAGACTGCAACCTTGCCTTTAATATGCTCATGGCTTTGATAATCTACCAGCTCGAAATCATCAATGGTAAAGTCAAAAATAGACTTCACCTTAGAGTTTAGCTTCATGGTAGGTAATGGGAAAGGCTCACGACTAAGCTGTAAATCGGCTTGTTCCATATGGTTTGAATAGAGGTGCGCATCACCCAGTGTATGTACAAAATCACCTAATTCCAGGCCTGTTGCTTGTGCCATCATCATCGTTAATAGGGCGTAGGAGGCTATATTAAAAGGCACACCCAAGAAAATGTCTGCGCTACGTTGATATAATTGACAGGATAACTTGCCATCAGCCACATAAAACTGGAAGAAGGCGTGACAGGGTGGCAAAGCCATATTATCAATTTCAGCGACATTCCACGCACTGACGATAATACGTCTGGAATCGGGGTTATTTTTTAGTTGATCGACCACTTGAGTAATTTGATCAATATGTGAGCCATCAGGTGTTGGCCAACTACGCCATTGATAACCATAGACAGGGCCAAGATCGCCATTTTCATCCGCCCATTCATCCCAGATTCTTACTTTATTTTCTTTAAGATAGCCAATATTAGTATCGCCCTTCAGAAACCATAATAATTCATGAATAATGGAGCGAAGATGACATTTTTTGGTGGTCACTAGCGGGAAGCCATCAGCCAGATTAAAGCGCATTTGATGACCAAACACTGAGGTTGTGCCTGTGCCTGTGCGGTCTTCTTTGAGTGTGCCGTTGTCTCTTACATGGCGCATTAGATCTAAATATTGCTTCATGTGTTTCCTTAAATACTTATTTTCTTAACTTTTAGGTTTTACTGCTAGACAATTGGCTACTGGCTCTAAATGATACTCCTATTAGTATCAAACCAATTATAATCATCGGTAACGATAGTAACTGCCCTTCGGTAAGCCAACCAAAAGCCAGATAACCGATATGATCATCAGGCAAACGGTAAAATTCGACTGAGGCACGAAATAACCCGTAGAAGAATAAGAACATGCCCGAGATTCTTGCAAAGGGTCGTGGCTTTTTGGAGTAGATCCATAAAATCAAAAAGAGAACCAGCCCTTCCAGAAAAGCTTCATATAACTGAGAAGGGTGTCGTGCAAGGCCATCACCCGCTTTAGGGAAGATAACACCCCACGCTACATCGGTAGGTTTTCCCCACAGTTCTTGATTAAGGAAGTTAGCTAATCGGCCTGCACCTAAGCCAACAGGGATCATCGGTGCAATAAAATCACCGACTTCTAAAAACCTGAGGTTGTATTTTCTCGCTAATAACCAAGCTACAAATAGCACGCCCAGTAAGCCACCGTGAAAGCTCATGCCACCTTGGGTAGTCTTGAACAGCATAATCGGGTCTTGCAGAAACTTATCGAAACTATAGAAAAGTACATAACCTAAGCGCCCACCTAATACCACGCCCAATGCGCCGTAGAACATGATGTCATCGACTTGATCAGGTGTAACAGGGCTACCTTTTTGACGCGCCCGCATTTTGCCAAGAAAGAGAAAGGCCAAAAAGCCCACCACGTACATAATGCCGTACCAGTGCACAGCAAGTGGGCCAATGTTAATGGCTACTGGGTCTATATTCGGGTGGTTTATCGCAAGAGTAGGTATCATGAGTTAAAAAATAGTTTTTGTAATTCGTTGCCAGGGTTGTCTGCGCGCATAAAGGCTTCGCCGACCAGAAAGGTATTCACCTGATGTTCACGCATCAAAGCTACATCTTCTAACGTATGAATGCCACTTTCGGTGACGATAAGTTTATCGGATGGAATATTGTCTAGCATTCTGATGGTGGTCTGTAGATCGGTTTCAAAGGTGCGCAAGTTACGGTTGTTGATACCCACTAAAGGCGCGTCTATTTTTAAAGCGCGCTCTAGCTCTTGCTCATCATGTACTTCGATTAACGCGTCCATGCCTAGCTCGGTTGCTAGTGAATACAGCTCTGCCATTTGTGTGTCTTCCAAAGCGGAAACAATTAACAAAATACAGTCTGCATCTACTGCTCTTGCTTCATAAACCTGATAGGGGTCGATAGTGAAGTCTTTGCGTAAAACAGGCAGCGTACAGGCTTGTCTTGCAGCTTGTAAGTAGGCTTCACTGCCTTGAAAGTAGTCTTTATCGGTAAGCACTGATAAGCAGCTTGCTCCCCCTTGTTGATAGCTTTTTGCAATCTCATCAGGAATAAAATGCTCACGCATTACACCTTTGCTAGGTGAGGCTTTTTTTATTTCTGAGATAATAGCGGGTTTGCCCGCTGCCACTGATGCTTGTAATGCCCCTACAAAAGGTCGAATAGCCAAGGCATTTTTAGCGGTTTCTATTAACGTATTAAGGCTCTTTTTTGCAGAGCGCTCTGCAATCTCTTGCTTTTTGGTCGCTAAGATTTTTAGTAAAATATCGGGGGTTTTTGTCATGAGTTAGTCATTTCTTTAAGAGCGTTGAGTTTAGCAGTTGCACCGCCATTTGCTATGACTTCTAGTGCACGTTTTACGCCCTCTTGATGAGAGTTTGCCAAACCTGCCACATAAATAGCCGCTCCAGCATTCAGCGCGACAATATCACGCGCTGCACCTGCTGAATTGTTAAAGACATCCAGTACGATACCAAGGCTTTCTTTTGCTGAATCGACCACTAATGAATCAATAGCTTGTGTCTGCAAGCCAAAGTCTTCAGGCTGGATTGTGTACTCGCTAATCTCACCGTCCTTTAGTTCTGCTACATAGGTTGGCGACGCAATGCTAATTTCATCCATGCCGTCTGCTGCGTGAACCACCATAACGTGGTTACTTCCCAGTTGTTTTAGCACCTGTGCCAGTGGTTCAACCCACTCTTTACTATATACGCCAAGTACCATATTCGGTGCTGCTGAAGGATTGGTAAGAGGACCTAATAAGTTAAAAACCGTGCGAACCCCCATCTCTTTTCGGGGACCTATCGCATGCTTCATCGCGCTATGATGTTTTTGTGCAAAGATAAAACCTACGCCTAGTTCATTAATACATTGAGCGGTTTGTTCTGGACTAATATCTAAGTTAATACCTGCCGCTTCTAACAAATCCGCTGCACCTGATTTACTGGATATAGCTCGATTACCATGTTTTGCAACGGTACCGCCCGCTGCCGCAGTCACAAAAATACTCGCTGTTGAAATATTAAACGTGCTAGAACCATCTCCACCTGTGCCTACAATATCAACAGCTGAATCAGATTCTATCTCTACTTTGGTGGATAAATCACGCATCACCATGGCTGCTGCGGTTATTTCTTCAACCGTTTCACCTTTCATTCGAAGGCCGATTAAGAAGCCAGCAATTTGTGCAGGCGTGGCTTGGCCTGTCATAATTTCAGACATCGCTGCTTGCATTTCTTCTCTAGTAAGATCTTGCTTTTCTAGTACTTTTACTAGCGATTGGGTTGTTTTCATGGGCTTTTCTAACGGCTTATCAGTAATAAAGTTTCGGTGCGCCTATGCTATCACCGCTGAAGCCAAATTCCTAAGGTCACTGTGGTTGATGGGTAGCTGATGTTGTTAAAAAGTATTAACGACTAGCTCGTCTGATTCCAATGCGATAAATCCAATTCCTCAATGACTAGCCACTCATGTGGGGCGGGTATTGAGGACTTTCTTAATTGCTTAATATAGGTTGTGCGATCCATTGCTTCTGCGCCTAGCGATAACAAATGATCATTGACTAATTGACAGTCAATCATTGTGTAACCCCACGCATCAAGATGCGCCGCAAGTGCTAGTAGCGCCAGTTTCGATGTATCTCGCTCGGTACTGAACATAGATTCGCCACAGAATATTCCCCGGCTTACTACTCCATACAAGCCTCCCACTAGCTTATTATCAGCATTTCTGACTTCTATCGAGTGCGCTTTACCCATGGCATTGAGCTGGCAGTATGCGGTATGCATTTCTGATGTAATCCACGATTCGCTACTGTAAGCACGTGGCGCAGCACAAGCTAAAACAGTTGCGGAAAAATCTTCATCAATACTCACACGGTAGTTTTTATTACGAGCCGTTTTGCGCAAACTGCGAGAAATTTGCATAGCGGTAGGAAAGAGAACAGCGCGTGGATCAGGACTCCACCAGTAAATCGGCTCGTTTTCATTAAACCAGGGGAAAATGCCAGAGCTGTAGGCATTGATTAAGCGTTGAGGACTAAGATCCCCACCTACAGCGATCAACCCATTAGGTTCATCCCAGGCCATTTCCACGGGAGGAAAAGCCTCATTGCTAGAGGTAGGGTCTAATAATGTGAGTTTAGGCTCAATCGACATATTAGGAAATAGATTAGCTCTCCAATTGATCTAGATATTTCTCAGCATCCAGCGCAGCCATACAGCCTGTTCCCGCTGAAGTCACTGCTTGACGATACACGTGATCCATTACGTCTCCCGATGCAAACACACCTTCAACGCTGGTCGCCGTTGCGTTACCCGTGGTACCACTTTGCACCGTGATATATCCACCTTGCATATCAAGCTGGCCATCAAAGATTTGTGTATTAGGCTTATGACCGATAGCGATAAACACGCCATGCACATCAACATCTTGTGTATCTTCAGATTTCACATTTTTGATGCGCATACCCGTTACACCAGAATCATCACCTAACACTTCATCCAGTACGCTATCCCACATAATGGTGATATTGCCATTTTTAGCTTTTTCGAGGATTTGCTGCTGCAATATTTTTTCGGCACGGAATTCATCACGACGGTGAACGATAATCACTTCTTCCGCAATATTTGATAGGTAAAGCGCCTCTTCAACAGCCGTATTTCCACCACCAATCACAGCAACTTTCTGGTTACGATAAAAGAAGCCATCACAGGTAGCACAAGCCGAAACACCTTTGCCCATAAACTTCTCTTCAGACTCAAGCCCAAGATACATGGCTGATGCACCCGTTGAGATAATCAATGCATCACAGCTATATGCACCGCTATCACCTTGTAAGGTTATCGGTTTTTTACTTAAATCAAGAGAGGTGATCTGGTCGAAGATAATCTCAGTATCGAAGCGCTCCGCATGTTTTAGCATACGATCCATTAACTCTGGACCTTGAACACCTTCGTTATCACCAGGCCAATTATCGACTTCCGTCGTAGTAGTCAGCTGTCCACCTTGTTGCATACCTGTAATTAAAACAGGGTCAAGATTCGCCCTTGCTGCGTAAACTGCTGCGGTATAGCCAGAAGGGCCAGAGCCCAAGATAAGCAATTTACAGTGTTTGGTATCGCTCATGAAAAATCTCCACTAATTCAAGTTGATGGCATTTTCTTAAGGAACCCCTGATAAGCCGGGTAGATTATCGACAGGTGAAATTGTTTAGTCTTTGCTTCAAAAACCATTCAATGACTTTTCGAGCTTCCTTAAATGCATAATGATTTTACACAGATGCCTTTGAGAGACAATCGTAAGGAAAGACGTAGAATAGGTAAAGGAAATTGTGAGATTTGTTGTGAACCTTTCGTGAAAAACGAATAGGTCTGTATAATTTAGAACATGGAGCGAGCTATCACTCCATGTATTCTGATAATAAGATTAGATAAAAGTGCTTCTGTACAAAGTCCTAAATAAAAATAGACTCTTTTCCAAATTTCTTAGCGAGAAGATAATAAACGGTTATACGTGACTTCTTCCTGTCTGCAGACATTTGCTTACACACATCAGCAATCGCCTCATCTAATTTGGTATCACTTTGAGTTAAGCCAAGCTTCTTTTTTAAAAAGTTCTCTCTAACCGTTTTCAGCTCTGATGCATCAGAACAAGCAACACCACTTGCATCTTTATTGCTCATTACTAACGCATACGTTTTACTGAGTGCTTTAACTAAAGGCACGTCCGCTTTACTATCATAACGTTCAATATCTGCGATAGCTTTATCGTATACTGTGCTCATAAATTACCCTTCCTTAAATATATTAATTAATATGAAACCATTTTATCCATCATAGCTATTCGTACGTCGTACGTTTGGTACATCGGTCTTCAATATGCAATAGCGGGGGAGTACACCGCTAAAGTTAGTATAGCCACAATGGATCTTGTTGAGGCGAAAAAATTATATAGAACACTATGGACAACTTTTCTAATTCGTAGAGAGATGCGAGTACATCGAAAGGTATTGCATTGGAGGAGAGCCATTAAAATAGTACTTAGTGTACCGATCATAAAACCGTGAATAGCACTTTCAGCAGAGTGCGTAGTCAGCCAAAAGGCCAGCCCATAAAACAATGATTGTGAAAATACTAGTATTTGTAAAGCAACCCTAAACCTAGCTCTCACTATCGCACTAAACCAGTTTGTACTGGAAAAATCCCCATAGTATATTTTCATTTTATTTATTTTTTATTGTTAGTTGAAGTGTTTTTAACCAGATCTTTGATTGTCAAAGTTAAGGAAGCTATGAATAAGTCTGATCGGAGTTGCTGAGACTTGGTAGAGCTTTAGCGAACCTGGACGCTTCAGCAAAAAGAATTTGTCAGATTTTGATAGAAAAATTAGCAATAGCTGTAGCTGTTGGTTATTTTTTATAGCGAAAAACTGGCAAATTATAACCTCAGAAATACGAGTCATAACTTGTTTAGTGTTCCTTAGGGCAAGCCCCTCTCGCCCTTGGTTTCACTTCGTATTGTTGTATTTATAATCATTTTATATCACTGCTTATCTGAATATTGTATGAATACTCAAGAAAGATTAGAAAATTACTTAATGTTTGTTACGCTACACTTTTAATTCTTTTCACAAACTGATGCTTTTTATGACGAATTCAAACAGTCCAACCTTCACTCAACTAGTTGTTTTTGTATTAATAAACGTTTTATCAATAGCCTGCGTTAATGCTAACGCTGTATTACATAGAGGGAACGGTGCTGAACCAGAGACTTTAGATATCCATAAGTCATCAGGTATACCAGAAGCCAATATTCAACGTGACTTATTCGAAGGCTTGATAAGTGAAAGTGACAAAGGTGAATTAATTCCCGGTGCTGCTCAAAGCTGGAAGCAAGATAAAAGTGGTAAAGTCTGGACATTCCACTTGCGTAATGATGGGCGATGGTCGGATGGAAGTGCGGTTGTCGCAAAGGATTTTGTTTTTGCACTTCGTCGCGCTGTTGATCCTGCTACCGCCTCTGAATATGCCTTTATTCTCTGGCCTATTTTAAATGCCAAAGCTATTAATAGTAACGAGTTAAAAGACCTTAGCCAATTAGGGGTCGAAGCAATTGATGAGCATACGCTAAAAATAACCTTGGAGAATCCTACTTCCTTTCTGCCTGGATTATTAGCCCACCATATGGCTTACCCACTTAATAAAAAGAACTTAGATGAGCATGGTCGTAAATGGACACGCGCTAATAACTTAGTCTCCAACGGTGCTTACATGCTCACAGAATGGGAGCCACAGTCCCACCTCACCTTAGTTAAAAACCCCCATTATCATGATGCTAACAGTGTTAAAATTGATAGTGTTAACTATTATCCAACAGAAGATCAAAGCTCAGCCATGAAGCGATTTAGAGCACATGAGTTAGACATCACCGATGATATTCCATCCAGCCAAATCGACTGGGCAAAAACACATTTACCCAAAGCATTTCGTAGCTCACCCTATATTGGCACTTATTACTTGGCCATCAATTTAGAAAAGGCTCCTTTCAAAGATAATAAAGAACTACGACGCGCGCTGAGCCTGGCCATTGATCGCGATATTCTGACGCAAAAAATCACAAAATCAGGAGAGCTGCCTGCCATGGGTTGGGTTCCACCAGGTATCTCCCATTATCAATCTCAAACTATGCAAGAAGCTAGTTTGGATAAAAAGGAGCGAGTTAAACGGGCAAAAGCGTTATATGAAAAAGCAGGCTATTCAAAAGCAAACCCTCTGAAACTCGAGCTACTTTATAACACTAGTGAAAACCACAAAAAAGTGGTTATAGCGGTAGCCGCGATGTGGAAAAAAGTACTTGGAATCAAGACTACGCTTAGAAACGAAGAGTGGAAAGTCTACTTAAGCTCACGCAGTCAGCGCCAATTTGAAGTGATTCGTGCAGGTTGGATTGGTGATTATAATGATGCTTCTAACTTTCTGGACTTATTCCGGTCAGATGTGGGCACAATGAACCCATCATCATGGAAAAATACGGAATATGATAACTTAATGAAATCAGCTGGAGCTGAAACAGATGTGGAGAAACGAGCACTATTAATGCAACAAGCCGAGCAAATTTTATTAGCCGAAATGCCGTTAATCCCAATTTACTACTACACCACACAACACTTGGTGAGCGAAAAAATCAAAGGCTGGGAAAATAATGTAATGGATATTCATCCCACCAGATATATAAGTAAGTAATACTCATTACAGGTATAAAGCATTGCTTAATACCTCAAAGGGAACGGATAAGAAAGGTTTATTTAGCAGCATCCTTTTGAGCCACCATCATGTTCGGTTCTTCAAAGCCACTAGTAATATCCAAAATAGCCTGCCCGACACCTTGAACCACTCTCGCCATACGATCATAGTCAAGGTGCTCTGCAGTATCTGACAAGGTATGGTAAGCAGGGTTGCGATCTGCAGCAGTATCACTGATGAGCACAGCAGGAAAACCCTGATCCCAGTAACTAGTATTATCAGACGAACTTACGGAAGCGATAATTTCTGGCGCATTTAAAGATCGTACCGCTAAATCCTCGACTTTTTTGAAACTCTTCTTGATTTTTCGCACAGCCAGTACATCCTGAACACGTCCTGTAATTCGGATAAAATCACCCTTCGACGGGTAAAAGTGACGCATAAACTCATAAGGATAACGCTGTGAATTTGATTGCTCAGAGAAATAGCCAATGCTATCTAATGACATCATCATCACAACTTTTTTCCCACGCGCTTTTAAACGCTCAGCATGGCGAAAGCTACCCATGTCACGAGTGCCAAAGTATTGCCCTTCGGAGAGTGCATAAGCCACTAATTGAATACGAATGGGTAAATCGTCTTGCTTAGATAACAAACGTGCTAGCTCTATAAGCCCTGCTACACCACTGGCATTGCCATCAGCGCCTGGCATTCCATCCAGAGAGTCGTAATGCGCGCCCACTACCAATACATCTTTGGTATCTGGGCCAAAATCTATAATAACGTTATTTACCGTGCCTATTGCTGTTTTAAAAGGTTGATAGCGTGCTTTTCCGTACTCTTTTAAACGCTTATGAATGTAGCGTGCAGGTGGACGAAGATTGTCAAACTCTGCCATTCTGGGAGCATTAGTTAATGCAAGGACATGTTGCTGTAAATTGCTCGCATCTGCTACCTCAAATTCTGAAGCATTTAAAGAGGGTAAAGTGGGTTGAGTTAATACAAACCATATCAACAGGCTCGCTACAAAAAGTACAACAAACCACTCCGTAATTTTCCTCACAAAGGAAGCTAACATGATAACAATAACACTCTAAAAATTGGGGCTGTGTGGGACAGGCTTAGACAGATAATTTATTTTAGGAGACTCATCATACAAAATGCATCCGCTAGCCAATATCCAATACACTCAGAATCTACACAAACTATATTCACTATCTATCGGTAATAATAGCCTATATTGAAGGAAATATAAAAACTATGATGTAAAAACCTTTTCCTAAGGAATCTCTGATTAAGTCGATTAGAATTTAGCGCAGGAAAAACAGTCGCTATTTTTCACGAAGTGAGGGGCAATAGTCGTTCTATTGCGCCGATCTTCGGGGAAAATATTGACTGTTTTAACCAGCTAAAAATAATTGGACTTGATCAGAGCTTCCCTAAGGAAGCTGATTAAGTCGGGTGGAATTTCTCGACAGATGAAATTGTTCAGTTTTTGCTTTAAAAATGGAGCTAATAGTTGCTCTATTAGGGAGATTTTTCAGCAAAAAATGGGCAATTTCAGCTTCGAGAATTTGTCCAGAAAGATCATAAAGGAACTCTTTTTGCTTCTTTTTTTATCAATCAGGAAGCCACAATATGTACAAACCAATACGCTAAAGAAGTCATTCAACGATTCTAAAGGAGCTTATCATGACAGATTTAACACTTTTCATTTACGAAGTATTTCTCAGCTTGACATTGAGTAGTATCGTTCTACTCATCATTGCCACACCGCTACGAAAGTTAATACAAAACCTTTGCCACTCAGACGAACAAGCTTATTTCTGGTTAGCTTATACACGCACGATGCTCTTCATCTCACCTTTATTAATGGTGATCTTAGTGGGAGCATTAGCCAATGCTGAAGGTTTGGCACACATTAAAGTCGTTTTAATTAGTGCTCTGGCGGGTTTACTACTAGGCTTAATGATTATTGGACGAAAAATATATGCTGCTGTTGCTACTCCTTCTCAATATGAGCAAGCCAACAAACCATAATGACCGACTATATAGCCATTGATTGTGGACAACATAGTGAGTTCGAACTTGCCATTATGCACAAGAAGTGGCTAACACTTAGCTGGCAACTACCTGATGAGGTCAAACAGGTGATCAAAGTAAAGCCTGTTGATCTCATAACAAAGGATCATGAAGAGTTTCTTGAAGTAATTGATGAAACAAACGAGACTCATTTAATTCGATTAGATTATATAGAGTGCTCCAGTTAGACTTAAGCCATGCTGACCCTCTCAAACAGTCTTAACCTTGCAGATAGTGAAATCGATATTCAAGCCATTCACGCGCAAGGAAAAGGGGGACAAAATGTCAATAAAGTAGCTACTGCTATACACCTTAGGTTTGATATTCAACAAAGCTCTTTACCCGATCACCTCAAGGAGCGATTACTCGCACTTAATGATCAGCGAATTAATAAAGAGGGAATCATCGTTATAAAAGCGCAAAGCTATCGTACTCAAGAGAAAAATCGTGAAGATGCACTAAGTCGACTTACCGAAATAATTAAAACGGTCATGACAACACAAAAAAAGCGCCGTAAAACAAAACCATCCAGATCATCACAACGCAAAAGAATGGATAAGAAATCCAAACATGGGCGAAAGAAGACACTGCGTAAAAGAGTGAGACCAGATTGAACGGGTATTATTTTCGCATAAGAAAACAAGGAATTAATGGTTGCTCCCCCGTAGAGGCGTTGCATGCAACGTCTCTACCACAGTTTGATAAGAAGCAGTCAACTAAGGAATCTAGGTTTAACTAACACTCACTTCATTTTGCGATGTCTCAAATAAAGCCAATGAACGATAACCCAACGCCTCGGATAAATGCTGAGTTTGAATAGACTCGCTCTCTGTAAGATCAGCGATACTACGTGCCACTTTTAAGAGGCGATGATAAGCGCGCGCAGACAACCTAAATTTATCCATCGCTTGTGAAAGCAAAGCATTATCGCTTTCTGTAAGCTGGCAATGAAGATCAATCCCCGCATTATCTAGATTATTATTGCTACAGCCTTGGCGGTTATACTGCTGTTGTCTTGCGGCTATTACCCGTTTGCGAATCTGCGCGCTAGTTTCTCCCTTTGCTGCACCTTGCAAGTCTTCTCGCGGTAAACGCGGTACTTCTATATGCAAGTCAATACGATCTAAAAAAGGCGCTGAAAGCCGTGAAGTATGGCGCTTCTTCTGCTTAAAACTACATACGCAGCGGTCTTGAAAATCACAATCATAGCCTTGAGGGCAAGGGTTCATTGCAGCAATAAACTGAAATTTGGCAGGGTAGGTCGCTTGTCGTGCCGCTCGTGAGATACTAATTTCACCATTCTCTAGCGGTTCTCTGAGTACATCGAGCACTTTACGATCAAACTCAGTCAACTCATCAAGAAACAATATACCGTTATGTGCTAATGAGATTTCACCCGGCTTTACTTTTGCACCGCCACCGACTAAAGCCACACCTGATGAAGTATGGTGAGGGCCTCGCATCGGCCTTAGCCCCCACTGTTTCACACTAAAACCTTGATCACTAATGGATGCAATCGTAGCTGTTTCTAACGCTTCTGGCTCTGTCATCGGTGGTAAAATAGTGGCTAAACGCGATGCCATCATTGTCTTGCCTGTTCCTGGTGGGCCAACCATTAGCAGGTTATGCCCACCTGCTGCGGCAATCTCTAATGCACGTTTAGCTAATAATTGCCCCTTCACATCCTGCATATCTACTTTGTAACTCGCCACTTGCAAGCTGGCCTTGCATTCATGCGGGAGAATTTTCTCAACTGACAATAAGTGCGAAGTAATCTGTCCCAAGTGTGCAGCAGGGTAGACTTCCAAGTCACTTATAAGCGTTGCTTCATCAGCATTATCACTCGGTACAAATAGGCTTCGTTTAGATGATTTCGCTGCAAAAGCAGTTGGAAGGACACCTTTAACAGCTCTTAATTGCCCGCCTAAAGACAACTCACCGATAAACTCATAATCACTCAGTGTTTCCAGAGGAATTTGTTTGCTGGCAGCGAGAATTCCCAGAGCTATCGGTAAATCAAAACGTCCTCCATCTTTAGGGATATCAGCGGGCGCTAGGTTGACCGTAATTCGCTTTGCTGGGAAATCAAAGCGAGAATTAATAATCGCTGCACGTACGCGGTCTTTACTTTCTTTTACAGCGGCTTCAGGAAGTCCGACAATAGACAAACTAGGTAAACCATTTCCTATATCGACTTCTACACTTACTAAAGGCGCGTTGATACCATCGTTGGTTCGGCTGTAGATTATCGCTAGAGACATGGTTTTCTTGTTATTTTTATAATTAGATGTGGATAGTAACAATATCGATTGTTTGCTGCTTTTTTATCTGCTTAAGGGTATATCTATTGATTCTGGTCGGAATACCATTGAGCTTCCTAATAAACCCGCTATGACTTGGTTTACAGCACTAGCTAATTCTTGCGATACTCCGACCATGACTACAGATACCACCGATAAACAACCAGACAACATAGATTTTTCCTCACTTGCCCTAGCTGGCATACAAGGCTTACACCCTTACCAACCCGGTAAGCCGATTGAGGAGCTTGAACGTGAACTAGGTGTAACCAATACACTCAAGCTGGCTTCTAATGAGAACCCATTAGGCGCGAGCTCTAACGCTTTGCGTGCTATCCAGGAACCGTTGCAATCGCTGGAGCTTTATCCTGATGGTTTTGCACTCAAGCAAAAACTGGCGGAGGTACTCTCTGTCAATGAAGATCAAATCACTTTGGGGAACGGTTCTAACGATGTATTGGATCTCATCGCTCGCTGCTTTTTGGCAGAAGGACGTAATGCAGTATTTTCGGAACATGCTTTTGCCGTCTACCCCATTGTTACGCAAGCGGTGGGGGCTGAAGCAAAAGTCGCCCCCGCACTAGCAACCGACCATGCGATGCCTTACGGTCACAACCTAAATGCCATGTTTGATTTGATCGACCACAATACTCACGTTATTTTTATTGCTAACCCCAACAACCCTACTGGGACTTGGCTCACCGCAGATGAGTTAGAAAGCTTTATGTTGCGCGTACCCAAGCACATCATCATCGTTATGGATGAGGCTTATTTTGAGTACGTTACTGAAGATGAATACCCCGATACACTACAATGGCTAGAGCATTATCCTAATCTCATTGTGACCCGTACTTTTTCTAAAATATATGGCTTAGCTGCACTGCGTATTGGCTATAGTGTGTGTAGTGCTGAAATTGCTGATTTACTCAACCGAGTCAGGCAGCCTTTTAATGTTAATTCCATTGCAATTGCTGCGGCAACGGCGGCTCTGGATGATATTGAGCAACTTAAAATGAGCGTGCTCGTCAATACATCAGGTTTACAACAATGGGAGCAGGCTTGTGAAGAAAACGGCTGGGACTATATCCCATCGGTAGGTAATTTTATTTGTGTCGATGTAGGTCGTGATGCCAGCCAAGTCTATGACGACTTGCTTAAAGAAGCGATTATCGTACGCCCCGTCGCCAACTACAAAATGCCCACCCATTTGCGCATTACCATTGGTTTAGAAGAACAAAATGCACGTTGTATTACTGCACTCAAAAAGGTTTTAGCATGATTAAACAGTTATGTATTTTTGGTGTGGGGCTGATTGGTGGCTCATTAGCAATGGCATTACGCAACGCAGGGAAGTGTGAACAGGTTATTGGCTGTAGCCGTAATGCAGAACACCTAAAGCAAGCGCAAGAATTAGGAGTAATTGACGAATATACGACCGACCCTGTTGAAGCCGTTCGTGATGCCGATGTGATTTTTCTCTCAGTGCCTTTAGGTGCAATGCAACCTATTTTAGAAAGCATTAAAGACCACATCCCTGAACATGCCATTATCACGGATGGAGGTAGTGCTAAAGGCTGTGTCAAACAAGCGGCGATAAATGCCTTTGGTGATATACCAGCCCGTTTTGTCTTAGGCCACCCCATTGCTGGACGTGAAAAAAGTGGGGTTAGTGCTGCCATTGACGATCTTTATCAACAACGAAAAGTCATCTTAACGCCGGTAGAAAGCGTCAATGGATTAAACGCTACCGACCCAGAGGCTTTAGCGACAATTACCAAAATGTGGCAATCTACAGGTGCAACAGTCGAGCTACTAGGCGTGGAAGAGCATGACCAAATTCTTGCAGCGACCAGTCATTTACCGCATATCTTGGCGTTTGAGTTGGTTTCAACATTATCCAACTCAGCAGTAAGTAACAATGTTTTCAACTATGCTGCGGGTGGTTTTCAGGATTTCACTCGCATTGCCTCAAGCGACCCTGTCATGTGGCGTGATATTTGTCTGGAAAATAAAGACGCTATCTTGGGTATGTTAGGAGAGTTTGAAGATCGTTTAACGACTTTGAAAAAACACATGGTCGAAAATAACAGTGACGCTATTTTACAATCATTTGGCGATGCTAAAGCGGCACGAGACAAGGCAGTGATAAAGTGAGAGCTTTTTACGTATACAGCTATACTGAACACACTACACATAACCCATCCACACTATCAACATCCACTTAAACTTATCAGCAACTTATTTATAAACATACCTGATTACGTAGCTGTCTCAGCCATACTTATAAATATCTCATAGAATCTGTAGGTTGGGCTGACGTTAGGAAGCCCAACAAATGAGGTGGCACTATTGTTGGGGTTCGTTCCTCACCCGCAACCTACAGTTCCATATGAACATTTATTATTTTCATGGTGATGTCTGTAACTATGGCTGAGACATCTGGGTAATTAGGTAAGCATATAATTTATAAAGAGTTGGCTAAACATCATCATTCATTCACTCTATTCAGAGATAAAATATATTGTAATCCTTATTATTTGGGAATATAATCCCAAATATAGTTATGGACGAGTATAACTAGTTACCATCCAGATATAACTCCTCTCCCCCTCCAAGTAAGGGAGGCAGTTTTTAGCTATACCGTCCATAACTATCCTTGTGCTACAAGGCAAGGAGTCACTTACTGACATGAGGTCTGCAAACCTTTCAGTAAACAACTTAGCAAAAGGAACTCTGAATAAGCCTGATTATTTTCTATTTAGCTAGAATTTGACCAGACTTATTCAGGCCTCCCAAAAGGGTGTACGCCATGAAACTTAGAAAGCAATCTATCGCTATTGTGTTTTTTACAACCTTTCTATTTACGGCTTGTGGAGGTGGCGGTGGCGAAGATAGTGAGAATGATGGTGGCAGCATACCTCCTGATGAAGGTGGAAATGTGATTACAGGGGATTACAGGGTAGTCGCAGCAAACGATTTAGGCATGCACTGCGCAGATCGTGATTATCAAATCATGAGTATTTTACCGCCTTTTAATGTTGTCCATGCCCAAGTCATAAAAAGAGGAACCGCAAATAGCTCTCCCAGCATTCTCTCTAATCAACAAGCCGATGTTTTTTATTCCGCAGCCTCAAACCCTAATGACCCTGCGGGCGCTAACTCTATTAACACAACCAGCCAGAACAAACCCAATGTGTTTAAAAGTAATTTCTGGAAAACAACCACAAACAACAAAACGCTAGCAGGTGAAAGTTACGGTGTGTTGTATCCTGTCAGTATTTTTGACTTATTTGAACCATTAGCTAGCGATATAGGAATCCCTGTTCCTGACCCTGTTGTACTACCAGGCTTATCAGCCGCACAACAACATATGCCTGGTATCACAGCACCTTATACCGCGAATGAGCCACAAAGGTTTGATCGCTACGACAGTACACTCCCTTTCTTTGCTAACTTTCCCTTTGGCTCTACGATACAAGGCGCTAACTGGTTTGCTGCGGATGGCATACCGATGTTTCCTGTCGATGATCAAGGCCGAGACAATGCTTATCCTTTGATGACGGTTAGCGCAAAAGATAAAGCAGGAAAAGAACTAGCGGCCGTTGATGTGGTGCTCCCTGTTGCCAGTGAAGCAGATTGTCAAAACTGTCATGCTGACCCTAACGACGCAGGAAATGGAGCCGCCAGTACATTCGCCAGCGTTAATTTTGATGTGATCAGCGAAGCCAATGCACCTGGGCCAGAAAAGCTACAGAACGCATCAAAAATCAATATCCTCAGACTGCACGATGCTAAACACGGTCAACAATATACAAGCAGCGATGGTAGTGCAGCTATTTGTGACGCTGCAACTGACGCAAACGATGCTAATTGTTTAGCTAATCAAACTCCTATTCAATGTTCGCAATGTCACTACACACCTGCATTAGATCTTGCTCAAGTGGGCCCTATTGATGAACCACAACAAGAAGCTAAAGGCAGACAACAAACACGCCATATCACTATGTCGCGAGCGATGCATTTTACCCATGGAGCCTACCAGTTTAATGGTGAGCCTCTGTTTCCTGAAATGCCCGCACCTAATGATGCACAACGCACAGGCGGCGGTGTAGCTGTTAATGATTTTGAACGTGGCCTTTTAAACCAAACCTGTTATCAATGCCATCCTGGTAAACAAACGGAGTGCTTACGCGGTGCCATGTTTAAGGGCGGCGTGGTGTGCCAGGATTGTCATGGTAATATGGCGCAAGTCGGTGATGACTTTAGTGAAGGGCTTGCAACAGGTGCAGGTCTGGACTTAGCTAAACGTGTTCCTTGGGCAAGCGAACCTAAATGCCAGTCATGTCATACAGGTGATGCATTGACTCCTAACCATCCTGCGGATGCAATTGTGGCTAAAGATGGATTACGTTTGGCCCAAGCCTATTTAGCCAATGATTCTAGCGCTACGCCTATTACATCAGCAGGCTCTCGATTTGCCGAAAATCAAAGCTTATATCGCTTAAGTGGTAATGAGAATGCTAGTAACAAAGGTCACGGAGGAGTGATGTGTGAGGGTTGTCATGGTAGTACTCATGCTATTTGGCCCACTCCTAACCCACTCTCTAATGACAATATCGCGGCTAAACAAATACAAGGACATACCGGTTCAATCGCTGAATGTACTGCTTGTCATGAAGCGGGAACGTTGGGGAATACTTTAGGCGGCCCTCATGGTATGCATCCCGTTGGTGCTACACGCTTTGCGAATGGTGGACATGAAAGGTTAGCCAGAAGTAACCGTAACTCATGTCGTACTTGTCATGGTAAAAATGGACAGGGTAGCGTGCTATCACGAGTTTCCGTAGATCGTAGTTTTGTGATAGAAGAATGTGAAGGTGGTAGCTTATGCCCAGGGCGAGAAGTAGACAATTTTCGAGTTAATCTGAAGAAAGGAACTCAGATTACCTGTGCGATGTGCCATAGAAATGAGCTATAACATGGCAAAAGCCATCCTGTAATATAGCCAATTCCAAAGAGCGGGAGATGTGGGGAGGTCATGTGCCTTCCCACTTTTTTATTGAGACCTTTGCATGAAAGGATGGAGAAAGAAAAATGAGCGTAGTTTTGATCCGTCATATCTTTCGAGCAAAGGTCTCTTATTAAGAGAAAACACCATAGGGCAAAGAAAATAAATGTCATCCAACAACAAAAACTCAATAGCTATCGCATTATTTTCCTTATTTCTGGCACCACCCTTGCTAGTACAACCTCTATTGGCAGCTGAAAATAACTGTGTACCTTGGCAAGAAAAAGATAGCAAGCTAAGTAACCTACGCATTGGGGAAATTACCATTGAAACGATGGATGTATTCGACCCCTCTAACCCCAAAGAATCCACCTTTTTACATCGTACTGCCAATAAGATACACATCGAGACTCAAGATAGTGTTATTAGCAATCAGCTATTGTTCTCAACAGGTGATGCTTTTCTATTGCGCAAAATCCATGAAACAGCGCGCTTGCTACAAGCTAACCGCTATATTAAAGATGCTACCGTCATTCCTGTTGAGCGATGTGGAAACCTCGTTAATATCGCTGTGACTACCCGCGATGTATGGACTTTAACGCCTGGAGTCTCATTTGGACGAACTGGCGGAAAGAGTAAATCGGGTTTCGAAATTCAGGAACATAATCTATTAGGTTACGGCAAAAGCCTTTCACTAAGCTATGAGAAGGGGACCGAAAGAAATTCCACTCTTTTAACATATGGTGATCCCCAACTGTTCGGTTCACGTAAGCGCTTCTTTATCACATTACAAAATAACTCAGATGGTAAAGGCTATAACGCTTCGTTGGATTTGCCTTTCTACTCGTTTGATAGCACTCGTTCTTGGGGGGTTAGCTCATCAAGTATTACACAACAGTCTTCTATCTACGACAAAGGCGTTGTGGTCGATAAATTTGATGAAGAAAAGCAAGATTACTCACTCTTCTATGGTTGGTCAAAAGGCCGAAAAGAAGATCATGTATCCAGGTTTAAAGTCGGTTGGCAATATATTAACAAGACCTATCCACTCAGCTTATCAACACCTTTGCTAGATAACTCGATTGAGTCATACCCTTGGCTTGAGTACGCCTACATACAGGATAAATACACTAAAAAGACTAATTTTAGAACCATGGATATCTTAGAAGATGTCTCTCTTGGGCTTAACCTTAGCGCAAGATTGGGCTTCTTACATGAGCAGTTCGGCTCTGATGATAATCAGCTCAAACTCACTACACGTTTTGCCAAAGGTTACGAGCTCGGAGAGCGTGACCTTGGGTTTTTAACACTAGAGACCAATTCCTACTTAGGAGATGGTTTATTAAAAGGTGAACAGGTTAGCCTAAAAGGAGATTGGTATTCTTTTAACGATAAGGGTAATGATGTGTATCTCTCTGCTACCATCACCGAAAAAAGTAATCTATTACCGAATGAACAAATAACATTAGGAGGTGATAACGGTTTACGAGGTTACCCTTCAAGTTATCAAACAGGTAATAAAGCGGCTTTAATTACCGCTGAAAAACGCTTCCATTTTGATTGGTATCCTTTACATTTAGCTAAGTTTGGTGCAGTTGCTTTTGCTGATGTAGGGACAGCTTGGGGGGCAGGCAATGATGCCAAAGTACTGGCTGATGTGGGAATAGGATTACGTATGGTTCCGACCCGCTCTAGCTCAGCCAAAACGCTACATTTAGATATTGCTTTTCCACTGACTGAACGTGACTCGGTTGATAGTGTCCAGGTACTTATCAAGACTCGAAACTCTTTTTAATGACCTTTCAGAACAGACCTATAGGTGTTCGCCTATTAAATTTCTTATCTACTATGGTAGCAGGGCTGTTCAATGCTAATTTTCCGTTGATTTATGAAACTATAATTTACTTGGAGAGGGGACTTTAGTCCCAAAACTTATACAACGAACACCTCTTTTAGGGACTAAAGTCCCCTCTCCAACTAGCATTGAACAGCCCTGACTATGGTAGAGACGTTGCATGCAACGTCTCTACGGAAATTATTTAAGGAATCGCTGATTAGCTTTACCAAAACCAGCCTCAAGCGGTAAACGCGATATAATATAAAAAGCAGGCAATGTGGCTACCATCACCCACATAAAGAATCGACTATAGCCTAGATACTCCTGAATAAGACCACTAAACATGCCTGGTATCATCATCCCTGCTGCCATAAAGCCCGTTGCTATAGCGTAATGCGCTGTCTTAAACTCACCATCAGCGATATAAATTAGATACATCATAAAAGCCGTAAAGCCGAAGCCGTAACCAAACTGCTCAATAGCTACCAATAAATAAATTAACCAAGATGAAGCTTCTGGTTGTTGCCACGCCATATAAACATAAACCACATCAGGCAGGTTAATCGCCAATGCCATCCACCAGATCCAGTACTTTAAGCCTTTTCTGGAAACCAGTATTCCACCTAAAATACCGCCAATTACCAGTGCCAAAACACCGACTGTGCCATAAATAAAACCGACGGATTCAGTACTTAAACCCAAGCCTCCATCAACACGTTCATCGAGCATAAACAGGCTGGCTATTTTGGTTAGTTGTGCTTCACCTAGACGATATAGCAAAATAAAAGCAATAAAGATGCCTACATGCTTCTTACGAAAGAAGGCACCCAAAACACTAAAATAATCTTTTATGACATGCTTTCGTGAAGTGGCATCCACACTATCCACCCTACCCACCATATCGACATGTTCACTTTTAGGTAATACCCAGCTATGGTAGACCGCTACTATCAACATCATTAGGCTCAGCAGTAGCATAGTGATTAGCCATGCCTGTTGCACCTCATAAACCTTCTCTAGCTTGCCTGCAAGAATAACAATTAGGCCTTGTCCTGTAATCATAGCAAGGCGGTAAAAAGTAGATCGAATACCGACAAAATAGGCTTGCTGACCATCATCCAGCGTTTCAATATAATAGCCATCAGCCGCAATATCGTGCGTGGCAGAGCTAAACGCTAACAACCAGAAAAAGACAATAGTGTATTGCAGATAATTATCCAGCGGCAAGCTCAATGCAACACCCGCCAAGCCAATCGCTAAGATAAATTGCATGGAAATTATCCACCTACGTCTGCTTTGGTATAGTGCTACAAAAGGACTCCAAAAAGGCTTAATCACCCAAGGCAAATAAAACCAGGCCGTGTAAAAAGCACTTTCTGTATTCGACAAACCCAAACGCTGATACATAATGGTAGATAGCACTACAACCGCAAAGTAGGGTAGACCTTCAGTAAAATAGAGGCTGGGTATCCAGTACCAAGGGCGTTTGTTGGTTGTAGTAGATGTCGTGGCTGGTATTGATCTGGTTGAGCTTGTCATTAATTAGCTTCCTTGCCTATGGGTTATCACTCTATCATAAAATATCATTCAACCTGGAAACCTCAGTAAGACATCAGCCCTTATCAGAAACAAACGCAATAATGACATCCATCACATTAGTCCCTGTCACTCCTGTTGATATCAAATCGCCACTCGCACAAAGGAAATGCCCAGAATCCGCTTGCTTTAAACTGCTCTTAGCAAGATAACCATCTACGGCTGCTCTATTGAGTGATTGACCATCAACAATCGCTCCAGCATCGTCGGTAACGCCATCCGTGCCGTCAGTACCTGCTGATAGTAAAAACGCATTGTCTAAACCTTGCAGTTCAATAGCGGCAGCTAATGCCAAATGCTGATTACGCCCACCTCTACCCACACTCTCAGGTAAAATAACCGCTGTTTCAGCTCCCCATATCATCACTGTATTAGGGTTTTCTTTAGCCATCTGAACACAGTGTTTAGCTACCTCGACCGCTAGCCCTTGCTGCAACTCTTGTATAGTTTGCACAGCGTAGCCTTTTTGTTTAGCTAGCTTAGCTGCGCCATTCTTGGCTTGTGTATTGGAGGCAATTACCTTCCAATAGAAATCCTTATTAGCTTTTGTTGTGATAGAGGGTGATAACTTCTGCTTCCAATGCTCGGGTAACGAGTTTGGAATTTCGTTTGAGTGAGTCCGTTGTTTTTCAGGAAATAATAGGCCCGAACCGATTACGCGAACATCATCATCGGGGACATCAGAAATCATTAAGCATATAGCTTTTCGGTTACCCAAATAACGCCATAAACCACCTGCTTTTATGCTTGATATACGACAGCGCACACTATTTATTTGCTCAATAGAATAGGCATTGGCCAACATCCATTGAGTGATTTCTTGTAACTCTTGCAAGCTCCAGTCTTCATTCAGCACCTCCACTAAGCTAGAAGTACCGCCCGATATTAAAAACAAACACGGTACTTCGCTGGATTGCAGAAAAGTAATGAGCGATTGACCCGCTACAAGGCTAGTTTCATCAGGTACAGGATGCGCTGATTCGATACAGTTAATAGCCGGGTTTTGATAAGACTCTGGGCTGATATGCCCCGTCTTGGAAATGAGTAGAGCCTTGGGGGTTCTTAGTCTCGTTATACCTTCTAAATAACTAAATGCCCCTTGCAACATAGACTCTGCTGCCTTGCCAATAGCTACTATTTGTATATCTGCCAAAGCAGTCGTATCAGAAAGTGAGTCATCAAACTGGTTTTGCACTATTTCAGGCAATGCTTGTTCGACCACCTGTTTGCCTTCTACAGCTTGAATAGCAGCGTCAAAAAACGAGAGTAGATCGTGTCGAATATCCACATGGCTTACCTATTGTTATCATCCCAAAGAATAATTTCATGAAGTACTACTTGTAGGGTGTGTTAGCGAATCGTAACGCACCAATATCAGATACTTATGGTGCATTACGCTATCGCTAATGACACCCTACAGGAATACTTTCATCATCTCTTCAGTCACGGATATAGCCGTGAAGTAGCGGTTTAAGACTTACCCTTCTCAACAGCTTTTAAAATCACAGGCACTAATGCTTCTGGCAAGGTAATCTTGCCATCCAGTACAAACTGTTGCGCCTCAGCAGACATTTTTTTCCAGGTTCGTAGAATAATATCAATCCACTTCTCTTCATCGTAATCTGGAAAATTGTGATACATCGCAGTCATGTAATGCTCTAAAAACGTAAGCGCTGCAATATCTTCAATAATCTGCGTATCTTTATTAGTCTTCAGGTTTTTCTTACCAATAGCCGCTCTTACGCGCTCCACAAATGCCTCATCATAGCCTGCTTCTTCAAGTAGTTTCGCAGTGGTATCTGCATGAAAAGTATAAAGTCGTGTTCGCCATAAATGATAGCCTTTGCGATTCATAGGGTAATCGCTACGTGGCGAAGTCCAACGTTGAATATGTTGGCCTCTTACCGATAACTTGGCAACGTCGTCCGCATCAGGGATAAATCGACTAAGCATATCGGTCATCCGCTTTGAGTAAATCAACTCCTTTGGCTCACCATCTACTATATTTGGGTCTTGGCTATTGGCTGCATCTATTAATTCAGCGGCTTTATTAAACATTTCTTCGGCTTGGGTCAATTGACTACTCCTTTTGCGATTGATTATTATTAATAGTATCAATCATTAAGTGATTAACAGTTCCTCTTTATGCATCATTTGATGCTCAACAGGGGCATAGCAAGATAGTAGTCGGAAAAGGGGGAATAACATAATTCCCTTGTTTAGAAAAGGCGCTTTATCTAGTCATCTTTTACGTGCAAAGCAGGCTAATATACACAGTGAGCAGTTAATAAATAACATAATTAACGACCATCTATACTTGGGCAAACTTTTCAATAATATTGCTCAAACTGGATTTACTGAATACCTGCTCCCATAAATAAGCCGTTTTTAAACCCTCAGCATTTAAAGGATTGCCTGCACCAAAAGGCTCATGGGGTGAGCCATCATTTAGCCCCTTATTAAACGGCATAAAGAAGGTTTTGTTGGCATTTATACGAGTAGTCATAAAGGCTAAATCAGTATCCACTGCAAAATGCAGCGGGCGAAATTGAAGATTTTATCTTTAGCAGAACGATCTGTTTTGTATTGTTTAATGACATTGACAACCGCTTGACGGGTAAAGCCATTTTTAAGCTCTAGTGTTACCAAAGGTAAGCCATTTAGTGAAAGCACCAAGTCAATACGATTTAGCTCATGGTAGCCTTGCTTTTCACACAATTGTTTGACAATAAATCACTGCAAGCCTCGTTCAGAGGTGTCGGTATGTGTGATTGCCATCTTTAAAGCCCCTTATTGCTCACCAATATCATCTAGAACAGTTTGTATAATGGATTTACTAATATAATAACCTGCTTGACGTAATTCTGTTAGCACTGTGCTTGCCGAATCAATAATGCCTTGTTCTTTAGCAATACCCACAACTGTCGCCGTACCGATAATAGCGAGATGATGATAACGTGCTTCGGCTCTACCTGCTTGATCGTCCATAATTAATAGTGTCGGTTCTGTGCTTTGCATTGCCAAGAAAATAGCACTCGCTTCACCTTCATCCACACCTGAATTAATGGGTTTCCAATTATCTAAATTAACCGTTTTAACCTGTAACCACTGTTTATTTATAGCAGTTTGAATGGCGAGTTTACCTAAACGGTGATCATTATTTAAAATCTCATCGCTGACAGTTTTAGTAATGACCACTTGCTGAAAAAGATGCTGTAATAACTCCAATTTGCCAATACGTGATAAGGCAATTAATGGCCCTGCATCTGCGATAACAATCTTCATTTATCGTCGTTTAAAAATTGACGCAGTGTTGCCAGATCATTCTTCGCTTCTTTTTTATTATTCCCTGTTAAAGGAATACTCAAACTAGAAAGCAAGGTCATCATCTCAGATAGTGAATGTTTTGCCATGCGAGCAGCCGACCCCAAAGAAATAACACCCTCTTTAAATAAAGAAATTGCTAATGCTTCTTTGATAGCATCAAGATTAGGCAATGCCATTTTCTCTAAATCAACCAGTAAAGCGATGGGATTATCTCGATTCATAACCACTACCATATCCTCTTTATGAGCGGCTCGAAGGGCAGTAGAGGGATTGTTTTTTAGTTGTCGGATATTAAAAGCCTGCATTATGTTCTCCTTGCTTGTAGGAACATTGTAGAGGATATGCCGATAATGGGCAATTTTAAGCGTAGCTTGAGATTGGTTTGGTTACGAGGCTCCTGCCTCGTAATCTAAGCTTGTGGCTCTAGCCACCTGTGTACTTATGGACGGCCGGAGCCGTCAAACATCATTACGCGGCTGGAGCCACGTAACGAGAGAAGTGTGGCTTGAGATATTTGCCTACTAATCTTTGACTTCTAGTTGCCCTGTAACAACTTGGTAGATTAGGCTATTTAGGTATTCTTTTGTACTTGCCTCGGTGAAATACATCCCGTAATACATCATCCGCAATGCTCCAGATGTAGTTGATAATCTGGCTATGTGCTTTGTGATTCACTGATATTCCTTTTATGATTTTCTAATTTATATTCTGTAAAGCGACTATTTGCAACACTTTGGATACCAGCACGCAACATGATTTTATAAAACCGAAGGGGATGGTAAAACAGTTTGTTATCTTAATATTATATGAAGTTATTGTTGAGTGGAAAGTACACCGTATAACCCACAAACAAAAAAGGCTTGTAACTGATAACAGCTACAAGCCTTTAAATATATGGTGGGCCGTGAGCGATTCGAACGCTCGACCAATTGATTAAAAGTCAACTGCTCTACCGGCTGAGCTAACGGCCCAAAAGAGTGCGACAGTATACACTACAAAAAAGGGGTTTCAAGCCCTTTTTACTGCTTTTTTCATTTGTCTATTTTAGGCTTTAATTTGAGTCTTTTAAGACGGTGAAACCTTTGCTTAAAATGGCTAGTCTTTTCACTTGTTATAGTCTTTCGGGTCTATATTAAGCGCGTGCATTTTTCTATACAGGTGGGTACGCTCCATTTGTACGCGTTCTGCCAGTCGGCTTACATTGCCTTTGGTTTGTTTGAGTTGCCAGCTTATGTAGTCATGCTCGAATTGTTCCCTTGCCTGGCGTAGTGGCAGGTCGTACATAGTTGAGGGTAGTTGGCCTACACCTTCGTCATATACAGGGATGTAGGAGCCTAGCGATTCTTCTGCTTCTTCTTGGGAGATACTTACGTCTGTTCCCAGGATAAGTAGGCGCTGTACCAGGTTGCGTAGTTCGCGGATGTTACCAGGCCAAGGGTGATTGCGCAGATAATTTTGTGCGGATACGGAAAAGTGCCGATAGGGCAGGTTTTCTTGTTCGGTTAATAAATCCACATAGTAGCTGAGTAAGTCGGGGACATCTTCGGAATGATCCCGTAGCAGTGGAATACTTAGCGGTATTACATCCAGTAAATAGTATAGCTCTTCGTTAAAGTCTCCTGATTGGATGTCATCACGCAAGTCATGTGTAGTAGCTACGATCAATCGTGCGTTCATGTCGATTGAGGTTGTTCCATTAACACGAATGTAGCTACCTTGTTTTAGGGTATTCAGTAAACGCTCTTGGGAGTTTTTATCCAGTGCGAAGATGTCTGCTATATAAAGGACGCCATTACCTACTTCGTCCAGTATTCCATAGTGTACGGTGCCGTTTTCTTCATAACCGAATAGCTTTTTCTCTATAGTTTCAGCATATTGCCCACTGGCTATTAATTTTACAAAGAGTTGGTCTTTGCGCGTACTATGGCTGTGGATATATCGCGCCATTACTTCTTTACCAGTGCCTGATGCACCATAAATCAATACAGTTGAAGGTTGGTTGGCTATCTTTTCTGCATTTTCTCTGAGCTTTAACATGATTTTGCTAGAGCCTACGGGTTCTGATGCGATGCTGACTTGCTCGCGTAGATCTCTGTTTTCATGTTCAAGTTGGCCTGTACGTAGTCCGTTTTCGATGGTCAATAGCATTTTTGCCATGGAGAGCGGCTTTTCTATAAAGTCGTATGCACCTAGACGGGTGGCTTCTACCGCTGTTTCAATCGTCGCATGACCTGACATCATGATGACAGGACAACATAGCCCACCTGTTTCTTGCCAGCTTTTGAGGAGTGAAATACCATCTTCATCAGGCATCCAAATATCTAGCAACACAAGGTCTGGTTTGCGTTGCGCCCATTTTGCACGTGCTTCTTTAGCGTTTTCTGCGGTATCTACTTGGTAGCCTTCGTCTTCCAGTATTTCACTGACTAGCTGACGAATATCGGGTTCGTCGTCTACTACCAAGATGTATTGTGCCGTCATGCTAACTCCCTTGTTAATTCACTTCTATTGATGCTACCAATACTCCAACAATATTGGTTTGATGGGTACTAAATACCCGGCATGGGTAACAGGATAGTAAATATAGCACCCTCTGTGTCATTATTTCTAACTGATATATTGCCAGAGTGTTCTTCTATGATTTTTTTGACGATAGCGAGGCCTAAACCACTGCCTTTTTGCTTATTGCTCACATAGGGGTCGAACAATTCGGGTAATAAGGATGCTTCTATACCAGGCCCATTGTCGCTGACTCTGATGAGTATTTCATCCATATCTGTTTGTTGTGTAGATATCGTCACTATCCTTGGTTGTTCTTTGTTTTCCAATGCTTCTAATGAATTTTTTATCAGGTTAACAATAACTTGTCGCATACGATGTACATCAATACGTATTGGTGGTAGTTCTTCCAATGCTAGCTGTATTTTTACTTGTTGTTGATTGGAATGGTATAGCTCGGCTACTTCACTGATTAACTTATTGATATCGCTTAATTGTAGTTGTAGTGAGGGTGTTCTGGCGTATTCGCTAAAAGCATTTACCATGGTTTTCATGCTTTCGACTTGTTGGGTGATGGTTTGTATCATACGTTTTAATAAATCAGCCGATGATTCACTTACTTCGGGGAGTAGGCGATGTTGTAAACGCTCAGCTGATAGCTGTATAGGGGTGAGTGGATTTTTGATTTCATGTGCTAGGCGCTGTGCGACTTCTGCCCATGCTGCATCGTGCTCTGCCTGAACGATTTCTGTCATATCATCTAATACTAGAACAACTCCTTTATCACCATTGATTAGCTCGGGTAGTGTCACGCCCTGACAAACAAACATGCGTCGTTTGTTGTCAGTTAAGGTCATGATTTCTGTTTTCCATTCGGCTTGATCGGATTGCAGGTGGGGCACGATGGCTTGTATAAAGTCCGCTAGTGATTCAGAGTAATCACCTATATCACCAAACTTTTTACCTATTATATTTTTACCCGGTTCAAGCTGTAACAACTGTTCACCTGCTGCATTAATACGGCGTATGGTCAGGCTTTCATCTAGCGTAATTACCCCAGATGTTAGATGGTTTAGTACTACATTAAGGTAGTCATGTTGACGCTGTACCTGCAAGCGACTGCTGTCACTTTCTCTGCGTGCTGATAACAGTTTGGTTGTCATGGTATTGAATGAGCGCGCTAGCAGACTGAAATCATCTTTGGTAGAAACAGGTAGCTTCTTTTGTAAATCACCCGAGGCTACGGCAAGTGTTCCATCAAGTAGTTTGCGAATAGGGCTGGTGAGCTTTTGGGAGTAAATGAATGCTGCCCACAATGCAAACAAAACTGAGAGCAATAAGATAATAAACAAGCTAATACGGAAGCCATATTTGATACTGTTACGGTGAAATTTTCGAGTTTGGTATTGATCCCTTGCTTCCTGAACACTTTCACTTAAGGCGGTAAATCTACGTGATACGGGAAATAAAGCGGTGAGGGTGTAGGTTTCGCTTAGGGCGTCTCTTTGCAGGGTTACAGCAACTCTTGAATACAGCTCGTCATTACCCCCTGGCTCTAGTTCTAGATAGAACCCTCGGCTACTTAGCACTCTAAATAGGGTGTCTTCAGGAAAGTTATCAAAAAGCATGTCGGGGTTGATACCACTATAGGCGACGACTCTTTTACTCGAATCTAACAACAGCATTTCATAAGCGTTGAGGTCGATTCTTTTTTGATCAAGAAAGTAAGAGTAAGCGGTCTCATCCGTTTTAAATAACTCACGTGCTGTTAGCTCGATATCACGCAGGTGCAAACTTGTTCCTGTTTTTAATGAGCGTTGAGCTAGTTCAAGAGAGTCCCCTAGAGCACGTTCGATATCAACGTCATACCAGCTATCTATCTTTTGGCCGATAAAATTCATCGAGAAATAGGAAACGACGAGTGCTGGTAAAATAGTGAGTATAGCGAAGGCTGTCATTAGCCTAAGGTTGAAGCGTGAGCCTGCTTTTTTTGATCTTAGGTGTCTTAGCGCACGTATCAGGTTGACTATAATTAATACGCTCAGGATAGTCAGTGTGATTAAATTAAGCGGGGCTAACCAGCGCTCTATATTCTCCGCTGCTTCTGGGCTACTAGTTGAGCTATCAAGCAAAAACATCGACACAATCAATAGAATGACAGTAATCGATACAGGTAGTACCTGATAGAAAAAAGTTCTTAGGGTAAAGCCCACAATACACCTTCGCTCTTTATATGATACTTACTGCTTTTAAAGTAGGATTGTATTTTTAGGGGCAAGCTGCTTGAAGCAACGCCAACTTTGGCACGAATAAATAGATAGAAGTCACCGTCATCAATGGCAGTCGGTAATTTAGGTAATTGATGCTTTTCTATTTTACCCATTTGCTTAAGTGCTGAGGGTAGGTTGCTAAAGCTCCAATGCTGGTTACTGTTTTTCTTTTTTAATACGTAATGCTTACTCAGTGAGTGATATTTTAGCTCGTAGGTTGTTCTTGAGATAAGCCGCGCCGAATTCCACCACCACCTATGTTTACCCAGTGTGTAATCAATATTGGCATTGAGTTTTACACCGTGAGTAAGTGCCTTTTGTAACGTTTCTGGGAGTTGAAACGAGACGCTTCCATTAACTTCGTATTGGTAAGGTTGTTCTGCGGATATCTTAATACTCTGAATATCTACTTCACCATCCGCAATGAGTTGTTGCACGGGTAATAGCAACAACAGCATGATAAGCATTATTTTTTTTATGTATGAGGGTGTTATCATTTATTTATGGGTCGATCAGTATTGATGGTGGTTATGTATAAGTCTAGCCACCACTTTATAGGATTGTAGAACAATCGTCTTTATTATTTCTTAGAGGGTTATACAAACCTCTATTTATTCTAATCGGCTTCCTATAAGTTTTTAGGCTTTTCCAATAAGCAATAATAAAAACCATCCATGTTGTCATTATTTGGGAATATTTGTCGACCGTAATCGCATCTATTTCCCCATTGTACATCTAGTGCCACCACCTTTACTCTATCTTTTACCTTGTCCTTGTGAGCGCTAATAAATCGCTTTATCTGTTGCTCATTTTCATCGGGCAGTATAGAGCATGTGGCATAAAGTAGTCTTCCGCCAGGTTTAAGAATACTCCATAGTGTTGTTAGTAGCTGTTGTTGTAACTCGACTAACGTTTCGATATCACTCTCTTGCCTTAATACTTTTATATCGGGATGTCGACGCATGACACCTAACGCAGAGCAGGGCGCATCTAACAGGATTCGGTCAAAACCCTTTTCGCTCTTGTCACTATTATTACTAGCACTTTGGTTTCCTTTATACCAAGCTGCCAAGTCACTGGCATCAGCTTCAATAAGTGTAGCTTGCTCACCTAGTCTGTCCAGATTATCTTTTACCAGAGTTAATCTATTCGCTACGTTATCAATCGCAGTTATCTCTAGTCCCTTGCTACTTTCTGCAATATGTCCTGTTTTACCACCTGGCGCTGCACAGGCATCAAGTACTTTCATGCCTGTTTTACAACCCAGTAAATGTGCCGCTAGCTGAGCTGAAGCATCTTGTACCGATGCATAACCTTGCATGAAGTTCGGTAATTTATGGACATTAACTGGCTGTTTAAGTTCTATCGCCGAGCTAACGTGAGTATGAGGTAAGGCTTCGATACCCTCTGCTTCGAGCTGCTTTAGGTAATCTGCTGTAGATATTTTGGATTGATTGACGCGTAACGTCATCGGTGCGCGTTGGTTGCTAGCTTCTAGAATCTCGCGCCATTGTTCTGGCCATGCGTGTTTGATTCGTTTGATCATCCAGTACGGAAAAGCGGTATGAGGCTTGATCTTTTTTAGTATTTTTTCTTTTTCACGGGTATAGCTACGCAACACACCATTGATTAGGTTTTTGCTCCACGGCTTTTTTAACGCTTTGCTAGCTTTTACGGTTTCGTTGATGGCTGCATGGTCAGCGGTATGCTGATATTGCAATTGATATAAGCCTACTCGAATAAGGCACTCTACATCCTTGTCTTTCTTTTTTAGTGGTTTAGCAAGTAGGGATTCCAACATCGTCTCTAAGGCGTAATGCCAACGTAAACTGCCGAAGCACAGGTCTTTTACAAAGCCTCTATCCGATTCGTCCAGGTCGGTTACTAATGTGCTTTGCAGTATTTCAGTTAGTGATTTCCCTTGATAAATCACTTGATGAAGCGATAGTGCCGCCGCCGCTCTTGGGTTAGTTGTTCTTTTTGTCGCCATGTGGGGATATAACCTGATCGTTATCCTAGTTGAACACTACTAAGAGAATGCCCATTGAGGAAGTCTTTTACGTCCATGGCTTTTTTTCCTGGCATTTGTAATCGGTGGATAATGAGCGTTCCTTCTCCCGTGGCAACCTCTATACCTTGTTTAGATTCGTTGATGACCATTCCAGCAGGAGCTTCTTCCGTGCTTGCTTGCATTTTATTGTTATCTAATTGCTCATCCTTATCTTTACCTTTTATTTCAGACATCCATATTTTCATTGGTTTACCGTGGTATTCAGTAAAGGCAACAGGCCATGGGTTGAAGGCCCTTATCATTCGATCAATTTCTACCGCCGTGTTTGACCAATTTATTTTGGCATCTTCTTTAGATAGCTTATGGGCGTAACTGGTTTGGTTTTCGTCTTGCTTTTCGGGGGTTAGTGTTCCCTCAGTAAGTTGATTGAGCACGGTTAGGATGTCGCTCGCACCTTGTTTTGCTAGCTTGTCGTGAATACTTTGTCCGGTATCGGTTGAGGTAATCGGACAAATAGATTTATGTAACATATCACCCGTATCCAAACCTGCTGCCATTTGCATAATGGTGTTACCCGTTTCGTTATCACCCACTTGAATAGCCCATTGTATGGGTGCAGCACCACGCCATTTTGGAAGTAATGAGCCGTGGATGTTTAAACAGCCATACGTCGGCGTATCTAACACCACTTGGGGTAGTATTAGGCCGTAAGCAGCAACAATCATTACATCGGCGTTGTAATCTGCCAAGGTTTGTTGAATGGCTTGTTCTTTTAACGCAAGGGGTTGTTCAACGGGGATATTATAATCAACCGCTACTTGTTTAACGGCACCATAACGGATTTTTCTGCCTCTGCCTGAGGGTCTATCAGGTTGTGTATAAACCGCAACAACTTCATGCTCCGAGTCAATGAGTGCTAGTAACGCAGGTACAGCAAATTCGGGAGTGCCTGCATAGATGATGCGTAATCCTTTCATTGTTCTTTCCTTTTTTATTCGTTATCTATACTTGGTTCCCTCCCCTTAGCAAGGACGGGGAGAATAGATTATTTGAAGCATTAGTGTAGTTCAAACCTTCTAGCCTCACCCAGCACTCTCCCTGCTAGGGTGAGGCATTAACAAGTAGCCTGCAAACGACTAAGACATCTGCTTAGCTGCTTTTTCAAGCTTTTTACGCACGCGTGATTGTTTTAACGGTGATAAGTAATCAACAAACACCTTGCCTTGTAAATGATCTAACTCATGTTGAATACATACCGCCAATAGCCCATCAGCTTCCATTTCAAAAACTTCACCCTCTTTATCTAAAGCACGTACAGTGACTTCTTCAGCCCGTTGCACAGGAGCATAGTATTCAGGTACAGATAAACAGCCTTCTTCTGACTCACCTGTGCCTTTTTTCTGCAAGATTTCCGGGTTGATTAAACAAAGTGGTTCATCATGATTTTCAGAGACATCAATCACTACGATACGCTTATGTATATTTACCTGAGTAGCTGCCAGTCCAATACCTGGTGCTGCGTACATGGTCTCAAACATGTCATCAACAATCTGTCTGATACCGTCATCAACTTTCTCGACGGTTTTAGCTTTCTTGCGTAGTCTAGGGTCTGGGTATCGTAAAATATCTAATAGGGTCATACCGAAAATCCGAAAAATATGTGTAATAGCGAGCAAACTATTATTATACCTGCCACTAGCTGATGCTTCTATCAGTTTAATCTATTGAATAATCTTTGCTATTTAGCGTTTATTCATAACTTTGCACAATTTTGCATCGTCTATTTGTATAAAAATAAGAATAATTATGAAATTATCATTACCATTATCGTTGACCTTACTTTCTGTTTCTGCACTGATGCTACAAGGCTGTAGCACAAACTACACCAAAGGTGATGCAGCGCATACTTCACCTGTTGAAGTTGAATATGATGCTTATTATGGTCAGCCAGATAGAAGCCATCATAAAAGTAATAACCGTGCTCGATTTTCTTCAGGCTCTGGTGCTTCTGCTTCAACCTCAGCATTTCGTGCTAATGCGCCCACTCGTTATGTAGTAAAAAAGGGTGATACTTTATGGGGGATCAGCCGACTCTTTCTAAAAGATCCTTCTTACTGGCCTGAGATTTGGGATAAAAACCAAAAAGTGCGTAATCCACATCGTATTTATCCTGGTGATGTTCTTTATATTCATCAGGGTGGTCGTACTGTAACAAGGGGCGGTAATACAGGTGCTAAATTGTTACCTACTATTCGTATTACTCGAAAGGGAACAGGTGAACCTATTTCGACGCTAGCGCCTTTCCTGTCATGGCCTCGCGTTATTGATAAAGATGATTTAACCAGTGCGCCTTATATTGTTGCCGCTCGCGATGCAGCCTTGCTTTTAGAAAAAGATACTGATGTTTATATTAAAGGCTTATCACATGCTCAACGAGGTGATACCTACGGCATTTATCACACTGGAAAAGAGCTGCATGATATCGACACTAACGAGTTATTAGGTATTGAGATTAGTTATCATGGTCAAGTGGCGATTATTAATCCTGACGATATAACTACAGGTACGATAGAAACTAGTAGTCGTGAGATTAGAAAAGGAGATCGTCTTATTAAGGTTAATCCTAATCCCCAAGCATTAAATATGCCGATTACACCTCCTACAAACAAAGTTCGTGGCACTATTATGAGCTTATACGATGCGGATCTCATTAGTGGACAGAACATGATTGCTGTTATTAACCGTGGTAGTCGCGATGGTATTCGTCCTGGTCATATTTTAGGTGTGTACTCTCCACCCCGTTTTGCCACTGATCCTTATCAGAAACGTCTAGATAAGTGGCACACCAAGCAATCTATTGAGGTTAAGCTACCGCCAGAACGTGTAGGATCTATGATAGTTTATAGTGTCAATGAGCGTTTAAGCTATGCACTAATTAACAAATCTGGTCATCACATCAAAAAAGGCTATAAGATTGGTAATCCTTAATCTTGTATGCTGTAGCTAGCTTAAGGAATCTCTGATTAACTCTGATCTGAATTTCTGAGAGATAGAATTTGTCAGATTTTTGATAGAAAAGTTAGCAATAGCCGTAGCTATTGGTCACTTTTATAGCGAAAAGCTGGCGGATTCTAGCCTCAGAAAACGAATCATGAGTTGATCAGAGCTTCCTTAACAAGTAGCTACCAATAATATTTACAATGAGACCTTTGCATGAAAGGATGGCGAGAGAAAAATGAGCGTAATTTTCTCTATTTTTGCTAAAAAAGAGGGTAATAGCCGAGCTATTTGCCGAATTTTTAG
>JALXAX010000069.1 GCA_026991755.1 Thiotrichaceae bacterium | reverse complement strand
CTGCAGGAATAATACCTTCAGATTTTAATCCAGCGCTAACAGTTACAAAATCAGGGTTAACATCTACAACAACGGAGTTAATGAGAGCCCCAGGTGTCATTTCAGTTAGGGTCAAACTTTCTTCAAATAACTCAGCAAAACTTTCACTCATTTAAAAATCCTATCTATTTAGTAAACGCCAGTGAATCCTCCACCAACGGGTTATTATTAAAAGCACTAACATCCTTGTCCGTGCTGTCTTGACTCAACCTACTGGTTAAGCCGCTATTGCAATCTCAATTAAATTATCATCAAGATTATATATCTCTGTCACTGAAGCGTATTTCTACTTCTCGTTGAACTGTGCCAACACTTTATCGACAACCTCATCAATACTTAAACAATCCGTATCAATAATGAGAGCCTCAACAGCAGGTTTCAGTGGTGAATTTTCGCGCGATACATCTCTAGCATCTCGCTCTTCTATATCGCGCACTAAACGAGACAGGGTAACATCTAGACCCTGTTGTTTCAACTGAATTTGACGGCGCTTAGCTCTAATTTCAGCACTGGCTGTTAAATATATTTTGACAAGTGCTGATGGGAATACAACTGTCCCCATATCTCTTCCATCGGCAACGAGACCAGGCTTCACTAAAAAAGCCCTTTGCCTATCCAATAAAGCACTCCTCACGGCACTACAAGCGGCAACTTTTGATGCCGCACAACCACAATCTTCTGTGCGCATTTCATTACTTACTACATCCCCATCAAGCATCACCGAAACATCACCCTTATCACCTATATCAAACCTCACATCTAAGTCAATAGCCAACTTCTCAAGAGCAATAGCATCATCTAAGTCTACCCCTGCTTTCATTGCACTCAAAGCAACCAATCGGTACAAGGCTCCACTATCTAGCATATGCCACCCCAAAGCTTTCGCAACTCTGCTAGAAATTGTACCTTTTCCAGAACCAGCGGGACCATCAATAGTAATGACTGACAAATCTACCATTTATATACTACCTTTTTAGTCTGATTATATTAAAAGCCTATAAGTATACGGATAGAACCTGTAAGCAACAAAAAGGAAAGCACAATTTATTATATTAGAATATTTGAATATACTGACTTCCCAAGCTATACTACCTTTATATCAACAAACTCACATATCCCTCTAGGAGATTTATCATGAAAAAAATATTATTAGGATTAGCACTTATACTTGCTGCATCTTCAGCTAACGCAAGCTTTTTTGACAGCAATAAGGGTGAATGGAAAATGGGGCCAAATGGCCCCTACTACGATGAAAGTGACTGGCCAGAATGGACACCTATGTACTGGATGGAAGAATTCATGGATGTCTTTAGTAATGATGACAATAATTCTTTTGGTAATATGCCGATGATGGGGGGTTCTAACAACAACCTTGCTCGACCAATGATGCCAACCACACCCGCACCTTATATGATGCCTGCTACGCCAGCACCCGCCATAAAATAACTATTTAGTCTTACAAAATAGTCAATACAAAGCACCTTGGACACTTTTACTCAATCCAAGGTGTTCACTACCCGCCTACGCCATATCAATAAAATATTTTAAAACTAAACTCAAAATACCATTGCACCACGTTCAATTCTCGAACAAATTCCTCACAGAACTTACCCTATCAATAAAAAGAGAATACTGTATTTTTTCACTCAATGCGTATAATGCCCCTCAACATCAACACAAGACCATGGAATTTTACAACTCCCTGTTCATACACTTATAGGAAGCACATCAGCTTATCAGGGCTTCCTTTATTCACCCTCACATTACTTATAAATATCAAAGTTACTATTCAATGACTACCCGAAAAATTCTTATTACCAGCGCCCTCCCTTATGCCAATGGCCCCATTCATTTAGGCCATCTTGTTGAATACATCCAAAC
>JALXAX010000068.1 GCA_026991755.1 Thiotrichaceae bacterium | reverse complement strand
GGGGAGGGTTAGGGAGGGGGTAGATAGTCTGATAAAAAAGACGACCTTAGAACATCTCCCCCCTCCCCAGCCCTCCCCCCAAAGGGGAGAGGGAGCTTATTTCATTTAGCATTGAACAGCCCTGGGGCTTCACTAACTCTCCCACTAACAGTGTAAAGCTCTGATTAAGTAGGGTGGAGTCTCTCGATAGATGAAATTATTTAGTTTTTGCTTAAGAATAGAGTTAATCGTTGCTCGATTAGTGAGATTTTGACAGATATACGAGATTCCTTAAAGAGTCTGACTGTGAAATTTACCCTTGTATTAGGGATTTCCTTAATAGTTACGCCTATATCTCTCCATTTACGGCTAAGCTCAAGCGATTCATACTGTACTTACTTCGTTGGGTAGGTATTTAATTAGGCTCATTGCTGTAGTTAGATATTATCATCTGCTGATTAATTCGTGAATACGTGACTTTACTATGATATAGGGGTTAAGGTGCTGATTCATTGAGGGTTTAAAAATCCAGCATACACTAAAGCATAATTGAATACAGTAGTGTTCTCTAAACGAAAAGTGATGCTAAGATTTTTAAAATTTCGTTCTAAACCGTCTATTGCTTCCTATGTCCGCATTAAAGTCACTGATTCAGGTAATATTCTTTTCGAGAATATTAAACTGAGTTTTTATTCGAAACGGTTTGACCGCTAGGTAACGACTAAATAGTTAATAAGCCTTATATCAAGACACCTTACTATGACCGTATTTATACGGTAACTGTACTTTCATCTTGTCTTGTTATTGTAAGAAGCTTATTCTCTATGGCATAGTTACCTAGTGGTCTTTTTATTGATCCATGTTAAACCTAAATTCCTCAGTTAACCGCTTCCATCACTGATTAAACTACTGATAGTATTAAAGTAAGAAGCTTTAACTGAGGATTTTAGGTTAAATTTAACTCCACTTATTTTATCCTTTGGAGGATATTTATGAAACTCGGCTTAGTTAGTGTTTTGATTTTTTCGTTACTTTTATCAATTCCCTTTGTTACTGGTGCGGCTGATTCAGAATCAGAAGATGCAGCAGAAACTATTGCAGCAGGAAAGAAAACTTACAAAGAAGCTTGTGGTGTATGTCATGACGCAGGTATTGTAAATTCTCCTAAGCTTGGTGATAAGGACGCATGGGCTCCTCGTATAAAAAAAGGTATGGATGCACTTTATGAAACGGCACTAAAAGGTAAAGGTGGAATGCCAGCTAAAGGTGGTCGTGCAGACTTATCGGATGATGCAGTAAAGGCTGTTGTTAATTATATGGTTAGTCAAGCTAAGTAGCTTATTCAAACTGGTTTTAGATCAGTAACAATAATCTTTAAAGGTAGCTTTTAGCTACCTTTTTTTATGCCCTTTGTGAGTAGAATCAAGCCCTGTTAGGGGGGGGATTTGCATTAGTCAGATAACTTACTCATGGTGTCCTATTATTACTAGAGAGATTTCTATGAATGGATGACGAAAGAAATCTATCTGTACAGAGTGGGATAACATATCGGAGAAATATTATGGGTTCAGATAAGAGTAATAACAAAAATGATACGGGAAATGGCTATTCTTCGATGCTAACAGCTATAGAAGAGCTGGTTAGCAAGGAAGGTAAGACAATTAGAGAAGCGGTATTATTGGCGGAGGATAAGCTTTCTGAGTGGAGTGAATTAGGCCGTGAAGAAGTTAATGTTATCAGTGATGAAGTAACACGAGATTTGGGATCATTAAGGGAAACCATTGAAGAAGCTAAATCTTCGTTTAAGGAAAAGTGGGAAATAGATAAGAAATACCTCACAGAGTCTACGTGGGGCATTTTAAGTAGTGTAGCTGATAAAACAACCGTCGCATTAACAGAGTTTACCAACGAGATAAAACAAAGAGCACAAGATGCTCAGCAAGATCTACATAAACGCGAACATAAAGACCATCGTGAGTGGCACAGTGACCATGAAATGTGGTTGGATGATATTGAGAGATGGCAAAAGTATTATCAGCAAGCTTTGTTGCGGACTCAATCTATTCAAGAAAAGATTCAATTACAAGGTGATAAATTAGCCAAGCACGCAAAGATTATTCGCACTCATGAATATATTGATACGGTACATGAGAAAGAAATTGCTCGTTCAGAAGAAAACCCAGAGAATAAAATTCTAGATGAGATCAGCAGTAATAACGAAAAATCTTATGAAGAAATGATTGCCAAGCATCAGCAAGAAGCTGAAATACATGCACAGCTTAAAGAAGAATATCGGAATATCATGCTATTGATTGCTAAATTAAATAAATTGTCTTAGCCCCAATTTGATTTAGGCGGTTTTAGAGAGTCTGAGTTAGTAGAGGTGTATGCTAGCTCTGCAAACTAATACAGAGTACCTCTATTAATTTATGATTCGTTTTTCTGAGGCTAGAATACGCTGAAGCTTAGCTAAGCCACATAAGCCACAGGAATTCCGTCCAAAATTAAAAGAGATGCCCGACCTTCAAAGTTGTTATTTCCTGCGCCACTTGGTTCCAGTTGGCGTATCTTCTAACTCAATATTAAGTGCATTTAGTTTATCCCTAATGTTATCTGCCTCGCCCCAATCCTTGTCAGTTTTAGCTTGTATGCGCTGAGCAATAAGCTCATCAATTTCGGCATCACTTAAACCGTCTTCGGGTGCATTATCACTGCCTTTAAACCAGTCTTCGATGTTACCCGTTAGGAGACCTAATTGGTTGGCTAGTTGGTGGAGTAGGGCGCCTGTCTGATTAGCTTCTTCGCTACTGTTTCCAGCATCATCACTTCGTAGTCGATTAGTCTCTCTGGCTAACTCAAATAGTATCGCTAGCGCTTCAGGTGTATTGAAGTCGTCATCCATTGCCGCATAAAAGCGCTTTTCATAGCCTGTGTTGGTTAATGGATTTTCTAGTGTTAATCCACGTAGTGAGGTGTATAAGCGATCTAGTGACGAATGCGCACTATCCAGTTGATCCGTGCTGTAATTTAATGGGCTACGGTAATGGCTGGTTAGAATATAGTAGCGAATTTCCTCGCCTTTATAGTCTTTTAAGACATCACGAATAGTAAAGAAATTGCCTAATGATTTAGACATCTTTTCTTTATTAACACGAATAAACCCATTATGTAGCCAATAGTTGGCAAAGTGCTCGCCCGTGCAAGCCTCGCTCTGAGCTATCTCATTCTCATGGTGTGGAAATTGTAGATCATGACCACCACCATGGATATCAAAATGATTGCCTAAGTGATGGATCGACATAGCCGAGCATTCGATATGCCAACCAGGTCGGCCATTTCCCCAAGGTGATTCCCAGTAGGGTTCACCTGTTTTAGCGGCTTTCCATAATACAAAATCTAAAGGGTCATTTTTAGCCTTGTCAATTTCAATGCGCTCGCCTGCTCGTAAATCTTCGATGTTTCTGCCTGATAGCTTACCGTAATCGGGGAAGGACGCGACTTTATAGTACACATCACCGTTGTCAGCAGCATAGGCGTAATCTTTGTCGATCAATGTCTCAATCATCTTGATGATATTTGGCATGAAGTTAGTAGCACGAGGTTCTAGGCTTGGAGGAAGGTTTCCAAGAGTTTTCTCATCCTCATGCATGGCTTTAATAAAACGTTCGGTTAGCTCTGTAAATACTTCACTGTTTTTATGGGCTCGTTCTATAATTTTGTCATCAATATCAGTAATATTTCTAACATAATTAACATCATAACCAGAAATTTTTAAATAGCGATTAATAATGTCAAAAACAACCATGACTCTGGCATGTCCGAGATGGCAATAGTCATAAACAGTCATGCCACAGACGTACATACGCACCTTGCCAGCTTCAATGGGAGTAAAGTTTTCTTTTTGATTAGTAAGACTATTATAAACTTGCAACATGAGTGTACTTCTTGGTTTGTGGATATATTGGGGCTTAATCAAAGGCTCTTGATAGATTTGTTAGAACGTTAAGGAACCTCTGATCAACTCATGATTCGTTTTTCTGAGGCTAGAATCCGCCAGCTTTTCGCTATAAAAGTGACCAATAGCTACGGCTATTGCTAACTTTTCTAGCAAAAACCTGACAAATTCTATCTCACAGAAATTCCACCCGACTTAATCAGAGATTCCTTAAGGAATTGAACGAATAGTAGCTTAGATAGAATAGCTGAACAAGCTTGTTCAAAAGGTGGATAGTTACTGGTAACAGTTGATAATGATGCAAGGGAGAGGTGTTACAGAAATGAGAAATATACGGATGACACCAAGATGTCGTGTTGAGTTGATTAACCTTGAACCAGAAAGTTCAAGTGGGATCATACGGGCATTCATTAGGCTTACCGCTAGTACTCATGTTAATAAGTACAGAGCAGTCATGCTCACAAAATACCTTCCAGAACCCGAGGTTGGTATATAAGGCTCAAGGGCTTACTTCAACTTCAATCACGAACATCTCAGAAGACATCCTTGTAGAAAACTATAATACAAATGAGGGTAGTTGTTAATCAAATTTTCTTGATTAAGGTTATATAATAGACAAGTGGTCGCTAACGTTTTAATAATATTATAAAATAAATCACTCTATCTATTAGGCTTGTTTATTAGAGCTTGCTAATGAAATACCAACTACCTAAAAAAGGAAATTGGTATGCTTATATAGCAAATGCTAATATATGATTTTTACTATTTTAGGACGCTTATGTCTGACCAGCATTTTACGAAAGAGAAGCGCGTTTTAGTGGCTATGCGTAAAACCCTTGGGGGAATCATTAAAGATATTACCCCGTCGAACTCTGCCTTCAAATCCCCCTTGTCGGAGTCAACCATTGAAGACGTTAAGATGTGTTTCGGTTTGATTGCTGCGCGTGAAAGGGAAATTGCGGAAGAAGCTGGGGTTGAAATAAGAGACCGCCCTCAGTTCACAGATGAAATTAATAAAGATAATGTTGTGTCTATAGCGAGTTTAAAAGCGACCATGCCAAATAATAATGATAAAGGGACTAAATAGTGGGAAGCAAATATTCTAAAGAAGAAATGTTGGAGATTACAGGTAAGGTAGTTAACTACTTGGATCAATGGCAATTAAGCCCAAATGATGCGATGAATATATTAGGTATCGGAGATGTGAAGCCTCGACACTTACCTAAATACCGAAAGATGGAAACCGCTCTACCTCAAACAGATGAAGTGTTTTCTAGAATTGATCACGTCGTGGGTATCGCTGATGCGCTTCGAACTACTTACCCGTTTAGTGATAAAATGCGCATCATGTGGCTTCGTAAACCTCATCGTCGTTTTAGAAAAAATACGCCGTTATCAGTTATTCTTCAAGAAGGAGTAAATGGTTTGATGAGAGTTCGAGTTGAAGTCGATTGCGCTTATGGTTGGGCCATTGGGGATGCTATGAACGCTGCCGCTCAAGCTGCTGCCAAGAGCTAGCTCATTACCATTAGAAGCTGATTTAGTGTTGTTAACAATTACTTGCTCAACAGAGGCTGGAGCAGGTGCTGTTTTCCCTTTTCCCTTGCCAAGTGCTAGTGCGAATACTTTATGTCTTACATCCTTGATGGCTGGGTTGTAGAGATAGAAAGAGTAAACATTATCGCGGTTTATAATATCTAGCTTCTTATAAAACTCCCATGTTGATGGGTACAACCGCTCTAAGTCATACTCAAATACATAGGCAGGAAGGTCTTCTCTTAACGTAGTAATGTTACTTTTATCTTGTGGATAAATTGAAGATTCAGAGGTGCTTTTAGCTGAAGCGTTTGAAATGAGTAGTAATGAACTCAAAAACATCATTGTTATTAATAGAATCAGTGCTTTCATTTTTATTTTCTCCCGACCTGTTTATGGTTTAATTATCAGAGAGAGAGCTTGCCAAGTCATGCCGAAACAGTATTAAGTAACCGACTGGATTGATGAATAGATAAGCGGGTTATTCTTAGAAATATACGGTCGTGATTCGTGCCTTGTTTCTTATGTATTCTTCGTTCATCTACTACAAGGTAGAGTACCTACACTTACGCTTTTAAGATTATCTATAATAAGGGTGTGGGAAGGGGTAGTGGTAATAAGGGTATCCCCACCTGCAGGGCTGTTCAATGCTAAATGAAATAAGCTCCCTCCCCTTTGGGGGGAGGGAGGAGATGTTCTAAGGTCGTCTTTTTTATCAGACTATCTACCCCCCCCCCAACCCCCCCCCTCCTAGGTGGGGGGGACTTTGTTTTTTCCCTGAACAGATTCCTAGCATTTAACAGCCCTGTTCCCATCTGTAAGGGTCATTATTATTTTCTGTTTTCTTTCCGCGCCAAAATTTCATCTTCTTCGCTATTATAACGGGGTAAGTGTAAGGGTAGTTTCCAGCATTGCCTTTTTGTATACCTTGCAAAGTGCCTGTAACGGTAATTCGATTTGGGGTTTTGTACTCAATGGGATCAATAAAGCCTGATATCTTTGCTATAAATCGACCTTGTGCTTTTTTCAGGTCATTAGGTTCTGTTCCTGAAAGAGGGCGTTTTAACACTTCAATGAGAGAATAATCTTTAAAATTCTTTACGCTAATGATTGTTCCACCCCAGAATACCCTTGAGCCCTGGTATTTTCCTGGTTCTGATTTTGCTTGATTAATACCTGAATCCGTGACTTCAATGCGGATAATAGGGGATAATAGGGGATAATAGGGGATAAGGGATTGGTTTAGCACGGGATTTTA
>JALXAX010000067.1 GCA_026991755.1 Thiotrichaceae bacterium | reverse complement strand
AAATACGAGAGCAGTTAGAAACAATTGATGATAATGAGGAAAGAGTTATCTTGGCAACAGGGAAATATATTGGTGAAGGCTTTGATGATCCGCGCCTTGATACCTTGCTTCTAGCGATGCCGATTTCATGGAAAGGAACGTTGCAACAATATGCAGGGCGTTTGCATCGTTTGTATGACAGCAAGAAAGAAGTCAGGATTTATGATTATCTTGATGATCGAGTTGAAATGCTACAGCGCATGTATGCAAAACGAAAAAGTGGTTATAGCGCTATGGGATATTTGATAAGTGATAATGGTGCTTCTGAATCTGATATGTTTGCATAAATCAATTAAGCTATTTGAATCTTCAATGTACGTAATATCTACGTACTATGTTATAATAACTAAAAATGAATCATGAAGAGGTATAAATGGCAACGTTAGCAACACGAATTGATATGCGGGTGAATAAAGAAACTAAACAGCTTGCAGAGCGAGCTGCAACACTTTCAGGTTGCACCGTTACTGAATATCTGACGCGTTTGATATTAAAAGATGCGCCAAAAGTTTTGCAGGGTGAAACCCAGATTAGTCTGAGTAATGCTCAATTTAATCACTTTATGGAGGTTTGTAAAAGCACCAAAGCACCGAGTCAAAAGCTACTTGATGTAGCTAAGAGCCTTGATAAGAACGGTTTCAAGGTGTGACTTTTTTATACACTGTTGAATTGCTCGATAAAAATAAGCATGACCTAAAATCCTTCAATTGTGGTAAGCCTGACATGGATGCTTTTTTGTCTCGGTTTGCGTTTAAATATTCCAAGCTAGGTTTAAGCTCTACTTGGGTTTTAACTAAAGAGCCAAACGAGCCAAAGAATAATAACGATGTAAAACAAGAAAAACAAAGAGCCAAAAGTGAGGTCATTGCCTATTACACATTAGCCGCTTCTACTGTTGTAAAATCTGGCATCCCTACAGATAATTCATTGCCACATTACCCCATTCCCGTTGTTTTACTTGCTCGATTGGCAGTAGATCAGAAGTATCAAGGTAAAGGCCTAGGCGCTAAAATTCTTGTAACTGCTATTCGCCATGCTGTTGAGTTAACAGATGGTGGATTACCAGCTTATGGTCTAGTGTTAGATGTTCTAGATGATGACGTATTAAAATTCTATCAATGTTTTGACTTCTTTAAGCCATTTACTAATAACCCAACGCGTTTATTTGTTGGAATGAATAGTGTCAGGCAGTTGTAATCTATGAAGCTAACTTTTATCTCAGACACTCATTCACTGTGGTGACTTCACTAATAATGGGTATTTTTATAGGTGCTTGAAGGAGAAAAAGTAGGGTGTTTAGACCTCTTGGACAAAATAGAGTAAATTATAGCCTCAAAAAACGATGCATGACTTGTTCAGCTCTTCCTTATCTAGCTAAGCCTCATCCTTGCTCAGGTGGTGTATAAAGAAAAAATAGGACAACCAAGACTTCATCGACGTTTTAGTAAGAGATCAGGGGACACTTAATTATTAATAATGGATTGGAGATCAGTGGGATAATGGGGGCTGGTCTTTATTCTTGCGCATCCCAAAAAACTAATTGTATATGTGTCATATGTGCATCAGCATATCGTCGAAGTATGCAGGCAGTAAACTCCCTCTCCTTTCTGAGGTTATAGAATTTGCCAGTTTTTCATTATAAAAATTACCAATAGCTACGGCTAACTTTTCTATCAAAAACCTTGACAAATTCTATCTGCTGAAGCTTCTGAGTTTGCTAAAGCTTAGCTAAATCATAGAAATTCTGATCAGACTTAATCAGTTTCCTTAATCAATCTTCACCTCATAACTAACAACGCCTTCACCACCCGCTTTTAATGTATCACTTGCAGGGAATACCCATTCAATAGCACCTACAGACACAGATGGCGTACAGCTTGTCAAGTCATTGGGTAATGGTAGTTCACAGACAGGTGAACCCACTATACTAGTAAATGCAGGAATCGTATCTCTAATGATTAGATCAATTAATGGTGCATTACCGACATTACTATAGTAGATACGATATTTTAAAACATCGTTAGACTTTGCTTGATTTTGTGTTTCTGTTTCAGCGCCATTTTGCGTTATGTTTTGTACCGTTTTACGTAGCTCTAACTTTGAGTTTCCGCCAGTAGGGTTGGTTGGTGTCGCAGGCGTATTCGCTGTGGCTTTTGTTAAGTCTGTTACCTTTAGCGTTTCACTGCCTGCGATAGTATTGCCATTAAAGTCAAACACAGCTGTGATAGCATTCGCATAGGTTTCGCCGTTGGTTACATTGTTCGGCGCATAGACTTTATTGACTAGACAAATATCTACATTGGCGGTGGTTGCAAGACTGCTGATGGGAGAAGTTGCCTCTGCGCTTTCTAATTTACCATTACAATCAACATCCTGATAAATTATATTTGACCAGCCTGCCGTAACTGCTGTTGTATTAACCGCTGTAAATGTCACTGTGCCTGTACTGGGTGGCGTGAATTTATGCGCATAAAACACCGTATTACCTGCCAACACGGTGCCGCTATTATTAGGCTCAAAAACAGGGGCATTAATATCACCAAAATCTTTACCCGTAATTTCAGCATCGACCACATCAAATGATGCTAATGCATTCACGGTTGTTGAATGATAACCCGCAGGGTCTTTAGCTTTATTGATATTACAGTTCTGTGGTGTTGCTACCGTTTCGCGTGATGCTTCATAGAGTTGGTAAGTTCCTGGTATGACAGGGAAGAAGGTGTAGTTACCATCGCCGTCTGTTTTGGTACTAACACAGGTATTGTTAGCTACATCTAGCAAAACAATAGGCAAGCCACTAACGCCTTTCTCACTTGCATCATTCACTCCGTTAATATTACTGTCTTTGTACACACGACCTTTAACGGGGAATCCACCTACTTTTATGGTTAAGGCGTAGTCTTCTACTTCACCGTCTAATTTCGTACCATCTACACTACTGGCTGATAGGGAATCTGTTGTTAAACGAACTCGCAAATAGCTGTCGTGGGCAACGATATCGGTCGGTACTGCCGTCCAGTTGAGGCTGATATTGCCATCATTGGTTCCTGTTGGAACGGAGCTGAGTACGGAAGCTTCATCCGCATCAAACGTACCGCTATTATCAACATCTATCCAGCCGATTAATTTTGCCGTGCTGCCTGTGTTATTGGTCACTTTAACGGTTAAGCTATAGTTGGTATCAAGATCGTTTAGCTCTGGAAAATCCTTGATGCCATTCTCATCATCTTGAGTTGTTGCATCCAAAATACCATTTTCATCATCGCTTAATGCTGTGTTGTTTTCCTGTGTCCCTGCATCTATATCAACATTAGCTCCCATATAAAGCGTATCAATAACGCCATGTTTAGCAGCGGTTGCGCCTGTGGTGTTATAGCCTTCAGCATCACCAAAGTCATAGCCATGACAAAAGGGAAGGGTAAAATCTTTGCGTGAAAAATCGAGCCTGAATTCTGCATCTCCGCCCGTGTCTCGCTGCCCGACCATCATGTGAATACTAGAGCGATTAGTATAGATGGCTACTGCTGTGGATTCAGCTTCGCTATTTTGAACGGCTGTCCCACGGTATTCACGGTAATTGGCATAAGATACTTCAATAAGATGACTAGAGGTCGAAAGCATGGTTTCTGCAATTTCAGTGTTATCTAGACGTAAATATTCGTTGGGTTGTCCTTCGCCACCATCAATATCTGCACTAGAATAAGCAAAGCTGTAATTGGCGGATGAACCATTGTCATCATATATAAAATCAATATGATAGCTTACGTTATTATCACTTGAATGAGCGGTTCCATTCTCTACCCGAATGCTGACGGCATCATCAGCAGGCTTATAGATAATCTTAACCTGTTCACCAACAGGTGCTGAACTAGTGATTGCATCAATAGTTAACAGGGCATTGATGCGACGACCATTAATTTTAGCAACATTACTAAAGTGTGCCACGTCGCCAACCGCTACAAAAAACTCTGCACCTTCATCAGCCTGTCCAAAATGATATTCAATCAGGTTGTCGGCTATCTGTCCTGCGGAGCATTGGTTAATGGCATCATTGGTGATGGTCGCCACTACAAAATTATTATCACTATCATCTTCCGTTTGGCTAATGCTAAAGGGGATACGATTATCAATGGGGCTGGTATTGGCAACTGCATCGCCATCATCCGATGTATCCCCATCATCCATTGCTGCGTAGCCCGCTGGCGGTGTCATTACAATAAAATAATCACCTGCGGGGATACCATTAAAGCTATAATTACCCGCCGCATCGGTTGTTGCACTTAAAGGTTGTCCATTTGCACCGATGATGGCATTACCTGATGCATCTTGAATAGACAGCACTACATCTTTTACCACAGCTCCTGTCGAATCAGTCACCTGACCTGATGCGCTATTTTCACGAATGGATAAGGCATAATCCTCAACTTCACCATCGCTTGCTCCTCCTGTTGGACTAGCAATTTGAGTAGCATCTGACGCAATACGAAAACGGGCATAAATAGCCCCTGCGCTCAGCCCTGTTAAGCCCGACCACGATAATGCCGCCTGACCTGTTGTACAGTCTGCTTCTGCACGCTCTGTTGCTTCAAATACACCACTTTGGTCAAAATCAATCCATCCTGCGACCTTTGCTGTGCCAACACAGGGGACATTTAAGGCATAACTGCTATCGGTTGTGTATATATCAGGTAAAGAAGCAAACGCATCCTCATCATCAATGCCATCAGTATCATCACCCGTACCATCAACGGTTGTAGTCACCTGGTTTTCTTCATCAGGAGGGACTGAGCCTAGGTAGACGGTTGGCGTAGGGAGTATTTTATGCGTAGCACCACCATAACTATTAGGAGCATCACCGTAATCACCTGGCATTAAAACGGTTGCTGTTAGATAATCTCGGTAAGAAAACCACCATGTATTAATGGTATTGATATTGCCGTAATTGAAATTACTCCATGGCTGGCGCGCAATCGACCCAACATCTGTATTGACTTTTTGATTGGGTGGAAGATTTGGATTTTGAGTGATTCGACTATCATCCCAGAATAGGACATTGGGGCCTGTTAAGCCTGCTGTCGTTTGGGTGCGAACTACAAAGCTTTCATCCAGATATTCCACATCATAAGCGGTAAAATGGGTTTCTCCCTGTGTATATGAAATGGTGACAGGAATAGGATAATCGCGTGGCTGAACCACCACACCATCACCACGCTTACCATCCCATGGTATGGTATTTAATCCTGCGCTAACATCTGCAAAGACTCGTCTATCAACCGCTTCTTGATAATCGCCAATGGTACCAAAATCCAGTACAACCTCGACACGCCCTGGTTGTGTTACATCAATATTTATCGCAGGATTAGCAGGGTTTTCAACTTTTAACGGTAAATTTTGCACTTCACCATCTAAACCCAGAGCATAAACATTGGGATCAGGCTGATTAAGAAAGACTTTTTGTACGGGGTTGCCTGACTGAGCGCCAGGTACGGATTTACGATCCTCAGCTACATTTCCTGAGTTGCCTGTACCTGTATCATTAAAGGAGAACTGTCCAACATAGGGTTTAATTCCTGCCTCTGCAAAATTTACCTGTGTTACATAACCTCTTTCATCTCTGGCATAAAGCTTGGCTTTTAGTGCAGAGGTAAAACTTCCACAATTTACCTGCCAAGCTTGTGACCACAGTCGTCCTGTGATTTCTTGTGGCGTAGCATCCTTTGTTGCCACGGTAATATCAAACCATGGCATTGATACGCTTGTTGAAAACTCAATGGAATAATCACCAGAAGGTAGCCCCTGTGGGTCAAACTTAAACATAGCATTTGCAGTAGAGTAGCCGCCATTACCCAGCACGTCAGGTCCATTAAAAGCACTATTATAATCAGTAACATTCGCCGCCACTGCAAAGGGGCCATGAACAATATTCCCTGTGGGAGATGCTATTCTAAATTCATAGCCACCACCTGATAGCCCTAAATACACCATCTCATTATCGGGATCCTCGATATGAACATACATTTTCATATTAGGTTGCGATAAATAGCCTGCAAAAGAGCGGACGCCGCTAGCGTTACTGCTAGGAGGCGTAATGAATAAATCTGATTGTGAGCTGGAATCAGGTTGCCATGTCTTAGTGCCTTCGGCATGGATAGGCGTTGTTAATAAAAACAAAAGACAAAAAAGGATCAGAAGTTTAATAGATAGTCCGTATAGATTTTCGCTAGAAGGTTTAATTTGTTGGTCGGAAAACTGCTTTGTGGATTTTTCGATATTTACTAATAAGCCCATTATTATTCTCTTTTTTTATTATTGTTTTGTAACTACTCAGCTTACCCTCTACTTTGCTCAATAGCTGCGTTGAAAGTGCTCATTTATACCTATAAACTGCGCGCTTTCGCCTTGCTCTTGAACAAAGTAGAGGGCAATCTGAGCAGTTACGAATTACGCTGAGCTGAGTAGTTATATTGTTTTAGGATCATTGAGATCGTAGGCAAATCCGGTGGTTTATAACAACACAACGTCTTCCCCTTTACTCGCATACTAACTTAAGCGGAATGAATGGCTGATTAATATTTGTACAATTTATCAAGTGTCAACTAAGAGCAAGGGCTACCCATTAGTCTGCCGATGTCGATAGGCTATACAAAACCATGGAACATTTTCGCCAAAAAATCGGTTGTTTTCTAGTGGTTTACCCACATTTCCTTTTCTGGTCATTAACTAAATCCTCTAACCTTCGTCCTTTCTCAAGCGGGTAGCTCTCGTCTAATACATGTAGGCTATCAATTCTATCCAGTCGAAAGATTCTAAAATCATTACGTTTTTCGCACCAAGCGCCAATCGTCCAAACAGCACCCCAGAAGAATAAGCCTAAAGGCCAAATGATTCTGTCAGAGCTGTTGCCATCAGCTCGATGGTATTGCAGGCTGACTTTGCGTCGGTTGTCGGCTGCAAATCGAACTTCACTCATGGTGTTTGAAATATCAGGGTTAATACGAGTGAGGGGTGAAAAGAGTAGCGTCTTGCTGAGGCTATCTTTTAAATCATCAGGTAAGGCCGTTTCTATTTTACTAAGAGCGCTTTGTGCTGCGGTTGCTAAAGAGGTATCTGCCCAGCTTTCTACAATTCTAGCGCCGAGGGTGAGGGCCTTGATTTCCTCTTCGCTGAACATCAGTGGAGGTAAGTCAAAACCTCGACGCACCACATAACCAATACCTGCTTCCCCTTCGATATTTACGCCTGAGAGTATCAAGTCTTTAATGTCACGATAGATAGTGCGCTCAGAAACTTCCAATCGATCGGCTAACCAGCGCGCGGTTGTTACTCGTCGGGTGCGTAAAAACTGGATGATTTGGAAAAGTCGGTCAGCTCGTCGCATGCTTATACTCCAAGCATGGGTAGGTGCTTAATGCTGTGGTAGCGTAGTGATAGCTCGATGCAGTGTTTTAGTGCATCGATAGGTAGGACATCATCTTTTTCAAACACAATGGCTCTATTGCCTTCGAAGCTAAAGGTGTCGTGATAAATTTCTCTAAAAGTCTCAACGAGTGAGGTTTTGCAATTAAAGAAAATGGCATATTGACTTGGGTTGGATGTGCGCCAAGCGACTCTGATAGTACTACCTTTTGCAGTGAGGTAGCTGGGCTCCCCCCACTTGAGTGCTTCTTGCAAATCATTGATACCTATTTCTGTAACGGTATCAATAATGAGTTGGCGTAAGTTGAGTAATGAATCGCGCAACGGAATAGGGTAGCTATCAAAAATTTCTGATACGTTAATGTCGATGAATTCAGTCTGCGTGGGTTGTGTCATTGCTGATAGACCAGCTTATATTAGCAACAAAACAGGTCGTTAACCGTGTGCAACCAGTAGATAAATCACCAATAGGAAAATAGCAACCATGGTACTTGTTTCTAACCAGTTTACTTTTCCATCATCCTGCACGGCTTTCCAAAGAATTAACATCGAAGGAAACGCTAATAAAATGGCACTGGTGGTATGAATATCAATCGGAATGACACCATTTGAGGCATCAAGCGCGGGTATAACCCCTGTTTGTGTAAAGACCGCCAACATAATCATTGCAATAGGTAAGACTAAAAAGGGCACCTGTGTAATTGCCCCTGATGCATTTGCCATTGCAATACTATATTTTTGTTGGACGTGAGCCGTTCCGATCATCACGAATGCTCCAGCTGAAGCAAACACACTTAAGATGACAGCACCAAACATTTCAGAGTAACCAGCGACTTCAAGCTTATGTACAAGAATGCCTGCAAACTCACCCACTGAGTGTCCGCCGATAACTGAGGCTACTAAGCCAGCCAAGCTGAACGCAAGAATAGCACCAATAGACATGAGTTTTTCATTGGTTGCTAGTTCTACGGGAACATCATTCTCAGACTCTGGTTTATGCTCTTTTGAAAAGCGACTTACTAAACGTGATATAGCGACAGCCTGAATGCCTAGTAAGATACCGCCGAAAACGTATAAGTCAGTAGTGCTTAATGCTGCTGTTACCTCGCCTGTTGAGAATGCTTTCATCATTAACATGACCGCACCAAGGCTAAAAAATACGCCTGCTGCTGCCGCGTACAAATCGGTGCTTAGGTTGACTAAGGGCTTGGGTAAATGTGCATTGCCTTCAACATCACGGGGTAGTGTTCCACAGTACATGCCAAAAGCTGCAGCACCTACGTGTAAGGTTAAAACAGTTACGATGAAACCAACTCTGGGCGTTGCCATTAGTACGAAGCCAAGCATCACCAGTTCTGGAATATTGCTGGACAAGCCTGCCATCGTTCCAGCTACAAAAGAGTTCATTTTTTTACGTTTGGCATAGCCGTCAACCGCTTTGATCATCATTTCAGAGGATGCGAAAACAACTACCAGTCCGCCAACACCTAAGACGATGGCTTTTAACCAACCGTGTGACTCGATTAAAAAAGTAGCGATGGCAATTAATACTAACCCGCCAATAAGTAACCAAAGCCATTGTTTTCCTTCGTGTGATCCACCAGACATAGTTATCATTCTTTCATTTATTTAGATAAGTGAATCATAACGGTTTCCTCAGATAAAAATAGTAAAAATAGAGGAGGGGCATTTTATTTGAGAATATTTTAAGTAAATTACTTTGTACCTTTACCTCGAAGCTCACGTTTACTGGATATTGGTTATTATAAATAACCTTGCTATATCAGTGGTTTAAAATTTTTATCTGGTGAAGTGATAGAAGGTTATTCATCACAGTCTTCAGAATAAGTAATAATCGTTAGCATCGCACCTTGTGGGTCGCTAATGACACAAAAGCGGCCTACTGACGGTATATCTCTTGCTTCAACCAGTATTTTCCCTCCTAGCTCTTCAGCTAATGTAGCACTGGCTTCTACATCATCAACGGTCACATAGCCGCCCCACATGGGTGGCATACCAGCGGCTTCTGGTGGCATAGTCATCATGCCTGCTGATTCTTTACCATTGACTTTTGCCAAGGTGTAAGGCATTTCATTGTTGATATCTTCAAAATTCCAGCTAAACATCTGGCTATAAAAAGATTTTGCACCATCAAGGTCTGTAGTGAGTAGCTCATTCCAGCTAAATGCGCCGTGTTGTTTCATCGGGTTGCTCATCGTTCTATCCTCTGTTGTTGTGTATGTGTTGTTATGTATGGATAAAACTATACGCCCCCTCTACTGACAGCATTGTGTCAGTAGTAATATTTTTCTCGAAGTATATTTTGAAGCTACTGCTTAAAACGAAATCTGGGTAGATTAATGTCAAAGCGGATAGCCAGTAGGCGCACTATAAAAATAAAAGACCCGGCAATAATAGCCGAAAGTGACACATCCAGTTTTAAAGTGAGCAGGCCAATAAAGAGTAATGAGCCAATCCATGATGCCGTTGCATAGAGCTGGCTACTAAATACCATCGGGGCTTCGTTGCATAAAATATCTCTAAAAACACCTCCCATGATCCCCGTCATTACACCCATAAAACTGGCGGTTAGCCAAGGTGAACCTGCCATAAGTGCGACCAGAGTACCTGCAATACCAAAGGTGGCAAGACCTGCTGCATCGGGGATGAGAAAGAGCTTGCTTGGAATGGTGGTTAAACGTGCCGTTAAAAAAATAATGAATGCGCTAGCAAGAGTAGCAATAAAGAAAATTTGATCTTTAATCCAGAACACAGGTTGATCCAAAAACATATCACGGAGTGAGCCACCACCTAAACCTGTAGCTACTGCAATGATAATTACACCAAATAAATCAAATTGTTTAACTCCTGCTTTAAGAACAGCCGAAGCGGAGGAGACTACAACCGCGATTAGTGTGATCCAGTACAGGTTGTTGAGTAGCGTGGAGGCTGATTCTAATAGCATGAGTGGTGCTTAAATAATAGGTTTACTACAGGTTAATATATTAACACCATAAAGCATCGAATAAACGGACTTAAAGGCTCGATTTATACTGTTTTACCGATCTGATAAGGTATGCAAAACTGCATCCTATCTTTGCTGGGGTGAGTTCAATTTTGCCTTACATAGAGTCTAACATCTTGATACTCCCTTTTTTGAGAGGTAAATGATAAAGCCACCCATTATTTAGCTCCTGGGATTTGTCTCTTAATACTGTGAAGAGGGAGTTTCAAGATGTTTTTGTATATGTTGTAAATAAGATGTACCTATTAACCTATTATTAACCTATTCAAATAGTTCAGGCCGTAAGGTATTCCTCCATCTTACGGCTTTTTTTATGTGACAGTTTATAAGGGTGGCTTTTGAGTAGTTGAGTTAATAAACAACCAAATATACCCCGTGATACCAGCAACCAAAGAGGCTAGTAAAATCCCTGTTTTTGCCATTAGCAAGTCTTCAGGGCTATGCGCAAAACCTAACTCAGCTATAAAGATAGACATGGTAAATCCAATCCCACCTAGCAGGCTGGCACCTATGATATGTTTCATATTTAAACTAGGGGGAAGTGTGCCAACCCCTGCTTTAAGAGTAAGCCAAACAAAGCCACTGATGCCTAATAGTTTACCTAAAACCAGTCCTGCAATAACACCCAGTGAAACAGGATGAAGTGCAGTATTCCCAAGCTCATTCCACTCAATAGGTACCCCCGCATTAGCCAGTGAAAAAATGGGGATGACCAAGTAAGCCGTGGGAATATGCATATGGTGCTCTAGTACTTGAGCAGGTGCTTGCACGCGGTGAATCCCTGTTTCTAATGCTCGTACTTTGGCTCGCATCTTATAGTTTTTTACAATATTCGGTTCTGATCGATAATTTTCGCCAATCTCTTTAAGCAATTGGTTGGCACGTTTAAGAAATCGCTTAGGGTTGTACTTGGGTCGAATAGGGATAATAAAGGCTAACAGGATGCCCGCCAGAGTCGCGTGAACCCCGCTTTTCAGAAAAGCCAACCACAAGATAATACCTAGCAGCACATAGGGTAAAGGTTTTCGAATACCACCCAAATTAAAGCTGGCCAGTAATAATAGAACTACCGCAGCCGCCATCAAAGCAGGGAAACTTAGTTGTTCGGTATAGAAAATAGCTATAACCAGCACCGCGCCTAAATCATCAACAATGGCTAAGGCGACTAAAAAACCAAGCAGTGCGGTAGGTACACGACTTCCCAATAATGCTAGCACGCCGAGTGCGAAAGCGATATCGGTTGCCATGGGAATACCCCAGCCGTTAAAGGTATGCCCTGATGGGTTGAAACCCATATAGATTAATGCAGGTAATACCATGCCACCTATCGCAGCAATGATGGGTAGCAGGGCAGCTTTAAGATTAGAGAGTTCGCCCACTAGCAACTCTCGCTTCAATTCCAGACCCACTACAAAGAAAAACAAAGCCATCAAGCCGTCATTGATCCAGTGATGAAGCGACATGGAAAGCATTAGCTTCCCGCCACCAATGGTAATAGGTGTTTCTAAAATATGATGATACGCCTCTGCCCAAGAGCCGTTTGCAATAAACAATGCAATAACTGCACATAGCATCAGCAAAATACCACTAGTGGTTTGACGGTGTATGAATTCTTCAATGGGCGTTAAAATACGATTAAAGGCTTGTTCCCAAGGTGCTGTGTATTCTTTTTGTGGCATATGGTTTCTAAGTAGTTGTTATTGTGATTGCTAGGATGGTTGCGTGAAGGTTGTTTTGTTTGTAATTATAAAGGGTGTTGTTTTAACGTATAATTCGAGTATTTTATGGAAACTCATCGTATTTTACGAGGATTAAATGATTAATTATAAGCACCTTCGCTATTTCTGGATGGTGGCAAGAGAAGGCAGTATTGCTAAAGCAAGTAAGCTGTTGTTTTTAACGCCTCAGACTATCAGTGGACAACTGTCGTTATTGGAAGAGCAATTAGCGGTTCAATTGTTTAAGCGCGTAGGGCGAAACTTAGAGCTAACCGAAGCTGGAAAAGTAGTGCAAAGCTATGCAGATGACATATTTTCATTGGGTGATGAGTTACAAGAAGTACTAAAAACCAAGCCTACGGGTAGAAGGCTACCGCTTAAAGCGGGTATTGCGAACTCTATTCCTAAGTCTATCGCTTATCATCTACTTGAACCTGCACTGTATTTAGATGAGCCAATGAAGCTGATTTGTAGAGAGGATAACCTCACTATTTTACTCACTGAGTTAGCCGCGCATAAACTAGATATCGTTATATCTGACAGACCTTTACCTGAAGAGTTGAGCATTAAGTGTTTTAACCATCACTTGGGTAAATGCGGAGTGACTTTCTTTGCAACAGAAGCCTTGATGAAGGAAAGTAACGGTGAGTTTCCTCAATGCTTGAATAATATGCCGTTATTGCTACCTGGCGTTAGCTCATCCATCAAGAGTAGGCTTATGCATTGGTTTAAAAGTAACCAAGTTTATCCGCGTATTATTGCCGAGTTTGATGATGGTGCTTTGATGAAAGCGTTTGGTAAAAATGGCGTAGGGGTTTTCATAGCACCCTCGGTAACCGCTGATGAAGTACAGGCCTCTTATGATGTTAAGGTTATGGGTGAAACCGAGGACGTCATGGAATCTTTTTATGCGATTTCGGTAGAACGCAAGGTGAAGCACTTGGGTGTTGTGGCTATTTTGAATGCAGCAAGAGAGCATCTGTTTATGAAGAAGGTGATGGGGAGCAGGTTGTCTTTAAGGAAGCTTTGATTAAGTCCGATCTTTCTGAGATTTAGCTGAGCTTTAGCGAAACTTAGAGGCTTCAGCAGGTAGGACTTGTCATGTTTGTGATAGAAAAATTATCAATAGTCGTAGCTATTGGTCGCTTTTATAGAAAAAATGGCGAATTATAGCCTCAGAAAACGAGTCATGCCTTGATCAAAACTTCCCTAAGTTACTGGAACTCCGAGCAGGATAAATAGCTACTCTTAATTCACCACCTTTCTACTAGAAACTCACTCGGAACTTGTCCTCCTTATTACTACAAAGGTGAGAATTGATACTTATTAACTCTTCCGCTCATCCTGTTTTGCAAGTTTCTTCGGGATATAGATATACCGAGAGACCTTTGCACGAAAGAAATGATGAATATAGCAAGCTTAATAATTGAGTTGACCGTTTCGATAAAACGGCAAGCTCACTAAAAAAATGGCTTGAATTCCCTCTATTTCTGCTAAAAATTCGGCCAATAGCTATTATCCTCTTTTTTAGCAAAAATAGAGAAAATTACGCACATTTTTCTCTTGCATTCTTTCATGCAAAGGTCTCACCGAAAACTGTTGTTTGACTACTTTAATAAACAGGCTCTTGAAAGAAAATAGATTAGATCTTTATCTACTTGAAAGGGGATGATTTGTAGTTTGAACATATTCTCATTAGAATGCGTTGTATTTATGATCAAATGACAAAAATATCATTACCTTTATTATTATGCCTACTCCTATCACTTTCGGTTAATAGTGCTCATTGCGATACCGAAGGTTCTTTACATCAAGAGTTGGCTGATGCTGATGCGTTAAAACTACATAACGACCTCACTTGGTTGCGACTGTTGCATTTCCGCGTGTCACCCAAAAAAGCAGATTATAGCGATATAATCACTACTGATTTTTTTATTGCCTATGATCAAAAAAAGCACGGTAAATCAACAAGGAATATCACACCTAAAGAAGAGTTAGTCGCTACTCTCAAAGCCTTTAATCAACCTATCACTGATACTATGGATAATCATCCTATCTGTCGTTATCCTGCACGTTATTATTGGTTAAACAAGAAATTACAGCGTGAAGAAAGGAACCAGCAACTATTACAGTGTAAACGTTTACAGGCATGGGCTAAATTCTCTAGCATGGACTCTGTTAGTTTACTGATGGTCAGTGGTTATTTTGGAAACCCTGCCTCTACTTTTGGTCACCTTCTTGTCAAACTCAACAATAGTCAGTTTAAGGCTAGCAGTGGGAACTTATTGGATCAGAGCATTAATTATGGTGCAAAAGTGCCTGATAATGAGCCCATTCCTATTTATATAATGAAAGGGCTTTTAGGAGGTTATGTTTCTGGCTTCTCAGATAAAAAGTTTTATACGCAAGACTTGGTTTACTCTAAACATGAGTTTAGAGATATGTGGGAGTACGAATTAAATTTAAGCAAAGAACAACAAGACTTTCTTGTCCTTCATTTATGGGAAGTCATGGGGATGAAGTCGACGTATTATTTCTTGAAACAAAATTGTGGCTATCGTATTGCAGAATTGATAGAGCTCGTTACGGGGCACACACTAACGCCAGATAAACAGCCGTGGTACCTTCCTTTGTCTGTTTTTCAGGGGCTAGAAGATATAGAAGGTTCGCGTTATATTAAAAAAATCACTTATTTACCTTCAAGTCAGCGAAAACTCTACCATGCCTTTGAGCAATTGAGTGACCAAGAGGTTTTGACGGTTAATCAAATACTCTCATCCTCAAAGCAATTTTCATTGGATTTATTAGCTAACTACCCAGAAAAACGTCAATCAACCTTGCTAGAAATAATGCTCGACTATTATCAATATAAAATGACAGATAGTGAAGATGTGGATAAGGCGCGATACAAACAGAATAGAAATAAACTTATTCTATACCGTCTAAAACTTCCTGCACAATCAGAAAAAAAAGAAGATTCCCATGCTCTGGTGGATATAGAGTCACCTGCAAAAGGGGCTCATCCTCGTTTGTTTCATATCGGTTTTAGTGAAAATAAAAGTAAAGGTGAACTGTTCCAAGTCGGTCTTACGGCTGTTCACTTTGACACGTTGAGCAATAGTAAAGGTTCATTAGAAAATTCTGAGCTAAAAGTTCTTGATTTAACGGTGAATATTGATCATAAACAAGGTGTGTCGATACGAAAGTTAGATATTATTAATGTACAGAAATTAGGCTTAAACAACACGCGTCTAAGAGGCGAAAGTAATAAGTCATGGCGCGTCAGCACAGGGTTTGAACGTACTGATTTAAGTTGTACTGCATGTAGTAACTTTTACTTCAAGGCGGGTATTGGTAGAGCGTTCAAGTTATCTGATACGTTCATAGCCTATGGAATGTTTGATGGTAAGTGGGTTAATGAAACTAATCAATTGGAGGTGATACCCAGTGCTGGGCTTGTACTTACACTGGATGACAAGCTTAAAACAAAGCTCGAAGTAGGGACAGTAATAGAAAGTAATTCAGCAACGAAAGATGAGAAATTAAGCTTTGAAGCACGGTATTCTTTATCTAATAATAATACCTTGCGCCTGTCGTTTGAGAAATTTAGAGGTGAAGAGGTTAGTGTCTCTTTTTATCACCATTGGTAATCTGAACCGTGGCGGTAACTGAGTAGTTACGTTATTTCTAAAAGAAAATTTTCAGGGGAAGAAGGAAGCCATGTAGAAGCTATGTAATTGTTTACTTTAGTTGGATGCCTAAAGGCCAAAAGTATGCCCCATAAGATTAATGGGGCATATTTATAGGACATCTTTATAATTCATGATTCATTTTACCTAATGGAAAGAACTCATCAGAGTCCATAAAAAAAAGATGCCTATGATAGCTAATATAATATAGCTTCGTGCTATTTACGCACCGCAAGAACCAGCAACTTTACTGCTATTCATGATGTTAAATAATTTTTCAGACTTCTGGTATTGCGTTGAGTTAGCATATCCCTTTGCAGTAGCCGTTGTTGTGAAATCAGTTCTTACTTTGTTAACCATGTTAGTACGAGAAGCTCCATCACATTGCATGATATCCATTAAAGCACTTAAGTGCTTTCCTTCACCTTTAGCAATATCTTGCTCTAATGATGCATATGAGCTATGAATAAATGCAGCAGCGGCAACTTTTTTTCCTTTACAGCTGTCTTGAGATGAAGCGTTAGAACTAACCGCAGTTGTTCCTAAATCCCATGTAACATTTGAAATCGCAGCCATTGTTGTGTTAGTAGGAAAGATCATTGCGCCAATACCACATTCCATGTAGATATCTCCAAAAGCACGTTCAGCTTGCGCATTCCCCATCATAGCTAGAGCAGTAAGGGATGTTCCGATAATAGTAAGAGTTTTTGTTGTAAGTTTCATTGATAATCCTTAAGTTTATTTAAATTAATTTCCTTGAGTGAACTTACTAAGAAGTAATGAGAATCTACCAGTCAATAATAGCTATATCATTGATACCAATATAATAAAATGGATGTTCAGCCCAGAGAAGATGAGAGTGTACTGATTAATATTCGATCGGTCAAGAGGATAAATCTTGATCTCCCACGTAAGAAATAGCTCTTAAAATGAGCATAATTTTCTTCACTCTCTCCTTATGCCCTAAAACAGGGGGGCACAAATCTGATTCATTGTTTCGCCTGTAGTCGGGTGAGTAAAGCTGATTTCTGTCGCATGCAACATAAGTCGGTCACCCATTTCATAAGCTTCTCGGCTAGCGTACATATCGCAGCCAATAATAGGGTGCCCCATTTCTCTACTATGGATTCTTAGCTGATGAGAGCGACCTGTAATGGGGGTAAAGAGTACGCGAGTAGTGTTAGCTTTTTCATCACGACTTAGCACTTTATAGAGGGTTAATGCACCTTTCCCTGAACACTGGCAAACTTTCTGCATGGGTCGGTTAGGCCAGTCGAAAATAAGCGGCAGGTCTACTTTACCTTCATCTTCTTTGACGATGCCAAATAGAACTGCCGTATAGGTTTTATGAATCTTACGATCCTGAAACTGCTTGTTAATAGATGCAAGGGTAGGTTTATTCAGAGGCACAATCATCATGCCTGATGTATCAAGGTCTAAGCGGTGCGCCATACCCATTTCGGGGAATAGTTCAAGTAGGCGACCATTTACGCTATCTCTATTTAAAGGATGACGGCCAGGCACACTAAGTAAGCCGTCGGGTTTATTGATCAGCAAAAGGTCATCGTCTTGGTAAAGAATTTCAATTTCCTTATCGCAAGGTGGGACGATGTAGGGCTTTGGTTGGTCTTGGATCATCATAGAGTGGTACGCAACTTCATTTGCTGATTGTGGGTTGGCGTAGATTAATCTATTCTCCTGCTTTCTCCAAGAAACACTGTTACTGCTATGCCACACCATGCACCTCATACTCAACTTACGGAATATCCAGAAGTGAACCAGACGATGAAGTTGTCTGACTTTCATTACGATTTACCGCCTGAACTCATTGCCCAGCAACCGTTAGGTGAGCGTACCGCAAGCCGCTTGTTGCAAATTGATAGTGCTGGCACTTCAACTGATGATAGTACAGCCAAGATAGTTGATGGAGTTTTTGCGGATGTATTGTCACTTATTCAGCCTAATGATTTGCTGGTTTTTAACGATACGCGTGTTATCCCCGCTCGTTTATTTGGTATAAAAGAAACGGGAGGTAAAGTTGAGGTGTTGGTTGAGCGTGTGTTGGATGATCATACGTTGCTAGCACATATCCGTGCTAGTAAATCTCCTAAAGCCGATACGCTACTAACGCTTGAAGAGAACATCCAAGCCAAAGTGCTAGGTCGTGCGGGTCAAAATGGTTCTTTGTTTAAACTGGAATTTGTTGATGATTTGACGGTTTTACAATTACTAGAACAATACGGTCATATTCCACTACCTCCTTACATCGAACGTACTGATAGTGATGATGATAAAGAGCGCTATCAAACCGTTTTTGCCGATAAGCCTGGTGCAGTCGCAGCGCCTACCGCAGGGTTGCATTTTGATGATGGCATTATGCAAGCCTTAAAAGAAAAGGGTGTAGCGATGGCACATGTGACGTTACATGTGGGGGCAGGGACGTTCCAGCCCGTGAAAACAGATGACCTCACAGAGCATGTCATGCATGCTGAATATGTCGAAGTGAACGCAGAAACGTGTGATGCGATTGAGGCGTGTCATCAGCGTGGCGGGCGTGTGGTTGCCGTAGGTACAACTACAGTAAGAAGCTTGGAATCGGCTTGTGTAAAAACGGGTAAGTTAGAACCATTCTCAGGCGATACTCGTTTGTTTATCACCCCAGGTTATGAGTTTAAAGTGGTCGATGTGTTATTAACGAACTTTCATTTACCAGGTTCTACGTTGCTTATGCTGGTGTCGGCCTTTGCAGGTTATGAGACTATTTTTGAAGCTTATCGTTTTGCGGTTGAGAAAAAGTATCGGTTCTTTAGTTATGGGGATGCTATGTTTTTAACTAAGTCGAATTTTAGCGAATCGGTGTAAGTTAAGAAAACTCAGAAAAACGAGTCATGACTTATTCAGAGTTTCATTAAATAATACAATCCTTATTCTCGTTCCCACGCTCCCGCGTGGGAACGCATACGGATTGTCGCTATTACTAGTACCCTTATGCATTCCCACGCAGGAGCGTGGGAACGAGGGGATGTTTTTAACTAAGTCGAATATCAGCGAGTCGTGTAAGTTAAATAATACAATGCTTTATTGCACTTTCTAATATTTCCTTATCTGTTTCAAACAACGTTTTTTCTACCCGCCCAATCAGCTCAATACGATTGTCATCAGAGTCATTAATATCGGTAATAGATAGTTGCTGATTTAAGCTATTAAAAACTTTCCAGCCTTTGTTGGTATGTAACACCGCTTTAATACGTTCTATATCGCATTCTTCAAACAAAGCAATAATCTTGTCATCATCAAAAAGTGTCTCCTTGGGAAAGGTATAACCTGTACTTTGATAACCATCTGTTACTGGAGAGTGAGTAGTGTTTTTGGGGTGGTGATGCTCAGGATGTTGAGCTTTGCGTTGAGTATCAGCCGTTGTATCTAATAAGCTAATATCCAGTTGACCAAAGCTAGTTTTTACGATGTCTAATTTAGGTGGTTTAAGAGCGCTCACGTAGCTATCAAAGTGTTCTTCGGTTTTAGCATCACACGTATCCATCTTATTTGCGACTAACACATCAGCCATTGCTATCTGATTAATAAAATTTTCGTGAGTCGCATAACGTTCATCTAATAGGTACTTAGGGTCAATTAAACAAATACTGGCGTGGATATCTAGTACCCCCTGAAAGTGTTCACTTTTCAGCGTATCTAGTATGCGTTGCGGGTGGCCTAAACCCGAAGGTTCAATTAACAAGCGATGCGGCCGAGTTGCTTTTATCAGTTGGTTAATAGCTACGTGTAACGGCACACCTGCGGTACAACACATGCAACCACCTGGGATTTCCTTAACGCTAATGCCATGAATACCTTGAGACTTATAAATAGCACCATCAATGCCAATGCTACCAAACTCATTGACCAAGATTGACCAGTCTTCATCAGCTGGCTTTTGTGACATGAGCTGTAAAATAGTACTGCTTTTCCCCACCCCAAGAAACCCTGTGATTAAGTTGGTTTTAATGTTTTGTATGGGAAGTATAGAGGTGTTTTTAGACATGTTATTTATAGTGAGGCCTTTGCACGAAAGAAATGACGAATAAAAATGGCTTGAATTTCCTCTATTTCTGCTAAAAATTCGGCCAATAGCTCGGCTATTACCCTCTTTTTTAGCAGAAATAGAGGAAATTACGCTCATTTTTCTCTCGTCATTTCTTTCATGCAAAGGCCTCATAGTATCAGCAGGGTGGGCAGAGCATCAAATAACGTTAATAATTTCATATTCTACGGAAGTATTGGCAATATTTAGTTCAAAAATATCGTGCTGATATTTACCCAGCAGTTGCTTTCCTAGAGGAGATTGCAAGGAAACGATGGTTATTTCTTGATTCTTGTAATTAACCTGCACACCTCCTGCTTCAGTGGCTAGCAAGACAATGCTTATATTGCCATCTTCCGTTTCTAACGTAATAAGAGCTGATTGTGTAATAGGCGTATCTTTATTAAATTCAGTAAATCGAAGTGCTTTGAAAGTGGTTAATGCTTGTTTTGCTTCTTGTACACGGACAGATTGTCCATGTGCTAAATAAGAGGCTTCAAGCCCAAAAGTATCATACTTGTTTTCTGCCTTGGTTTCGGCATGAGTAGACCTTTCATAAGTGGCTTTAGCGGCATCAAGCAGAGTTTCTAGGTTTTCTTCGAGTTGTTTAACGATGAGGGACTGTAGGGTTTTCTTATTCATTATTATCCTTATCTCCTGCCTCGTTATCCACTTTAAGTGGGTATATTTGATAGCGCGCAGTCCCTTACTCAAACGTTATAATATCCCCAGGCTGGCAATCTAAAACTTCACAAATTTTAGCCAGTGTTTGAAAGCGTATTCCTTTTACTTTTCCCGATTTAAGTAATGAGACATTTTGTACGCTAATACCAATGCGTTGTGACAGTTCTTTAGAGCGCATTTTACGTTTTGCTAGCATAACATCCAGTGTGACTATAATTTGTTTTTCAGTCATTGATTCGCTTACCATCATCTAAATAATTTGGCTGTTTTCATCAGCAAGTCGGGTGGCCTCTGTAATGACTTTTCCCATTAATATCAGCAGAATTCCTATGAGGAAAATAGTTGCGCCTTTGCCATCAATATTGAAAGAAAGCACAATCATGCGTTCTGTTTTGGGAGTATTTGTATAGGTGAGTGCAAGTCCTGTCAATACTTGCACGATAGGGCTGAGTAGGGAAAAAACTAATAGCGATATTCCAAAGCGCTTGAGTTGATTGCTAAAGCTAGAAGCAAACCAGATACCCTTCGAAAAATCACGAAAAATATTAGCAACGGTGAATAAGCCATAAGTTAATACAGAGATTTGAAGCGTAGTAATAAGCCATCCTAAAAAGCGGGTAACTGTCGTTAAAGTATAGTGTGAAGGGGATATTCCTGAGTATGCGGAGGCTACATATTCTGCCATTTCTGGTATAGACCAGTAAAAACTATTGATAAGTAATAGTGCAATCCCTAATAGCTTAGTTATTGGCGATATCCAGAATCCCAGTGTTGATTTTTGTGTTTTCATAATCACCTTTAAATAGTCCTTTACATATAAATATTATCGTAATACGATAATTAAATCAAATTAAAAGGTCATAATCATGAAAATATTCAAACTGCTTACTGTTACATTACTGCTATTTTTTATTTCAGCCTGTACTTCTATTCCACTGAAAACAATGTATCACCTTGCCAAAACAGATTTTATGACAGTTGACCCAGCGCAGCTAGGTGCCGCAATCCGAGTGCCAAATGAACTACAAGAAGGTAAAGAAGGTGTACGAATGGAGTTTTCGTCGTGGCTGATCAATAAAAAAAAGGATGAACTGACTTTAAAAATTAAGCTTGAAAAAGTGCTTGATTCTGAAAAGCTATTGTCAATTAAGGCATATGAGAAAAAAAACTATACGGTATTGCTTTATAAAATACCTGAAAAAGATATTGATCGTATTAAGAAATTCCGTAAACAACAACAAAAAAGAAAGGCGCTTTATGGTGATGAATTAAAAGGAAGTCTATCGGTTGGAGTAAGTTATTGTCGAACAATGAAGCTCACCGATACACCTATTCTAGTTTCGACATGGATGCAGATCACTAAGA
>JALXAX010000066.1 GCA_026991755.1 Thiotrichaceae bacterium | reverse complement strand
GTTCTGTGAGAAATTGTGAGCCTACTGGAGTTGTGATGTTGAACCCTGATCGGGATGAAAATACTGTCTTGAAAATGACAGGTTAAATACTAAGCAAAAGGTGACAACTACCTTGAAAAACACCGGTTTGCTTGAAGTGCAGAAATCATGGTAAGTCATTGTTTTTATAGTAAGTGAAGGAAGCAAGTGTTCACCGTCGAAGCACTCGTTCCCACGCTCCCGCGTGGGAATGCCTACGAATGTTAAATCCAAGCATTTATGTTAATGACAAAGTAAAATATGCGTTCCCACGCGGAGCGTGGGAACGAGGGTATCTATAAAACACGGTGGACGGTTAAATATCTATGGGCTTACCACCAATTTCTAATAGCAACTGAAGAAGTGCTTCATCTATACCGCCTTGCTGATACTGTATTTGAAAAACAGGTATATCGACTAAGCTTTGCAAGTCTTCGAAGTTATTCATATCACATAGCATGGTTTTTTCTCGGGTATTTAGCACAATGGCGACAAGGGGTAGTTGATAACTTCTAATGGCTGCAATGCTTAATAGAATATGATTAATACAGCCTAGCTTATTTTCCGCAATGAGTAGCACAGGCAAGCCTAGTGATTTAGCTAAGTCGGCATTGAGTCCATCGCTGACCAGTGGCGAGAAGAAGCCACCTGCTCCTTCTACATACAGAAACTCATCGTTATTGATGGTTTGAATGCATTGCTGTTTAACGGTTTCTAGGTGTAATGTTTTCTGCTCCATAGCGGCGGCACGAACGGGCGAAACGGCGGCTTTAAAGCGATTGGGGCATACAAGGTCTAGCTGATGTTCTTGGTTAGCCGCTTTTGCAAGTAGCCATGCATCAGTACTGGTCTCTTCATCTATTGACCAGCCCGATTCAACAGGCTTTCTGGGTATCACTTTTACGCCTTGCTCACAGAGCTGGCGAATGATGATCTGCCCTAGCCATGTTTTACCTACATCGGTATCGGTACCTGTTACAAAAATGCCTTGTTGCTTTTTTTGCATGTCTGCTGTTGCCTTGACAATTAAATCGAATCTGGGATTATCGCATAGTCATCCACTCTTTCTATTATCTTCCCCAAAAATGACCACCCTGAAAATAGAATCATTTATACGAGTAGCATTATGAGAATCCCACGTTTTTATCAAGCGGATCAATTACACCTGGAGCAATCTATTGAGCTATCAGCCGATAACTTTCGTCACGCTATTCAGGTGATGCGACTTAAAGTAGGCAGTTCGCTTATTCTCTTCAATGGTGAAGTGGGTGAGTATCACGCAACTTTGGTGGAGGTAGGGCGACGTAGCGCGTCAGTACAGATTACGTCGTTTGATGCGGTTGATAGAGAGTCACCTCTAAAGACAAAGCTGGTATTAGCGCTCATTAAATCTGACAAAATGGACTTTGCCGTTCAAAAAGCAGTGGAAATGGGTGTGAATGTTATCCAGCCCGTTATCACCGAACGTAGTGTTATTCAGATTAAAGCATCGCGTTTAGAGAAAAAGATTAAGCACTGGGAGAAGGTTATTGTTAGCGCCTGCGAGCAATCAGGGCGTACTCGTATCCCCAACTTACTAGCGCCCGTTTCTTTACCCGATTATTTGCAGCAACCGACGAGTGCTATGCGTGTTGCGATGTCACCTACTGCCAAGCAACCCTTGAGTGAATTAGGTCAAAGTGAAACAGCAATAGATTTACTGATTGGTCCTGAGGGTGGTTATACCGATGCAGAAGAAACATTATTGGATGAGAATAATGTAACCCTCATCCCCTTTGGTCCTCGAATACTGCGAGCAGAGACAGCGGTGGTCGCAGGGCTAACTGCTTTGCAAACCTTGTGGGGTGATTGTTAGCTCATTTTCAAATCTTCAAGATAATTATTTTGAGACGACGAAGGTCAGCTTCTTGACTATGCTTATAAGGAGACTAATAAAAAGGGCTTAGTGAGGAGATAACATGAGTGCATTAGCAGGTGAACGCGTTGTTTGTAGTCAGCAAAAAGGTGGTGATGTAACGTTGCGTGTGTATGGAGATGAGTTTTACTCAAGATATGAATCGTTGACGGGCTATAGCGTCATCTACGATTCAGGTCGAGGGCAATACTGTTATGGAGTGTTAGTAAAAGGCCATCTGGTTTCCAGCGGTATCACGATTGATCAGAACCCACCCGCTGAAATCGAAAAGCATCAACAGGAAGATAAAGTAGTACGAGCGTTAAGGTTCGACGAGGCTTACTCGCGTGTTCGCCCTGCGGATACCATGCGAGGGAGTACTACCTCAAGAGGTGGAGCTACGGCACGGGTTGTGGGTGCAGATAGTGGCTTATTGACGGGTCGTAAATTGCACCAAGGTCATATTAAAGGGCTGACTATTCTGGTCAACTTTAAAGATGTTAAATCACTGATTAGTAGGGCTGAAGTCGATGCGCTGATGAATGATGGTAGTTATACCGACTACGGAAATTTCTCTTCCGTTAAGCAATATTTTGAGCTGATGTCATCAGGAAAAATGCACTACAGCAATAAAGTAGTGGGGCCCATTGAGCTATCGCATGATCGAAGTTATTACTTTAAGCACTTGCTGGTTAAAGAAGTAATAGATAAAGCAGTTGAAGACTATGATCTGGATATGTCTGAGTTTGACTCTAAAGATGAAGGCATTGTTGATGCGATTAATATTCTCTACGCGGGTGATGCGAAATATCAAGGCAAACTGTGGCCACAAAATAACTGGATGAAGCTGAAATACGGCAATACACAAACCTATTATTATATGTTTACGGGTTTGGGGGAGCGCCCTGAAGATCTCAACATCGGCACGATCTGTCATGAAAACGGGCACATGCTGTGTCGCTTTCCCGACTTGTATGATTATGGCTCGCGAGATAACGACCTAACTAAAAGTTATGGCTTGGGTTATTACTGTTTAATGGCGAATGGAAATCATCTAAATGATGGTAAAACACCCGCACCACTCAGCCCATATTTGAGGGAGCTGGCGGGTTGGGCAACCAGCGTGAAATCACTGAATAGAAGCGGTGAGTACACCGCAAAGTTTGCGGACTACGGGCAACTACTTAAGTTTCGGACTCAGCATCTAAATGAATACTTTTTAGTGGAAAGCCGACAGAAGCAAGGCTTGGATGGCTATGCGCCCTCAGAAGGCTTAGCGGTTTATCATTGCGATATCTTAGGCTCTAATGAGTGGCAACAAGGCTCAACTAACAAGCATTACCAAATAGCCTTGTTGCAGGCAGATAACCGTTTGGATCTGGAGAAAAAAGACAATAGAGGTGATCAAGGTGATCTTTTTCAAGCGCAGCAAGGTGTCATTCTTTCTGATGAAACCAGCCCTGCATCGCGTCAATGGGATGGTACAGATTCAGGCTTGATCATTTCCGATTTGCGGCAAGAAGGTTTGGACTTTGTCTTTACCGTGGGTGAACCCATTGTTGTTGATGAGGACGTGGTGGATGAGGAGGATGTAGTGGATGAGGAAGTCATTGAAGAGACAAGTGTAAAAGGAGAATCTTCCCCTGATCGTGTTATCCCTGATTTTGATGCGAACGGCATTGATGATGTCATTGAATTGATAGTCGATGCTGATGCCCTCATCAAACAAGTTATTGTAGATATTGATATTAGCCATAGCTATGTGGGTGATCTGTGGATAACGTTGGAGTCTCCACAAGGTACTAAAGTTACTTTATTGGATGATATTGATAGCCATTTAGGTAACCAAATAGATTTGCAGAAGCAGTTTGATCAACAAACCACGCCTCAACTTCAACATTTTCTAGATGAGTTGGCTCAAGGTCTTTGGACATTACATGTAGCAGATAAAGCGAATGAGGATGAAGGTCGATTAAATAAGTGGTCCATCAAAGTTGTTCATGACACTCATTTTGGTTAGTAGTGAGATGCTATTATCTGGATGAAACATCTATGTCGCACTAAATGCCGTATAAACACAAGGATTAAGGTATTACAAAAGTTTTCCTGATAATCATTGGTAGGTTGTGGGTGAGGAACGAACCCCAACATGAGTACTATATCGTTTGTTGGGCTTCCTAACGTCAGCCCAACCTACAGTTTTTTATTAGATATTTATAAGTATGGCTGAGGAAGCTATTAATAGTAGATGTTGTAGATAGGCCATCGGAAACTCATATGAAGAAAACTATATTCGCTTTTCTAGTTAGTGTTCTGCTGGCTATTCCTGTTAGTTACTCTAACAACCTTAAAGATCATGCGTCCCCTTACCTGGCTATGCACGGTAATGACCCTATTGAATGGATGGAGTGGGGTGATGAAGCACTGCAAAAAGCACGCAAAGAAAACAAGCTGATTTTTGTATCGGTGGGCTACTATGCATGTCATTGGTGTCATGTAATGCATCGTGAAAGCTTCTCGAATAAAGAAATAGCCGACAAACTGAATAAAAACTACATCTCCATCAAAGTCGATAGAGAGCTAAACCCCATACTAGACAAGCGGCTCATTGAGTTTGTTAGTGCGACATTAGGTCAAGCAGGTTGGCCACTTAATGTATTTATCACTCCTGATGGTGATCCTTTAGTGGGTGCAACCTACATACCACAGAAAGCATTTTCATCAGCCCTAACGGATTTAGCCCAGCAGTGGTCAAAGAATAGCAAAGCCATGAGCGCTGATGCCAAAGCCTTAAATGGAAAATTGAAGTTTGCTTTAAACGGTCAAGAAGTACGTGGAAAGAAGAAGCATATTGCTGATAATAGTAATGCTTTTATGAGTGATGTGATGGCTACAGCCGATACCCTCCAAGGTGGCTTGGGTGAAAAAATGAAATTCCCCTCATCACCTCAGATACATGCTTTGCTAACCTTAAATAAAGCACGTAAAAAGGCAGAAGTTGATGAGTTTATTAAACTCACGCTGGATGTTATGTCACAAAAAGGCTTACATGATGAGCTAAGCGGAGGCTTTTATCGCTATACGGTTGATCAAGGCTGGAATACACCGCACTACGAGAAAATGTTGTATAACAATGCGTTATTGCCCTTGTTGTATTTTGATGCGGCCGATCAATATAATAACGAAGGGTATCGAAAAACCGCATTAGAAACCTTGCATTTTCTCACCAGTGCTATGCAAGGGAAAACCCGTAAAGGGACATCAGGTGCTTTTATTGCAAGCCTCTCAGCCGTTGATGATAAAGACGTTGAAGGTGGCTATTACTTATGGTCTTACCATGACTTAAAGAAAATACTAAGCCCAGAAGAGGTTAAGCTAGCTACGATAGCATGGGGTATAAACCCATCATCCGAAGATACCCTCCCCATGATGCAGATGACTTTGGTGGAGCTGGCTAAAAAAATGAAAAGTGATGAAGGCAAGGTGCTAGAACAACTAAAGCTTTTAAAAAACAAGCTGACACAGTATCGAGCTAAAACTCGAAAAGTCCCCAGAGATCACAAACTATTAACAGCATGGAATGGCTTGGCACTTGTCGCTTTTGCAAAAGGTAGTCAGTACGATAAAAGATTGAAACCCCATGGGCAAGCATTAGCTGATTTTCTAAAAAGCATGTGGGATGGTAAACAGCTACGTCGTTCAGCCTCTTCCCAAAAGGTAGGAACATTGAATGACTATGCTGCTACCGCGTGGGGTTTGCTCAGTTGGGGACAAGCAACAGGTGATGTAGCCGCTAAAAAGCTGGGTGCTAAATTAGCTAATGATGCATGGAATAAGTTTTATAGCAATAACAATGGCACCTGGCTAGAGGCTGAAGGTCAACTATTACCCGAAGGAACGCAAACCCTGCATATTACCGATGAGCCTTATCCATCAGCCGAAACGTTACTCATCAGAGCAAGCTTTTTGGCAGGAACGACAGCTTTAAAAGAGAAAGCTAAAAAAGTACTTAGCTTTTCATCTAAATCTATAGAATCTAACCCTTATAGTTATGCGTCGCTTATCGCAACAGCCGAGAAATATCGAGATGAATGAAAAACCGAAGATGGCACTGAAGCTCGTGCTTGCTTGTAACTTGTGTGTTGGTACGATTGTTTTAGTCGTAAAGCTGATCGAATTTGTTATGAAATAAGAAGAACTGAGCAAGCCTAGAGGTTTTGGCTAGGATTCTCGTTCCCACGCTTTGCGTGGGAATGCATATCTTTGGATAGTATAGTGAAGATAGCCTGTCTGTAAGTAGTAGTACCAATTTCCATTGACATTACAACGCTTATGATTGATAATCGCGCGCCCTTGGGTATTGACTTGATCAACGCCCATCCTCCTTGTCTCACTAGTTGTTTCGTGAAGTCACGAGCTAGTAGGCATTTAACCCGTAAGGAGCAATAATGCGACACTACGAAATTGTATTTTTGGTACATCCCGATCAGAGTGAGCAGGTCCCTGCCATGATCGAACGTTACCGTTCATTAGTTGAAGAAGACAAAGGTGCTATTCACCGCCTGGAAGATTGGGGTCGTCGTCAACTTGCCTATCCTATCGTTAAGCTACACAAAGCACATTACGTTTTGATGAATATCGAATGTAGTAATGACGCATTGTCAAAGCTAGAAGATTTATTCCGTTTTAATGATGCGATTCTTCGTAATCTTATTATTAAACGCGAGAATGCAATCACTGAGCCTTCTTTACTTAGTAAAGAAAATAGCGATAAAAAACCAGCTAGATCACGATAGGAGATAAGACGATGTCACGCTTTTTTAGAAGACAAAAGTATTGCCGTTTCAC
>JALXAX010000065.1 GCA_026991755.1 Thiotrichaceae bacterium | reverse complement strand
GTTGTTTTTCTTAGCCTAAGTTGTGTAAACCTAGAAAATGAATAATCTAGGTCTGAACTATTTTTAGCTAAACAGTTTGCTAAATGCCATGCATCCTCAAGTGCTTGGCAAGCACCTTGCCCTGATGTTGGTAATGGAGCATGAGCTGAATCACCAATTATTATTACATTTTTCTTGTGCCAAACTTCTGTTGGATTGTGATCGTGAACATAGATTTTATTAATTTTATTTTGCGGAGTCTTGGTAATAACTTCATTGACTAGACCAGCCCAATTAGAAAATAAAGTATTTAATTCTTTCTTATACAAAGCAGGATTTCGAGTTCCAACTTCTTTGGCTACAACACCACCAGCCCAATAAGCTTTATTTTGAGAAACAGGAACAATACCGAACCTTTCTCCAGTACCCCAGTAATCCTTAACAACAACTTCATCAAATACTTTTCCCTTTGATTCAAAGACACCAATCCAATTAATAAAGCCTTGATATACTGGTTTATTGTTTCCCGTTACAAATTTTCTAGCGATAGAGGACATACGACCATCAGCACCTATAATTATACTTGCTGTGGTGTTTTCTCCATTTTTGAAATGAATATTTACTATTTTTTTCTTTTCTTCAATTTGTGTAATTTCATAGCCATACTTAATCTTTATACCCAGTGACTTAAGTTTTGAAATTAAAATAGCCTGAAAGTCGCTTCGAAGAATAGAAAGACTGGGGTATCCCATCTTATTATTTATTTCTTCAATGTCTATCGAGCCAAGGTCATCACCTGTATTTGACAGTCGTTGCATTGCAGAAGGATAACCAGAGACTGTCTTTATTTCTTCTAAAATACCTAACTGCTCTAAAACATAGCTAGCATTTGGCCAAACGACAATTCCTGCCCCTATATTTGACTCAGACTGATTACGCTCATAAACGGTAACATCAAATCCCTTTTGTTTTAAAGCAATTGCACTGCTAACACCAGCTACACCACCGCCTAAAATTGCTATGTTCATAATAATGATCCTATGATTTGCCTAATGCCCTCTGCATGAACTTAGCCCAGGTGAGTCAGGCCACTTCCTGAGCCATAATATTTTCTACCTTCTTCATTGAAAAGTGCCACTCTTTACCACTTTTATTTTTATTAAATAAACCAAGCTTGACTAGTCCATTCAATACACTTGATGCGGTATTGTATGAGCAGCCAAGACCATCTTTAACAGTTGTTGCTGTGAAAAAATGTGATTTATTGCTTTTAGCAATTTGAAAAATTGTTCTTTGCTTATCATTTAGCTTTCTATAAAGACCAGAATCCCAAAGCCAACGATTAAAGCTTTCAATATCATTGAGTGACTTTTTGTAAGACCCCTTAAAACCAGATATGGCACGTAATATGATTCCACATTGATAGTCTATGAAATATGTTAAATCCATTTGGTCAGTTTCAGTATAAAGGTAGCTTTTAGCATATTTAGCAGGAGCTCTTTTTAGCAATACACTAATTGCTATATATCTAAAAGCTGCATAGTCATTTTTGAATAAATACCAATAAAATAATGACCTTGCAACCCTGCCATTTCCATCATTAAATGGATGTTCATAGCCTATGCAAAAGTGTAATGTAATAGCTTTAACCAAAGGGTGTATGTATTTATGGCTATCAGCATCATGATGACAATCATTTATCCAATTAGTAAGTTTTTTTAATCGTTTTTTAATCCCCTTATGGGGAGGTGGCGTATGTACTGTGTTGCCTTCGCCATCAACTACCTCAACATTATCACTTTTTCTAAACACTCCTGGGTGGTATATATCGTCGTTTATTCCTTCTGTACCAATACTATGTAACTCACTTATAAACTCTAAAGATAACTCCTTGTTTCTATTCTTCCATGCGTATTGCATCATTATATAATTACCAAGGATCATTTTTTCATCTGGAGTTCTCGGCTTTCTTTTTCTTTTGAGTAAATCTTTAGCTACTTTTGTAGTAGTCGCTGCACCTTCTAGCTGACTACTGCTAATAGCCTCATCCTCAATGAGATCATTTAACAAATACTCAGTATATTTCTCTTCCCCAATTTTACTACTCATCCATTCAAGTGCAGCACTAGTAGCATTTCTATCAGCCTCCGAAATTGCTTTTTGAATAGTAGGAGTGTACATAAAGCTACAATTCTGGGCAGGATCACCAATTGATAAAAGTGATGTCAGTTGTTTTTGTCTAGCCATTTTCACAACAGACCAAGCTAAACTTACATCTAGCCCCTTAGGTACCCTAAATCGAAAGTTATCAAAATGTAAATAACGTCCTTTATGATCTACAGCACTATGAAGTTCTAAATATAGATTTATTGTTTCAGGGCTCATTCCTGCAATTTTTGAGAATGGTGCTGACTCAATCTGTTTTGGTGGGAGCTTAATCATCTATATCTCAATATCTTGTTATATTGAGATATAGTACACCATCTATCTTATTTATCTTATTCTTATATTTTTTGAGATAAAGAGTCAGTATCAACAGTTAATGTGTACTGATGTTGGTGTTATCAATTTGTTGGTCGTCGCTATACCGTTATATAGAGCTGAATCCAGTACGAGCAGGAATGGTTGATGATCCTGCGGATTATAGCTGGTCGAGTTATGGCTGTAATGCTTTGGGTGTTTATACAGAGCTATAAACGCCACATGAAGACATTTACGCCTTGGAAATGAAAAAGAGCATCGACAAGAAGCTTACCGAGCTTTATTTAAAGCACAGATAAGAAGGGAATTACTTAAAGAAATAAGAGAGAGTACAAATAGAGTTTTGGCTCTGGGAAGCCCTTCATCTAGTCGTCAAATTGACGAACTAATTTCCTCTCGTGTGATTCAAAAGAAAGTGAGGCAACCTAAGAAGAAATAAAGTTTACACCGATCCCACTTATTTATGCTTTACTTCACGATAAACTTAAGGAAGCTCTGTTAACTTTGATCGGAATTTTTGGCAGATTCTAGCCTCAGAAAAACGAATCGTGAGTTGATCAAGAGCTTCCCTAATGAAGAATAAGAATCTTACAAGACTCTAAATGCTGGAGTGATTTGCAACTTATGAGCCGCTTTACAGAACTCTGTATCAAACGTTTGAAGTACACTTTCTCCACAAATACAAAGATGTATTGCATCTGCAAAATCGGCACCTAATTTATACCACTCAAGAGCATGAGTAACTTCAACTGCATTTTCAAGAATCAAATTTTTGGTAATCAATATTCTTTCAAGATAGTTAGCAATATCTGAACGTGAGTTTTTATAAACGGAGCGTAATACCCACTCCGTTTCTAAAAGCACAGTTCGAGAAACAAAGACCTCGTTTGAGTTCAATAGTTGCTCAGCAATTTCTGCTTGTTCTTCGTCATCATTGACAGCAAGACGAACCAATAAGTTTGTGTCAAATGCTATCAAAATCGTACTCTACTGGCTTACATAATTGTTCTGTTGAAACTGCTTTACCTTTGTGTTGTAAAAAACCTCTTAGGGATTTTGCTGATTGTAGTTTTTCCTTAAGTGGTTTTGTCTGCAACATAACCCCCTGTTCAGTTGTCAACAAAACTAGCTCTACGCCAACACCCCAATGGAGCGAATCACGTACATCTTTTGGTATTACAACTTGTCCTTTGCTTGACAATTTAACTGTTGCGGCAAACATATTTCACCTCGGTAAGACTGAGAGTAAGAACGCACATTATGATTTGGTTCGTAACTTGAATCAAGTATATTTTTTATGTGCTGTGAGCATACATTATTCTTTAATTGACCGTCGTTACGCCATTGGGTGCCAAGTTGTGATTTGCGGATAGACCTTGGTTGGTTACACTTTATGCCGTTATGTCCACCATTGGATGAGCGTTGTGATTTGCGGATAGACCTTGGTTGGTTACACTCCTACATCTTGGTATTCAAAAATAAGAATAGTTGTGATTTGCGGATAGATCTTGGTTGGTTACACTGACGCGCTTTTCTCTTGAATCATGAACATCGTTGTGATTTGCGGATAGACCTTGGTTGGTTACACTAGCCATCAATGTTTGATCCCCTATATAACCGTTGTGATTTGCGGATAGACCTTGGTTGGTTACACTGATCTATTAGAAAGTACCAAGCGTCGGCAGGTTGTGATTTGCGGATAGACCTTGGTTGGTTACACTGTATCAGGATATGCAGTGATGCTGTCCATGGTTGTGATTTGCGGATAGACCTTGGTTGGTTACACTGTATCAGGATATGCAGTGATGCTGTCCATGGTTGTGATTTGCGGATAGACCTTGGTTGGTTACACTTTCGCTTTAGCGCTAACTAAAACTTGATACGTTGTGATTTGCGGATAGACCTTGGTTGGTTACACTGGCTGAAGGGCGCTATTGGAATAAACAGGGGTTGTGATTTGCGGATAGACCTTGGTTGGTTACACTCTCACCCATGCTAATTATTGAGCGACCAGTGTTGTGATTTGCGGATAGACCTTGGTTGGTTACACTATTTTGGCTTGCATACAGAATGGCAATCCAGTTGTGATTTGCGGATAGACCTTGGTTGGTTACACTATAGTACCCGTAGCGGGTGATTTTTGACTTGTTGTGATTTGCGGATAGACCTTGGTTGGTTACACTCGTGAAGATGTATCAAAAGAATGGAGCGATGTTGTGATTTGCGGATAGACCTTGGTTGGTTACACTTGCTTACCAATTTTCGACAAACCGTATATAGTTGTGATTTGCGGATAGACCTTGGTTGGTTACACTCAAAAACTTTGACTTCCCCTACGAACTTTAGTTGTGATTTGCGGATAGACCTTGGTTGGTTACACTTGAACTCTCCGTAAGTATCTCTAATGACTAGTTGTGATTTGCGGATAGACCTTGGTTGGTTACACTGTAACGATAGCCATTACGTCTGCGTTATCTGTTGTGATTTGCGGATAGACCTTGGTTGGTTACACTATTCGCATGTATCTGATTAGATTTGACCCAGTTGTGATTTGCGGATAGACCTTGGTTGGTTACACTCAAGAAGGCAGCATGGAGCGCTCCATCGAGGTTGTGATTTGCGGATAGACCTTGGTTGGTTACACTATCTGGAAGAAACGGGCTGTTTGTATCCATGTTGTGATTTGCGGATAGACCTTGGTTGGTTACACTTTGAGTCTTAATATATACGACGTAAACAGTGTTGTGATTTGCGGATAGACCTTGGTTGGTTACACTTGATGATACTAACGACCTTGACTTGGGTGAGTTGTGATTTGCGGATAGACCTTGGTTGGTTACACTAAATATCTGGTGTTATAGTCACCACTCAATGTTGTGATTTGCGGATAGACCTTGGTTGGTTACACTTACACTGGCTCAGCTGTTTCGAAGAGGCATGTTGTGATTTGCGGATAGACCTTGGTTGGTTACACTGCACAGGGCTTGCACCATGCAATAAGTGTGGTTGTGATTTGCGGATAGACCTTGGTTGGTTACACTTTAGCTTCCAGTTGAATGATTCAGCTAGATGTTGTGATTTGCGGATAGACCTTGGTTGGTTACACTATCTCGCAAACAAGGTATTGATTTACCTTATTTAAAAGGCACTTTGAGTCAGAAAAACGAGAGTTGTTCTGGTGAATGCTCGATGGGTTTATGCTTTTTTCCATAGAAAACCTGTATTTTGGCAAACTGCTTGTCGGTGATTTTCACTATTCGGACTTCACCGTCAGCAGGTAACCCTGATTTTACACGATTTGCATGTACTTGTGCATTTTCCTCACTGGCACAATGTCGCATATAGACAGAATATTGCATCATGGTAAATCCATCTTGCAGAAGTCGTTTGCGAAATTGTGTGTATTGTTTTCTTGCGGCTTTGGTGTCGGTTGGTAGATCAAAAAGTACAATTACCCACATGCTGTTTAGCCCTCCATATGTCATCATAATAATTTCCCCATTCTGCTAGACAGTTGCGGATAGAGAATATTTTTACGTTTATCTTTAAATGCTCTTTTGAGTGATGCCATCAGGTGATGGCTTGCAACCATCATAGGTAGTGTTTTGTCCTTCCAAATGACAGTTTGGCTAAGCATCCCCAGTAAGTATTTTTTATTTTCTTGATTAACTTCTAGTGATTCACCTTCTTCGATTAATTGATAAACATAGTAATCAACCCAAGGGCGAAAAGGTTCCATAAGATCATCAGCAAGGCATAATCCATTGTATTGATTATGATGATGAAGTCCTAAAGCTGGATGGAGACCACTTCCAACAATGGCTCTTGCTGTCATTGCCCGTATTATGGCGTAACCATAGTTGAGTAATGCATTTACTTCTCCATGATCTGGGTCACGGCGAAAGTCGTTACCCATTAAGAGTTTCCAGTATTTTTTGGCGGCTTGAGCTTCATGATTTTCTTTATCACCCGCTTTTACTTTCTTAGCCAAATACTCAATAGGTTGAGAGTTCTTATTTAGGAGTTTTAGTGTAAGAGCCTGCTCTTGAATTTTGTATTGAACAACCTGTTTCCATAATCGTTTTTTGGTGGGTAACGATATGTTGACTTGTTCTTGAATCACTTTGCTATGCAATGTATTGGCATCGCTTATAGGCAAGATAGCGGAATAGGGGAGGTGTTGAGCGTCACAAAATATAAGGACTACATTGTTTTCCTGACAGGCAATGATAACGGCTTGTGTGATAACAATGGCTGGGTGCTGAAGAATAACGGCACCCAAATCTTCGATGGGTATTGAGCCAATGACTTCTTTATCTCGCTCAAGCATGAGCTGTTTATGCTTCATATAAACATAGGCTTGTTCGCTTATGTCGATGATGCGTTTTATCATTCGATCAGCTTTCCTATGGCATTGACAGAAAGCTTTTTCATTCCCATCTTCATTAAGCCTGTAATAGATAAATTAATTTCTTCTTCTTTATTTTTTATCGTAGAGGCTGTGTGTAAACGTAGCATTAAGCGAGAACTGCCACCATCCAATTTTTGGATACGATAAATATGTATAAAATCGTTAGATTTAATACTTACTAAATCATTAATATGTAGAGCCATAACAAAATCATAGTCCTCACCATGATTGGTTTTTATAATAGGTTGTTTGGTCATATTAATACCACGTGCTCTATGGCTCGCAGTTAATGTTGTTACGAAATGGCTACTAATTTTGTTTGTTTTTTTATGTTTTATAATTTCAACATGGTGTGTATTTCCATAAGCCATCCAACGAAAAACTTTTCCTTCCTTGTCTTTAATACCAAGTTTACTAGTCTCTAGCTTTTTCAATGTTGTTTTGGCTTGAACTATCCTCACTCGCTTGATAGGTGTCTTACCATCTTTATGAAAGACTGTTACATCATCAGCAAAGGCTTCTTTAGGTTTGTTATTATATTTTTCTAAATGATCAGCAACGATTTGTCGTACATCTTGGTCAATGATTTTTTTTATTTGTGGTAACTTGAAGTCAACATCCAAGTTTGCCCGATAAACAGTCCCAATTCCTTCAATAAACCCAGCCCCAGTTTCTTCATGCAGTCCACCTGTAAGTTTCCTGTGAGGTGTATGAGCGACAATCATCTTCTGCAAAGACTTATCCAAATCACTCCGTAAACTTTCCCAAGGAGGGTCAAGATGAATATCTCGCATATTGGTTTGTGTACTTTTCTGCTCAAGCTCTTTAGCTGTTTTGACCAATGTGTTATACAAACTACGACTAATACAAGCGGTAACAACGGCATCAATAGTGTGATGACGATGATCTGTTCGGTCTTTCTGGGAGCGATCTTGACCGATTAAACTATCAAGCCCCCACATATGACGTAGCCAACCTGTCATAATGCCTTTGCTTACATTAATATCAGCACCTAGTTGCTGCAGGTAGTCATGGGCAACTTTTGAGATATAGCGAGTGTCATTGAGCTGGGTACTAATAAAATCACGTTGTTGTACATCTTTAGCCGTCATATAAAAACGGTTCTTTTTGGACTTTAAACTAAAGTGCCAGCGACTTATAGCTCCTGTAATTTGTTGCCATTGATCTTTGTTTGATCCGAAGGCGTCAATAGGTGTTCGTTGTCCTTTCAGCCTGTTTTCATTGCTATAACAAACCACCTTGTTCATATAGGAATCATCTAATGATTCGCTATAAGGCAGAATGTGATCTATCTCAATCTCCGCACTAAATAAGGTTGAAAGGTTGATTTTCTTGCCACTATAAGCACACAGTTCACTTTGATCTTTCCAAAGGCGGTAGCGTAATTTATCTGCATGACTTGGATATTTGCTTAACTTTAAATGAGCATTCTTTGTACCCATTAGCTGATACTTTTTAATGGCTTCGTCATTAGCGGAAGTATTTTTCTTTTGACGGCTAATAAAATCTTTATATCGCTTGGTATTCATTTCTAAATCACGCGCCATTTCAATACGAATAATGTCAGGCTTTCCATGCTCAGCAATAAGCGCATTGATAACACGACGTAACTCATGCAGCCCTTTACTCACAATAGGGTTGGGTATTTCAGGAGGCATTCCTAATTTATCAACTACTTTGATTTCTTTTTTATCGTAGTCATAACCTGCTGAAATGCGGGCATCTGAATAAATTTTCCCATCTTCAAGAAAGGGGAGAAGTTTACGTATGGCTTTTACTGAATGGCTACTGTGTCCAGGTTCGAACTCCAGTAAGCAGAGGTCTATTGCTGTTTTAAGGTCATATTCCCAGTGTTTAGTGAGTCTGTTTTTTAGAACAGACTTTTTCTTAATGGTGAGTAAGTCTTCAACTAAAGCGAGTTGTTTGGTGGTAGATAAATCATCCCATGAGGGAAGAACTTTTCTTATTTCATACGCTGTAATATTGCCTTTTAGTTTTTTATTACCTTGCTCTAAGTTGAATTCGGCATGGCGATCTAAGCCCAATGTTTTTCTGATTTGAGGAAAAGTAATGGTCGCTTTGCTTTCAAACAAGGCGCTAAGTTTCTCTCTATCTTCAGATGTGATTCTTGCCCATTGGTCACGATAGTAATCAAAGTATTGCAGGTTGTTAATATCCTGCATGTAACGAAACTGTTGGCATTCAAGGCGAGCGACCTGAGCGCGCTTCTTATTGGTTTCTAAAGAACATTTACCCACCCTATCTGCTTTTAGTTTAAGAGGTCTTTGAAAGAATATGATCCGTTCTATTTGCTTTTTAACATCAGCTGTCAAAATAGTGTGATGTTGAGATTGTTTTTGCCAAATTAAATCTAGCTCCTCATGATACATCTGGCGATCAGTGCGTTGATGACCGCCTTCTCTTGCACGGTTTCGCTTACAAGTGTGGTGCTCCATATTGGCAAGATATTCACCGAGCGTTCGGCACATTTTGCCGTTATTGAAGATGCTAGGTGTATATTCAATTTTTTCACGCAGTATACTAATGTCACGTTTAAACTCCCCTTCTTCACTAGCTTTTTCTTTGGGATCTTCTTGGTTGTCAAGTTCATCAAGAATAGCGAGCACATCAGGGTCATCAATCATATCGCCCAATAAAGTTTTACGATTACTTAAAAAACCTCTGCGTTGTACCAGGTGTAATAGCACACGTCCCATTTCATGTGGAGTCAGTGGGTTATCTAATGACTTAGCTCTTAACTCATAGGGGTTACCTAAGTCATTGAGGATGATTTCAGGTTGTGTATGTCCTTTTAGTTCGATGGGTAGTAGTTTAAGAGAGATGAGATAGTTCAACATCTTTTGTTTACGTCTGGCTCTTCGTTGGACGACACGTCTTGCTAAACGAGCATCTCGACGCTTTACATTTTTAGGGGTTGGTGTCTTTTCTTCCACTGCTTTAGTAAAGATACGACTACCAAGGTCAATAATTTTACTGGGGTTGCCTTTTGTTTCTTCAAGCAAAGCCCAGCCGATGGAGTTGCTACCTAAATCTAGCCCTAAAATTGTTTTGCTCATTTATTATCCTTGTGTATACTTGAACCTAGTGTAACTAACCAAGGTCTATTGAATTTGCTTTTCATACCAATGAAATGATTTTTTCGTAGGCAACGCTTTCAAGCGACCAAAACCCTCGCATTCGGGGGTTTTTTATTGTCTGGAATTTGTGGTCGGAAGCTCCAAATATGAAGGCTCCCAGTGGTAGGTAGGATTTAATTCCTATGTAATTAGCCCCTTAAAAGAATATAGCCTAATTAATGCTCATGTTCCAGCTATATCATTTCAAAAGCGAGTTGTTCATATCTTTCTAAAAGGATCATTAGAGCGTAGTACACCAAAGTATCACTAATGATTGCCACAATGTTAGATTGATATGAGTGCCTTTTAATACCCAAGATACAATCTGATACCAAACGGTACTTATCCTAAACAGAGTACTGCGACATTCATCTATAGACTAAGGCATTGTTTTAATGCTTATAGAGGAATGCTCATGAAAAAACGTCTTTTTACTTTCCCCATCACTGCTTTACTTGTACTACTAATGGTCTTTCTTACTGGCTGTGGTAGCAGCAGTAGTTCGAATTTCACTGGGGGTGGAGAAACTAAAGCAGGTGACTTGGTTTCAGTCACCAAGCTTTCTACGCGCAGCCGAGGGGAGATTGTTACCAATCTAGGTAATTTGTCTGCGGTAGTTGCGCCACTTTATTCGGTTGATACTTATAAAGTCGTCTATAAAACGAAAGATGCTCAAGGGAGTTTGATTAATGTGTCTGGGTTGATGGCTGTCCCTCAAAAGGCTTCAGGTGCTACTAGCCCACGTCTAAGTAATCAACATGGTACGATTTTTCTCAATGCAGCGGCTCCTTCTTTTAATCATCAAGCGTTTGCGGGTTCAGTCATTGCGGCATCGTTGGGCTATATCGTAACGGAGGCTGATTATATTGGTTATGGTGAATCGGCGGGTCGTGTACATCCTCATACGCATAAAGAGACGTTAACGGGTGCAGTAATAGATTTATTGGTTGCTAGTAAAACGTGGTTGGATCAGCAGGGTATTAAGGAAAATGGTCAGCTATTTTTGGGGGGATACTCAGAAGGAGGTTATGCCACTTTAGCGGTGCAGAAAAAGATACAAGAAGCATTGTCCAATGAGTTTACGGTGACGGCTTCTGTGCCTGCCGAGGGGGCTTACAATATTTTGCAAACGGCGCAGATTGCTCCTGATGAAACACGACTCACGTATATTTTCTTTGCTTATATCATAAAGGCTTATGATGAGGAATATGGGCTTAACTTGCTTTCAGATATTATCGAAACCCAATACTTTAATGTGGTTGATACCTTCTTCGATGGACAACATTCAGGCCAGCAAATAGCCGCTCAATTACCTGCTCCTAACTCAACGGCGGATAGTTTTTTTAAGCGAGACTTTTTAGTGAGTTTTAATAACGGTGGTAAGCCTGCTTTGAGTGATGCTTTTGAAGAAAACAATGTTGATGATTTTGTGCCTACTGCGCCGACTCGTTTCTTTCATGGCCGAGATGATCAGATTGTGGCATTTGCACCCGTAGAGCAGTTAGTACTGACCATGCAAACTAATGGCGCAACGGATGTTGCATTGGTTGAATGTGATGCTAATGGTGCTCCTACTACACATGCAAACTGTGGCGTTCCAGCATTGCTGTATTCAGCAGGGTTCTTTGCTCAGTTTGCGACGGATTTGTAGTTATTACTGATGTTACGAAGTACACAGGTGATTTGGATATTTTAGCCAAGTTGTTGGGTAGCTGAAACAGTATTAGCAACAACCCGTATGCATTCCCACGCAGGAGCGTGGGAACGAGAGGAGCAGAGTGCAGGGGAGCTGGTTAACCCCTTGTTTCCTTTGTCTCTTTGATTCTTTTTTCTGTTCTGATTAGCATGGCTTTAATACCGCCCCTATGGGAAGTTCGTCTGTTTCAAGATATCGCCATAAGGAGATCAATAGTTTCCTTGACATGGCAACAATACCTACTCGTCTCATTCGTGCGCCTCCCTGTGCGAATCGTTTCTCATACCATAAGGAGAGTTCGCTTTGCGGTTGATATCGCAACCACAACCAGGCTATTTCTAGGGTGATATGCCGTATGCGTTTATTCCCCGCTTTACTGATGCCTTGTTCTCTATTTCCATTTCCACTGGAAAACGGAGTGGGCGTTAAACCCGACAGCGCACCCACTTCTTTTCGGTTCTTAAATTTTCTCCAGCCAAAAAATTCCATGACATAGATCCACGAGCTAGCTTTACCAATGGAACGTAATAACTGTAATTTATGTACCTGCTTTAACACAGGGTAGTTTTCTAGCTCTTCTTCGAGTAACCGACGTTTTTCTTTCTCTTGTGCTTGCCGCTGTTGTCGAACCAGAATCAATCTTTCATTTTCACGCAGAAGTTAGGCTCTTATAAAGGGCCTTAGTGGTTCACCATTCCACATCTGTAGTTGATCCAGTGTCGTTTCCCAGTCTTTGCCTCCTATGCTTCCTTGAATGACGATACCATGCAGGTTTAATAGTGAGCGCATTCGTGTCGTGTGTTGACTTTGTTCTTTGGTCAATCGGTCTATTTCACGTTGTATCCTCCGAAGATCTTCATCTTCTTCTGATGGTACATTAACGATACTCCAGTGTTTGCGCTCTCCTGACGTATGTCTCATCAACATTCCCAGCAATTTTTTAGCATCTATTTTATCGGTTTTGACCTGTTGTTTTCGGCGATTGACTTCGATACTGGCTGAGTCTACTACCAGATTGTGTACGCCTATACTTTCTAAATGGTGGTGTAACCAGAAGCCATCGCGTCCTGCTTCAAAGCAGCTCACTACTTGACAACCTTCTGGAAGACCAAACTTCTGTTTGGCTTTGCTGATCGCTTCGCTTAATGCAGGAAGGTTCTTTCCTTCAACATGGCAATAACGATAGTGCTTGCCATCACTGAAGGCTAGTTTCCAACTTTTATGGCTCAGGTCAAAAGCCATGTGCAATATGCCTTCGTTTGTATTAAGGTTTGTTTTGAGAGTCACTTGGGTCATGTCTTGTTCCTTTATTTGTGTGAAAGAACTAAGGATAGGACTTTTTGTGACTCTCATAGTATCTACAGGTCTCTATGAGATATTTATAAGCATGGCTACAAGAACTTCTTTTCACCTTCTAAAATGACCATTCAGGAATAGAAACCTTCTCCACTACTATCAAAGCGGAAGCTTTCCCGTAGCTTCTTTACCATACTTATTTCATCATTAATAACCCGCAGATGATGAAATGAAAATACTCTTAACAGGCTCTACTGGCTTTATAGGTAGTCATATAAAACAAGCGTTAGAAGACATAAAAGCTAGCGCTGGCTATGAACTAATCACCCCTTCTCACCACGAGGCGGATTACACAACCTTCCTGAGTGTAGAACACTGGTTGCCGCTATTGGAAGGTGTCGATGTGGTCATTAATAGCGTTGGCATTATTGTTGAAAGTAAACAACAGCGTTTCTCACAACTGCATACCGATGCACCTATCGCCTTGTTTAAAGCATGTCAGCAAATGGGTGAAAGGGGTGTAAAACGGGTTATCCAGCTATCTGCATTAGGGGCTGATGAACAGGCTTTTACAGCCTATCAAAAGAGCAAATTAAAGGCGGATGACTATTTACGTGGCTCGTCACTTTTGTGGTTTGTATTACGTCCATCGCTAGTCTATGGAGAGGGAGGTACAAGTCTGAAGCTGTTTAAGCGTTTAGCGTTATTCCCCGTTATCCCCTTAACCGATGCGGGTCAGCAGCAGATACAACCAGTGCATGTGAGCGACCTGGTCGCTACGGTTATGCATTGCTTGCAACCAAGCGTTGATGATTGCCAAACGATTGATGTAGTGGGTGCAAAAGCGATATCTTTTGCAGATTATCTTCAAGCTATACGTGCCTCATTGGGCAAGCCTCCTGCGCTTGTTATCCGCCTATCTTATCGTAGCGTATTGCTGTTTTCACAGTTTGCTCATCGGCTGTTTCCACTGTTGTACCCTGATAATTTACGCATGCTTCAACAAGGTAATACGGCTGACTCAAAACCCCTCACTAAACTATTAGGCAGACCTCCACTGACCATTGAACAAGGCTTAGCACTAACTGCTATCGAAACGACAAGAACAGTAAAGGAGAAACAGGTATGAGCTATCTTGTAGTTAAATATATTCACATTATCAGCATGGTACTGCTTTTTGGAACAGGTTTAGGCAGTGCATTTTATAAATGGATGGCGGATCTCTCGCGTGATGTATCGCATATAGCTGTTACCAATCGACATGTGGTACTAGCGGATTGGCTATTTACTACACCAACCATCATCATCCAGCCATTAACGGGGTTTTGGATGCTGCACTTGAGTGGTTTACCACTGACTACCCCTTGGGTCGCTGTTAGCTTGGGTTTATATCTTTTCGCAGGGCTGTGCTGGCTGCCCGTGGTGTGGCTGCAAATTCGTATGCGAGATATGTCGAAACAAGCTAGTAAAAATAAAACACCGTTGCCACAGAGGTATTGGAAGTACGCAAGGATGTGGTTTTGGTTAGGTGTCCCTGCGTTTATTGCGATGATGGGTATTGTACTGCTGATGGTGCAGAAACGGTTGTGATAGTGGGGGAGGCGTTGGTGTAGAGTGCCGTGCCCTTCGACTCTGCTTAGGGATCTAGTTTTTATGATTAGGGCATATTCGATATCACTACAACGTAACCGTCGTCTGAGCGGAGTCGAAGACAAAGGTGGCATTCAACAAACAAAGTTGATAGATAACAGGAGAAAATCATGACAAATAAGCAATCAGAACAACACAATAAACCGCTAATGCAGCAGGCGCTAGGCAAACAGTGGGAGCAATTGCCTGCTGCACTGCAAGCCCACTACCAGCACACTAATAATACCGATAGTGGTGTATTAACCATAGAGTATCCGCCATTGATGCAACCCTATTTAAGTTTTATGCGATTACTGGGCGCATTGGTGAATAAACGAGGTGAGAATGTCCCAGCTACTGTTGAAAAATGGATGGAAGGAGGAGTGCAACGTTGGAAACGTAGTATTCATTTTCCTGATGGCAAGACGATTTTCTTTAAAAGTTATTGGGTTTATACGAGTGGTGAGAAAGGAGCTAGTGGGACTAATAGGGCTAATACCAGTGAGTTGATTGAATACGTCAGCCCGTTTATGGGCTTACGTATGGCGGTGACGGTAGAGCAGGGAGAATTGCATTATGAAGGTGTGCATTATGTTATTAAGCTTGGGTCGTTATTATTGCCGATTCCAGAGTGGCTGATTTTGGGGCATACCACTATTGTTGAAAGGGCTTTGAATGAGGAGGAGTTTGCGATGGATTTTAGGTTGAAGCATCCGTGGTTTGGACAGTTGTTTCGCTATTCGGGGACGTTTACAACGGAGTGATGGGTGTTTTAGAAGCTCTGAAAGTATTAGCTATTATAGCCACCCCCTTTTTGAAGGGGGATTGAGGGGTTAAGATGCTGGCAGGGTTCTAGGTTCAATAAAGGGAAGCTAAAAGCAAATACAGAAATATAGGAAAAATTCTCCCAATAATTCATAGAAACTCGGCCAACTTTTGCCTACAATAGCGCGCTTGCTGTTAGCCCCGACAGCCACCCAAAGGAATGATCGTGAAAGTAACCAACCTGCAACTATCAGATATAAAAAGAAATAGCGAATACCTAAGAATCGAAACAGATGTAGAAACCCTAAAAAAGAGCATCGAAAAAGTAGGCTTGATCAACCCCATAACCGTCAATACAGAAAACGAGCTACTAGCAGGCGCAAGACGTTTTCAAGCCATGACAGAACTAGGCTGGAAAGAAACCGTCGTGCATATCGTTGACAGGGATGTACTAGAGCAAGAACTCATCTCCATTGACGAAAACCTGGTGCGTACACCGCTCAATAAATTGGAGTTCGAAAAGTGCTTAAACAGAGGCAGGGAAATCTACGAATCCCTCAATCCAACGGCCATCAAAGTCGATCTATCCAACGAAGAACTAAGCCCAGAAAATAAACTAAAAGAGAAAGAAAAAGAAAAGCTAGACACCAACTCCTTTGCTGCAATCACCGCTGAAAAAACAGGCCTGTCAAAATCGGTTATAAAAAGTGCTATCAAAAGAGACGCACTAGCATCCGAAGCCGTAAAAAAAGCACGCGGCATGGGCGAGCTAAACGCTAGTCAAACCAACGAAATCATCACTTTAAATAAAGACATACAGGAAGATGTACTACCGTTAATAGCAGACAAAACCGTCAAAGAAGCCAGAAAAATCATCCGCGCCGCTAGAAACGGTGGTGTAGAAGCCGCACAGGAAGAGTCAGAAAGCATTGTGCCCCTGCCCAAAGAGTACATTTTGATGAAAAGCCCGCTAAAAAGGATCAATAAAAACTTATCACGCATCTTGTTAGAAGAACTCAAATACGATGGCCCAGAACAGCAACAAATCAATAAAGAAATGTTAGAGCTTAAAACGAATATAGATAACTATTTTAGAATGGTGCAGGGTAGTTCTGAGAGTGAATGATTAAGTGTAGTTGAAATAGGTTGATGAAAGGTTTCCCTTACCCTACCGTCAAGAGTTTTAACAGTTCATTGAGTTGTTAAAATTCCATATGTCAGTGAATAGATAAGTTATATCTATGATCCATGGTTAAAAGAAACTATGAGTGAAATGATTGCGAATCAAATCATCTCACACGGGCAATAATAATGAGAATTAGAGATACACTTCAGCATATTTACTTCCGGCAATTAAAGCACAGCACCTCACCTTTTCTAAAGCAGATTGCTAAAGGCGTGCGCAATGCAGAGAGTTATAGGTTAAGCCTTGTTCATGGAATAGCCGATGTATACCCAAATATTATTAAAGCGGATGTTAGGTATGTGTTTCTGGCCATTACATCCCAATGCAACTTGCGCTGTGATGGCTGTGATTATGGGCGTGAATTCATGCCTAAAGAATCACTTGATCTTGAAAGCATTAAAACCATTCTTGACGATCTTAAGCACTATAAAATTCCCAATGTCTGGATCTATGGAGGAGAGCCTCTCATACATAAAGACTTACCTGAAATAGTCGCTTATGCGTATCGTTTAGGCTTGCACCCTACACTTGGTAGCAATGCAGTTTTACTAAAACCCCAAAAAATGGATAGTCTGTATGAAGCAGGTCTCAGGCAAATATACATTGGTATCTATGGTATTGGTGAAGAGTATGATAAATATGTTGATAAAAAAGATAGGTTTGCGCAACTAGAAAAGAATATAGCCTATATCACCCAAACATACCCTGATGTCACCATCGTCTTAAGTTGGTTACTAATGAAACCAACCTGCAACACTAAATCACTCCAAGAAGTGGTTGATTTTGCCAAGAAATACTCCATACAAATTGGGGTGCAGCTTGTTCACTATGATTTCCCTTACTTTAATGATGGTAAAAAAGAAGAGCTTCAGCTCTATGAAGAAGATCGACCACAAATATATACGCTAGTAAAACGAATGGAACAAATAAAGGAAGAGTCACCTGAGTTAATTGTAAATTCAAAGCAATCCATTCATGCCATACCTGACTGGCTAATTGAAAAGCAAAACTTAGAAGTACCTTGCTATATGTATAACAACATTTGGGTAGCCGCTAATGGTGATGTCATGGTTTGTCAAAAAAACTCATTACTAGGGAATATTAACGAAACAAAATTCCGAGACATTCTATATACAAAGGAACATACAGAAGCGGCAAGAACAAGTTTCAACCTGAACTGTTCTAGGTGTCATGTGAAGTTTGATATTCGTACACGTCAACACCCTAAAACAAGAAGAAAATATGAATCTTCTATTATTCCAATTAAATATATTGAAAATAATTGAAACTACTCAGCTTTACGAAGTGGAAAGTCTGTTAAGGCACGCTTACTTTTGATAAAAAAGCATCCAAGTTTCTCCTCTTCGAATTAACATAAGATATAACAACACGCCCTAAGGAGGACAGTCCAGTAATTTCTAGGCTGAAATAGCAAATTCCAATAACGGAGAGTGTCTTTTTTTTAAGGCTTTAAGATACCTCGATTCATCATACGGTTTGCCACTCTTCCAACACCTAAAGATAATGCGAATCCACTTAAAAGCTAGGCACCGAATAATTGTTTGGTGAGGTTTCCCTTTCTGTTTTTCTTGTTCATAATAAGCCTTTGCCTAGGATGAGTAGTGAATACTTTCACCCGACCATTCGACGAAACTTTGTCTTAAAAAGGTAGGACAACTATAGCGCCAGTGCGTCCACAATTGTTTTCCACTCTGCTCTAAAACAGGGGCAATGCCAGCGTAGCGCTGAATTTCTGAAGCACTTTGATAGCGGTCTCTATTCTCACCAAAAGCGACCAGTAAACGGGGCGCAAAGACAGGATCTGCGCCAGGTAAACTATCGAAGATGACTTGATCGGTACACGCCTTATAGTGCTGTTTGATCTCTACATCATGTTCTGAAATGGCTTGCATTAGTGTTTTTAGTTGCTGTATCAGATGTTTTGCCAGCAGTTGGTTCGGCACAATGACATCGCAATCATCGGTTAATGGATGTGCCGACTTAATGCGCTCAATTCGATGCTCTATGACATAGGCATAACGGACATGATGAGCATGGAAAAAAGTCGTCAATGTGGAGGCTTTTGCCCGCTGTACATCGGCTAAGGTAGACCATTTCAAAATAAAGTCACAAAAGATCATAGTGTCTTTTTCTGCTAACCATTCAATAACTTGTGGATAGTAGTTTTTCAAGGTCGCGGTGAGTCTGTTGGTTAATCGAACTCTGTCCTGTACCCGCTTACGGCGATTTTCAACGAGTTGAGCAAAGATGCGATACTCAGCAGACTCTGGCTCTAATGATGTGAATTTATCCATGTGCCTTACCAGCAGTTCAGATCTGGGCATCGGTGGGGTTATCTTTTGCACCGCTTGGAGCAAAGGCTTTTCGATATTTAGCGACGGTTGTAGGTTAATAGGAAAAAAGATCAGATGATCATATTTGCTTAATGCATAGATCAATGGCTCTTTTTTAAGCTCATAACTCACCGCGATGCGCTGCTGAGGATATTTCTTTTTCAGGGCATTAGTCCAGTCACGAATGGCTTCGAGTTTGCTAGATATAACGGATAATTGATACTGCTTTTGTGTTAAAGAATACTCGCAAATATCATGCTTCTTATCCGCCCAGTCAATACCAATAAGGGCAGCAAAATCATCGGGAATAAATGCTTTCATCAAATGCCTCCTGAGAGTAGGATTAAAACAGAACATGTAAAACATTCGTTTCTCGCAGGTCTTATAGATAGTCGATATTACGTCAATCCCTGAGTATGCGTTTTGAAACGAAATAACTTCTACGGGTTCGAGGCTCTTGTTATAAACATCGTATGTTTAATCGTTCGATAGTCGTAACCCGTAACCCGTAGGAGCATTTCCTCTATTTAGGGGCTAAATAACAATCCCTTAAAAGAGAACAGAGTTACTATAAGAATTCTAGTCAAACATAACCAGAGGCTTTTCAATAACAGTTGTAACCCTTCTTATTTATAGTAATAATCCTAACTTCCCTTATCATCAAACTTTCATAATGACTATAAACCATAAACGTGCGGAAGAACTCAGAACGACGTTGCACCATCATAATTACCAGTATTATGTACTTGATGACCCAGAGATTTCTGATGCTAAGTACGATGGGTTGTTGCGCGAATTACAACAGCTAGAAGCAGACAATCCTGAACTTTTCACCATGGACTCTCCAACCCAACGAGTAGGGGCTGCTCCTTTATCTGCATTTACGTCGGTAAAGCATGAAGTTCCGATGCTTTCATTAGGCAATGCCTTTTCTTCTGAAGAGCTTGCTGCATTTGATAAACGTTTACGCAACCGCTTAGATGACGATACCGACATTGAATATATAGCTGAACCTAAGTTAGATGGCTTAGCGGTGAGCTTGTTATATGAAAAAGGGATTTTAATTCGTGCGGCAACTCGTGGTGATGGCACAACAGGAGAAGATATTACTGACAATATTCGTACTATCGGCTCAATTCCGCTTGCCCTAAAAGGTGATGACTGGCCGCAAACTCTCGAAGTTAGAGGTGAGGTCTACATGCCCAAAGAAGGCTTCAAAAAACTAAATGAAGGTTTGTTAAAAGAGGGGGAAAAGCCTTTTATCAATCCACGAAATGCTGCGGCAGGTAGCCTCAGACAACTGGACTCCAGTATTACCGCCACACGACCTTTAGCGATGTATTGCTATGCAGTTGGCTTGGTCAAGGACGGTAGTATTCCAGACAACCAATTGGATACATTAGAGCAATTAGGGCAATGGGGATTACGAATATGTCCTGAGGTCAAGAAAGTAAAAGGAATCAGTGAATGTAACGACTACTACCAGAATCTGGCTTACATACGCTCTGAGTTACCGTATGAAATAGATGGCATTGTCTTTAAGGTTAATAATTTTGATCAGCAAAAAGAGCTGGGTTTTGTAAGTCGAGCACCACGCTGGGCTATTGCTCAAAAATTTCCCGCCGAGGAAGAAACCACAGAATTGCTAGATGTTGAATTTCAAGTGGGACGAACAGGTGCCATTACACCTGTTGCACGTCTAGAGCCTGTATTTGTGGGTGGTGTAACGGTCAGCAACGCAACGCTACATAATATGGACGAGATAAAAAGAATAGGTGTTTATATTGGTGATACGGTCATCGTAAAACGAGCAGGCGATGTCATCCCAAAAGTAGTTGCCGTGCATACACAAGGTAAAAAGAGAATAGTCATAGAGCAACCTACACAATGTCCTGAATGTGGCTCTGACATCTTATTAGAAGAAGGCGAAGCCATAGCACGTTGTTCAGGTGGTTTATTCTGTCCTGCGCAAGTTAAAGAAAGCATCAAACATTTTGCATCACGTAAAGCGATGGATATTGATGGCTTAGGCAGTAAACTGGTAGTGCAACTTTACGATCAACAACTAATAAAACATATCGATGATATCTACAGACTGAAAGCGGAAGACGTAGCAAAACTCGAAAGAATGGGGGAGAAGTCAGCCGAGAACCTCATCAATGCGATTGAAGCTAGTAAACAAACGACTCTCGCACGTTTCATCTATGCGCTAGGTATTAGAGAAGTAGGGGAGGCAACTGCTAAAAGTCTTGCAGAACATTTCCTTACGCTAGAAAAGATACAAACAGCAACACAAGAAGCATTAGAAGAGGTTGATGATGTGGGGCCTATTGTTGCCAGTCATATCGTTACTTTCTTCAAACAACCGCATAATCAAGAAATAATAAAAGCATTGTTAGATGCAAATATATCTTGGCCAGAGATAGAAATAATCGCTGATGAAACACAGCAGCCCTTAGCTGGAAAGACATATGTACTAACGGGTTCACTCACCTCTATGACGCGTAGCCAAGCAAAAGAAAAGTTACAAGCATTAGGAGCCAAGGTAACGGGAAGTGTTTCTAAAAAGACAACAGCAATTATTGCAGGCGAAAAGGCTGGCTCAAAGCTAACAAAGGCAGAAAAGCTGGGTGTGATGGTGTTATCAGAAGAACAACTAGCAGAGCTAATAGCCTAGTATTAAAGTAGTTTTACGAATTATCTGAGTGAGAGCTGCAACAAAATTCTAAACGGTCATAAAAAACCGAAAAACAGTGTTGACAGTTTTGATAAGCATCACTATCATAGCCCACCTCAACACCAAGCAACAAAGCGGGAATAGCTCAGCTGGTAGAGCACGACCTTGCCAAGGTCGGGGTCGCGAGTTCGAATCTCGTTTCCCGCTCCAAATCTAAAGGCCTCGATATTAACTTTCGAGGCCTTAATTTTTTGTAGGAAATAATAATCGTATTCATTAAAAACTGATGGTATGATTCGTTCCCACAAATAAAGGCTGAGTTGCAGAATGGTTATGCACCGGTTTGCAAAACCGTTTATCCCGGTTCGATTCCGGGCTCAGCCTCCAACTTTCGATCTCCTAAAACTGTCTACGTTTTAAGATCAAAATAAGCAAGACCATCTTTAGCCCAGGTGGCGAAATTGGTAGACGCAAGGGACTTAAAATCCCTCGGTGGAAACACCGTGCCGGTTCGATTCCGGCCCTGGGCACCAAATTTAACAAACAACAAAGCCCGCTACACAGTGGGCTTTGTTGCGTCTAGACTTCGCCCTTTCATCGAAAATAATCCCGTTGTTCATTTGCTCCCTAGGTGCAAAATACCCTCGCAGGTACAATACCAGGGCTGTTC
>JALXAX010000064.1 GCA_026991755.1 Thiotrichaceae bacterium | reverse complement strand
TTTTGCTAAAAAAGAGGGTAATAGCCGAGCTATTGGCCGAATTTTTAGCAGAAATAGAGGAAATTCAAGCCATTTTTATCCGTCATATCTTTCGTGCAAAGGTCTCATTGTATATACGCTTCTTACTTTCCCGTTTTATCCAGTAACAAGTTATTTAGTTTTATTGAGTTAGCTTCAAATGAATTATCTACTAAAGGATCTATATCAGCCTGAGGGGTATGGCACTGATTACAGAAGTAGCGACGAGAAGACAGCTTATCAAGTACCTTCATATCTCTAGTAACAAAGTGTGTTTTTGAAACCGAGGGGGCTTTCTCTTTCTCATGATTAGCCACACTATGGCATTTCATACAAGAATTACCTTTCAGGGTAATCCGTTCTTTGGATATATCATGTGGAATGCTAGGTGGCTGTAGCTCCCAGTTTCGCTCAATGCCATCCCCTGATTTAAATTGCTTCTTCTTTTCGATAGCTTTTGCTTCTTTATCCAGGGCATTCTTGCCGCGTAGTGAAGCCACTTCAACGGCTTTACCGATAGCGGGTTCTTCGGGCTTGGATGTAGTCTCTTCAGTCGGTGCTGCTGAAGCCTCTGATGACTCGCCTTCAGCAAATACCGGAGCCTGCGCAAGCATAAATGTTCCAACTATTGTTACTAATAATGTTCTTTTCATAACAGCCTCCATCAGACCTTAATTTGTTTGTTTAAATACTTTTAACTTTTTTGTTCTAAGCTATTCTTACTTAGCTTACTGTTTAAAATTTTTGCTGCTATTGGTGCAGGTTTGGGTGAAACCGAATAACGATTACCAAAATGGAAAACGTCCTCGGCACACACATCAATACAACGACCACAGTTCGTACATTCTCCCGCTAAAATAACGGGAGCAATTCCTTTTTCTTTACCTTTTAAAACGGGCTTGATAATTTGTGCTTCTGGGCAGACGATATAGCACTCACCACAGTCATCACAAAGCTCTCTGGCATCAGCTCTGACACGAAGTGGGCTAACCTTGCCCAGCAGACTATAGAATGCTCCCACTGGACAGATATGCGTACACCAGCCACGCTTGGTAATAATCAGGTCAAACACAAACACTGCAGCAATGACTAGCCAACCGAAACCCATGCCAAAAAATAAGCCACGATGCAACATGGATACGGGATTAATCAATTCATAGGCCAATGATCCTGTCACTGCCGAAACGATCAAAACCATGCCTAGAAGCCAGTAGCGAATATTGCGTGAAAAGCGAGTTCCACCCACTAGTTTTAACCTTGTTCGTAACCAAAAGGCTGCATCGGTAACGATGTTAACTGGACATACCCAGGAGCAAAAAACACGCCCACCCACTAATAAATAAAATACTAAAATAATCAGTGCGCCTATGACCGCTTCTACCGCTATGCTGGTAAAGCCAGCGGCGATCATTTGTAAAAATAACAATGGATCTGTCATCGGGATCGTGTCAAAAAACTTACTGGAAGAAAGATTACCTTTCATAATCCAGCCAAGTTGGCAATCGGCCTCAGGACTTATCCATTTGCAAATAGGGATAAGCATAAATAACAACAGAATACCTATTTGACTAGTGCGCCTCAGCACTAACCATTTATAGGCTTGCCACCAACCTTTTTTCTCAATGGCTTCCTGACCTATTTTAAGTTCAGTGGCCACTTACTGAGCCTCCTGAATGCCTTTATTCAATGCATCTAGCGGATTGCTTGAGCCTGGCATTTCTGACTCTGAATTATTATCTGTAGGATCAACAGGTGTATTATTTGGCTCAATAATTGGATTCCCCTGTTCATCCGTTATCAGACCCACGCCTTCATAGTCATAACGAACCCCTTTAGGTAAGTTATATTTATGCTTATCTGTGGATTTGATCAGGCTTCCACCTTTCTTTTTTTGCTGATCCCAGCCCACTCGATAATGATGACCAAGGTCACCCTTTGCCAAATGGGTGGGGAAGATTTTAATAGCAGGCGCATCTTCCAAAATACACGCCTTTTCGCATAAGCCACAACCCGTGCAGTCTTCTGAATGCACAACTGGAATAAACATGGCATGACGACCTGAGCGCTCATTATGTTTATAATCCAAGGTAATCGCTTTACCCCGAACAGGGCAGACGTTAAAACAAACCTCACAGCGTAATCCAAGAAAGGCTATACAGGTTTCCTGATCAACTACTACCGCTAACCCCATGCGAGATTTACTGATATCAGTCAGCTTATGATCCAGCGCACCTGTAGGACAGTTAGGAACACAAGGGATATCTTCACACATCTCGCAAGGGCCTGTTCTGGCAGTAAAATAGGGAGTACCTGTTGGAACTTTATCGCCGACCTTGGCCAATTTCAGGATGTCGTAAGGACAATCCCGCACGCAGATTCCACAACGCGTGCAAGCGGCCAAAAAGTCTTTTTCTGGTAGCGCACCTGGTGGACGTATCGCCAGTGGCTTAATCGCATTTGCGGAGCGTGAGTACATACTAATACCCAAACCTAACAGTCCCACACCGCAGGCTGTACCTGCCATATCATTCAAAAAGCGACGGCGGCTAATACCTTTACCTCTACTTTTTTTCTGAGACTGTTTGGATTGAGAATTTGACATGTATTTAATAACAAATAGTTAAAAGATAAAATCCGTGTTCTGACTATCTAACTAGTCAGAACACTGGATTCGTAGTGCTTTATTGTTAAGCCATAGCCCTAAACTTTAACAACCTTACAAGCACATTTTTTATAATCCGTCTCTTTTGAGAGTGGATCTGTCTGATCAAGAGTCAGCTTGTTTACCAAGCGACCAGCATCGAACCAGGGCATAAAGACCAAGCCTTCCGGAGGCTGGTTACGACCACGAGTTTTCACCGTACTAACTACTTCACCACGAATAGTTTGTAGCTTGATCTTGGAGCCGTCACGCAATCTGCGCTTCTTGGCATCGTTCTTATGCATATAAACAACCGCATCTGGAACAGCACGATAAAGTTCAGGAACACGGCGGGTCATAGAACCTGAGTGCCAATGCTCAAGTACACGACCTGTACATAACCATAGGTCGTATTCTTTGTTGGGTGGCTCAGCTGCTGGCTCGTAAGGCGCCGTAATAATATTTGCCTTACCGTCTTTCTTGCCGTAGAAGTACACATCACCTTTCTTAACGTCTGGGTTATGTGCTTTTACATGGGGATCGTAACCTTCACGAAAGCGCCACAAGGTCTCTTTGCCATCAAGAACAGGCCAGCGCAGTCCACGAGCTGCATGGTATTTTTCAAAGGGAGCCATTTCATGACCTTTCTTGGGGCCTTCATGCTGGAAGCGACGATACTCTTCGAACAATCCTTTCTGGACGTAGAAACCAAAATGTTCGGATTCATCATTATCGTACTTGTTCCCAGCTTCATCTTGAACCTGGATTTTCTCGAACTTGTTAACGCCACCATTTGCATAGAGCACTTCATACAAGGTCTTGTCTTTAACTTCTGGCATTTTGGCAATTAAATCCTCAGGCCATACATCAGTCACCTTCACGTATTTAGAAAACTCCATAAGCTGCCAAACGTCAGATTTTGCATCACCGGGAGCTTTGACTTGCTGTCTCCAGAATTGAGTACGACGCTCTGAATTACCATACGCACCTTCTTTTTCTGCCCACATCGCGGTTGGTAAAATAAGGTCAGCACCCATCGCTGAAACGGTTGGATAAGGATCAGAAACCGTAATGAAGTTTTCAGGATCACGCCACCCAGGCCATGATTCTTCATTAAAGTTAGCCGCCGCTTGCAGATTGTTATTACACATAACCCAGAAGCAATTCATCTTCTTATCTTTCAAGGCACGGTGCATGGCAACCGCATGAATCAGAGTTTTTCCCATTGGTTTGCCAGAGATATCAGATTGATCTTTATCGTCCATCTTGCCATTTGCTCTTGGAATAGTGCCAGCAGGCAGATCCCAAATCTTCTCACCAAACTTACAATGTGAGTCTTTTTTGGTGACATAATCGGCAGGTAAACGATGGGTAAATGTACCCACTTCACGCGCTGTACCACAGGCGGATGGTTGGCCTGTTAGTGAGAAAGGACCATTTCCAGGCTCAGAAATTTTGCCCATTAATAAGTGTACGTTGTAGCACAGACTGTTCACCCATACACCACGAGTGTGCTGGTTGAAACCCATTGTCCAGTAAGAAGTAATCTTCTTTTTAGGATCCGCATATAGTTCAGCCAAGCGCTTCAATTGTTTTTTGGGAACGCCCGAAATTTCGTGGGCTTTATCCAACGTATATGGCTCAACAGATTTTGCATACTCCTCAAAAGTAATACCTGTTAGCTTACCTTTGTTAGCATTCTTGGCTTTCTTTTGTAGAGGATGGGAGTCGCGCAGACCATAACCAATATCAGTTGGTGTTTTCTTGAAGTTACAATGCGCATCAATAAACTCTTTGTTGTAAGCTTTGGTTTGAATAATATGATTAGCAATATAGTTAAGAATCGCCAAGTCGGTTTGCGGGTGGAAGATCATGCCATTATCGGCAAGCTCAAAACTACGGTGGGTAAAGGTAGAAAGAACATGAACTTCACAACCAGGCTTGGTTAAACGAGTATCTGTAATACGTGACCACAGGATAGGATGCATCTCCGCCATATTAGAACCCCAAAGCACGAATGCATCGGCATGCTCCATGTCGTCATAACAACCCATCGGCTCATCAATACCAAAAGTACGCATAAACGCACCTACTGCAGATGCCATACAATGACGGGCGTTAGGATCAAGGCTGTTAGAGCGGAACCCACCTTTCATTAGCTTTGAAGCGGCATAGCCTTCCCAGAGTGTCCACTGTCCAGAACCGAACATACCGACGCCTTTAGCACCTTTTGCCTTACGGGCGGCTATCCATTTCTCTGCCATCGTTTTAAACGCATAGTCCCAAGAAACTTCAGTAAACTCCCCTTCTTTGGCAAACTTACCATCTTTCATACGCAGTAACGGCTTAGTCAAACGGTCTTTACCGTACATTATCTTGGTAAGGAAGTAGCCTTTAATACAGTTTAAACCTTTGTTTACTGGCGCATCAGGATCACCCTGCGTGGCAACAACCTTGCCATCTTTAACACCTAGTAATACCGAGCAACCCGTACCACAAAAGCGGCAAGCCGCTTTATCCCAGCGGATACCATCATCTTTTTTGTCTTCTGCAAGCACGGCTGACGGCAACGTTATTCCTGCCGACACGGCGGCCGCAGCAACTGCCTGGCTTTTAATAAAATCTCGACGTGTTAATTTCATGTTTAAGATACCTCTTTTGTAGTTGTCGTGCGGGTGCTTTTTTGGCGGGAATCCTCAGTTTTCTTTGTATCCTCGTCATCATCTTCAAAAAATTCATAAATCAGGGATGAGTTAATGACCCCTGGTATTTCGTGGAAACCCATGATTGCATCGCTACAGTAATTGCGATCAGGGTGGTCAAGTGAAACGACTATCTTGCCTTTTTCATTAATCCCATGAACCTCGACCGCTTCCACTGCCTTTAGGTTGGCAGTAACGGCTTCAATATTTTCTGGTTTTGTATGTACGACTAAGCTATATATGCTCATGTACTATTCCCTCCTAAGTATGCGTGTATTATGCCTATCAGGCAGTAATACCTGAGTCTTTCACTTGGTTATCCCATTGTTCCATAAGCGTTTCTATATTAGTTTCCGCGAATATTACTTCACATTGATATTCATCAAATGCCATATCCTCTTCTTGACTCAAATCAAGCAACTTCAACGGTTTATTTCATGCGTATTGAGATAGGGTCTTTAGGACAAGCACCGCAACCCGCATATTTATCCGTTTTCAGCATCGGAATGGAAAGCCCACGACTTAAACTTGTAGACTCATAAACCCCCATACCAGTACGCGAAAAACAAATCAATCACATACAAGCATTTAAAAAACCAACCTACATCAAGCTCAAAATTCCGAAGTGATAATTGAATAAGATAGTATTTTTAATACTTATTTTGTCTCCCTATCTCATATAACGCGATCAACTAAGAATATGGTCAAGCGGCTATACCCTTTGGATTAATAGTCGAGGTAGAAGGTTTATTAATCTGCACAGCATCAACGGGACAAATAGCGAGGCATGCACCGCAGCCTGTACAATCATCCAGTGTAATTTTTGGCTCGGAAACACCACCTACTTTTAGTTGGAAACGAATCGCGTGAGGCTCACAACTATCACCACAGATACGGCACACAATGGCATTTAACGATAAGCATTTTGAGCTAAAAACAACGTCTAAATCCCATGCGTTATCAGGCGAAAAATTGTCCTTTACGTTATGAATATTAATGGCACCTATCTGACAAGATTGAGCACATTGAGCACAAAACGTACATTCACCCTGTTTGAAATTAACGGTTGGAAAACCACCATCACCTCGCACCAATATGCTTTCAGGGCAAGCCTCAATACAGTCATCACAGCGAGTACAGGTTTCTATAAATTGTGATTCATTAACCGCCCAAGGAGGGCGCAATACTGCAACAGGCGGAGGCTTTACTTTGCCACGTAAAAAAAAACGCCTATTGAGATCGGGTGACGACATACTTTGTTTCGCTATTGCTGGATATATACTAGATGCTATCTACTAAGGGGAAGATTATCTTTGATGTATATTAATTTATTCAAATATTCAAACTAACTAACATAGATTAGGGAAATTTATTTTTTACTCTATATTTCGTGCATCCTATTGTAAAATATATCATTTCTATTTTATCTAGTTACCAAAACCTATACCTATGTAGATTATTCTTGCTAATCACCTACAATTACTATTGATATACATCAAGAAAACTACCTGATTTACCCTTTGCACTTAACCTTATTGATTTACATCAAGTAGGTTCAGACATGTGTGCCCTAGGATAGGTGCATAAATCCCTACAGAGGATAAAAGAAGTAGCAAATTGCATTGTGGAGGAGGTAACCATTTTCGATGAAAAGTTCTCAGCGTAAGCTCACGAGGCTGTTGTCACGCTTCGCCCCTTTCTCTTTTTTCGCTGGCATTCTTTTCTGGGGTAGTTTCAACTGGAGTATGGAGCTGACCAATTCCGAGTCATTTTGTATTTCGTGCCACGAAATGAACGAAAATGTCTATCAAGAATACAAAAAAACGGTGCACTACGAAAACTCTACTGGCGTTCGAGCTACCTGCCCAGATTGCCATGTACCTAAAGAATGGATACATAAAATAGTACGAAAAATCCGCGCCACTAATGAGCTCTACCACTGGGCTAAAGGCAGTATCGACACACGCGAGAAATTCGTGAAGAAACGCCCTGAATTAGCCAACCATGTTTGGCAGACCATGCAGGAAACTAACTCAAGAGAGTGCCAAAATTGTCATGACACTCATGCAATGGCACACAGTAAACAATCACTCAAAGCAGGAAAACTTCATAAGTTAAGTGTGGGTTGGGGGATGACCTGCATCCAATGCCACCAAGGTATTGCACACACACCTCCCACTACTTACGACAGAGAAAAAGTTGTCGATGGTTGGCACAAGCTCATCGAACAAGACAGCATTGCTTGTAACGAGTGCCATGAAGATATGCCCGCTATCCCAGATAAAGGAGACTGGTAGTTAAGAAGATTGACAGCCAGTTATAGTGACTACACAAATATCAAAGAAAACAAAGATATAAAAATAAACCGAACCACCATCAGGAGAACACTATGAGAATGAGGATTTTTAAACGCTGCTTATACCCAATTATAGGGGTGTTAGCACTGACGACAAGCTCTCTGCTTCACGCAGAAGGCGACGATGCTAAAGTTAATGAAGGCAAACAGCTATATCAACAAAACTGTATTTTTTGCCACCAGGCCGACGCTATCGGTAAACCAGGTTTTGCACCTTCTCTTTCTAATCCAGAATTTCTAAGTATCGCTACCGATAAGATGATTTTAGGCACCATCCGTGATGGCAGAGCAGGAACAGGAATGCCACCTTTCGCCCATTTAGGGCGTGATAAAGGCCGTGCCATTCTTGCTTATTTACGCAGCTTTGCAAAATTACCTGATCGTGTCGCTGAAGTTGAAGCACAGCCTGAAGCACATGGTGACCCGCGCTTAGGGGAACAATGGTTTCATTATATTTGTGCCACCTGTCATGGTCCTAAAGGTGATGGTTACGCCGCAGGTAGTACAGGTACAGCTATTGGTAAAGCAGGAACGCTCAATAAAGTATCTGATGGTTTCTTGCGTACGACTATCAAAGAAGGTCGTTCGAATACTCGCATGAAGGGCTTTTCTGGCTCAGATGGTTTAGCCAATCTCGCTGATCAGGAGATTGAAGACATCATCGTTTATCTTCGCACCCTAGCTAGGAACAACGAAACTAAACCCAAAAGCGCTGCTACATCTAGCACAACTGCCACTAAATAGGAGAGAAGACATGAAAAGATTTAAGAAAGGACTATCGCGTCGTGATTTCCTAAAAAACAGTGCATTTACTACTAGTGCGGCTGCTGGTGCCAGTTTGTTGGTCGGTGCTAACCCTGAGTTGGAAGCTGCCTCTGGCACTACCGATACAGACTCAGCTAATCGCAAAACGGCGTTAGCTCAATGCCCTTATTGTGGTGTAGGTTGTGGCACGATTATTCAGGCTGAAAACGGAAAAATCGTTTCTATGCGACCTGATAAAGACCACCCTACTAACTACGGTTTGCAATGCATTAAAGGCTTAACCGCTGCCGAGCCTATTTATGTTGATCGGATGGAGGGCGATTCTTATGTGCGTAAAGACGTATGGGAAGAATGGAACAAGCCTAATCATGGCGATATGGACTTTATTAGTAAGACCAAAGGCTCGTTTGATGAAGAGCATTTTGTACGTGTACCTTACGAAAAAGCAGGCGAAATGGTTGACCACAAGATTGCTCATTTCGTTAAGAAATACACGGGCAATTCGATTGCACTTTACGGTTCTGGTCAGCTCACTATGGAAGGCCAGTACCTTGAAAACCTCTTTATGAAAGGTGTACTTGGTTCAAATACTATCGAAGCTAATGCGCGGATGTGTATGACTTCAGCGGTAACGGGTTACTTTGCTACATTAGGCTCAGACACTCCACCACTGGCTTATGAAGATATCGAACTGGCCGATATGGTGATGCACTTTGGTCATAACGCCCGCGAATCACACCCTATTATTTTCTGGCGTATTGCGGATCATAAAAAGAAAAAGGATATTCCTACGGTAGTGGTTGATCCACGTCGTACAGGAACGGTGATGGGCTATGAAGATATTAATGCCAAGAACACGGTTCACGTACCTATTCTAAATGGTGATATTAGTTTCTTGAACTCTATCGCTCATGTGCTTTTAAAAGATCATGATGATGTGATCGATTGGGACTTTATGAAAAACTCCTCAGCAGGTTGGGAAGAGTACGTTGATGAAGTAAAGAAAAACTACAGTCCAGAGCAAGTACAAGACCGCATGGGTGGCAAGAATCATGATGTATCACCCAAGTTAATCCGCGAAGTTGCCAGCATGTTTGCTGATGCGACTCGCAAGCGTTTAGAGCGCAGTAAGGGTAAGCAAGATGGTAAAGGTCATGGTGGCGTTATCATTATGTGGGGTATCGGTTACAACCAGCATATTCATGGCCAACACAATGTTATTTCTATTGTTAATTTATTAGCACTAACAGGAAACTTGGCAAAGCCAGGTTGCGGTCCTTTCTCTATGACTGGTCAGCCTAATGCAATGGGTGAACGTTTTACGGGTGGTTTAACGGGTCGTTTACCCTTTAACAAACCTCTTAAAGATGAGAAGCATCGTTTCCATATCGCCAAACATTGGCGCGTCCCTGAAGCTAACCTAAAAAGAGCAATGAATTCATCCAACCCTGGTATGGCGGTCGGTATGATGGAGCGTGCGTTAAAGGATGAAGTGAAGGCAATGTTCTTGGTTTATGCCACACATATTGACCTCCCTGATCAAGAAAATCTGGTACGTCCCGCACTGATGAAAACCTTCAATGTGGTACAAGAAATCTACCGTCATGCACCCAATAACCTATATGCCGATGTTATCTTCCCTGCAGCTACATGGGGTGAAGTTGATGGTGTCTATATCAGCTCGGAGCGTCGTATAAATATCTGTGAACAAGCTGCCATGCCTCCTGAAGGTTGTCGTCCTGACTTGGATATGGTTATCGATAAAGCTAAGGGTATTGGTAAGATTTTAGGGCTGGATATGGATAAAGTCCTGCCTTACAAGAAAGGCAAAAATGGCTTCTACGATACAGAAGAAATCTTCCGCGACATTGTGAAAGCATCAGCAGGAACCGATACTGACTTAACGGGTATTTTAGAGGTCGAAAAGCTAGACAAACTTTCACCTTACGAGCAACTCAAAAAGCTTCGTGGAATCCAATGGCCTGCACCTACTTACGACCTTGCTAAAGCAGGTGGTTCGAAGCGTAGGTTTATGGGGCAAGAAGGTCATTGGGATGGCAAGCCTTATGGCGAATTCCGTACTAATGATGGCAAAATGCACTTTAAGATTTGTAAACAGGACTATACTAATCGTGAAGAGATCACTAAGAAGCTGATGGAGCTTGGTCACAAGGAGGGTGTCTATTCGATTGATAATATAGACCTGTTGAAACAAGCCCGTGATAACGCATTAACCCCTGATCTACCTGATGAAGAGCATCGCGGCAAAAAATGGGATCAAGTACCTGATGATAAGTTTCCGTACTGGTTTGGACTGGGTGTCGTATATGAGCATTTCCACACCGCTAAATCTAACCGTAGCCCAACAACTCGTCGCTTAGTACCTGAGATGTATGTAGAAATGCATGAGGATGACGCTAAGGATTTGGGTATTAAGGATGGTGATAAGGTTCGCGTGGTAACTCGCCGTGGCTCCTTGGAAGCACGCGCTCAGATTGGTACAAACAGCTTGGTAAAACCTGCTCGTAACAACGTACCTCGTGGTTATATGTTTGGCCCTTGGAACTTGTCGGTAGCAGATAGTGCTGTACCAGAAAAGAACAAGTGGTTGGCGAATCGTGTGACTAATCGAGCGTGGGATCCTGTTTCGGGACAGGTTGATTTTAAGAAATCGGCGGCTCGGATTGAGAAGATTGGTTAAGGTCATCTACCCCTCCCCCTTAAAGAGGAATGGCTGAGGTGGGGTGTAGATACTAAGTACCTTACTCGTATTTACCTTCTATCCCAACCTAACCCTCCCCTGCTAAGGGGAGGGAACTAATGCCTTCGGTAACCTTTCTTAATTACAAGTTAAGTATGTAGATCGGATAAGGAACGCCATCCGACAGGTTCAAAGCGAACACTTTTGTCGGATGGCGCTATCGCTTATCCGACCTACATACGATTTCTACAAGGCACTTAAAATGAGAAACACTCATGCAACGTAGAACCTTCATAGCCAGCTTAGCAGCTACTACAGTCACAGCATTAGCGCCTGAGTCAGCCCTTAGCAACAATGGCACCAAGCGAAAAACTACCTTGCGCTATTTACGCCCACCCGGTGCATTAGCAGAAGATGATTTTGAAAGCCGTTGCATCCGCTGCGGTCAATGCGGTGAGGCCTGTCCTAACCATTGCATTAAATATTTCGGTTTAGAAAATGGCTTAGCCTCACTAGATACTCCTTATATTATCCCACGTGATCAAGCCTGTATTCTGTGCATGAAGTGTGGTGATGTTTGCCCTACGGATGCCATCAAGAAGATCGAATACAAGTTAGAACCGATCCTCAAAAATGTCAAAATGGGCAAGGCCAAAGTAGATAAAAACCTCTGCTTATCCTATCAAGGAAAAACCTGTGGCGTATGTTATCGCGCTTGCCCACTACCCGATGTTGCCATTTCTGTAGGGTATTTAGAACAACCGCATGTAACGGATAAATGTATCGGCTGTGGCTTATGCGAACGCTCTTGCATTCAGCTCCCCCAAGCCATTCGTATTCTTCCCAATTATAGTTAGAGGTAACGCTTGAAATGAACAAACCTACCCATAAAAGCAAACCCTTCTTTCTATGGAAACACCTTAATAAATTACGCTGGATTAGTTTAAGCGTCATCTTTGCAATGCTAATTCTGATCCCCTTCCTGCACGTCTACCAAACCTATGTGGCAGCACATGGTTACGATTTACTCGCACCCAGTGAGAAGCGTGTTTACGATGTAATGGAATCGCTCACCGAGCCTTTTGTCGCTGACCCTGAAAAGCAATTGGATGGACTAAAAGGTAATACCTGGTCAGGCACATTTGGATCATTACAAATGAGTGATCCTCTGGCTGTATTAGGCCAAACTGCGGGGAGTCTCAAATTCTACTGGCCCTTTATTTTAACCGCGTTGATTCCTTTTATACTCACCGCGTTATTCGGACGCTTTTACTGTGGCTGGATTTGCCCCGCCACTTTCTTATACGAACTAAACAGTAACTTAGGCATGTTGCTACGTAAATCTGGTTTAAAGATAGGCAATAAACACTTTGATAAACGACTCAAGTACATAGTGTTAGCAATTGGCTTAGTCATTGCCATGATTAGTGGCTCAGTCGTATTTGCTTCTATGTATCCGCCAGCCGTAGTGGGACGTGAAATTTACTATGCCATTGCGCTAGGTGGATTCGGCACGGGTGCAGTGTACTTTCTGTTAACCATGCTGTTTGAATTGCTAGTCGCACGCCGTGGTTTTTGTCGTTACCTTTGTCCAGGTGGTGCGCTGTATTCACTAATAGGTCATTTTAGAATTTTTAGAATTAAACGTATTGTTGAAGAATGTACCGACTGCGCTAAGTGCAATGTGGTCTGCGAATTTGGACTTGATCCACTCAGAGACAAGTTCGGACAAGAATGTAATAACTGCACGGCTTGTATTGCGGTTTGTCCTACCGATGCGATGACATTTTACATTAGCCCCAAAGATATTGGCGCACAAGGCCCTGGGCATTTGGGGCCAAAATACCGCAGACAACACCGTAGTGAGTATCAAAATGATCAACACGGAGGTGACATATGAGCCGCCGCAATGCACTAAAAACATTAGTTTCTAGTGCCGTTCTTTTGGCAGCAGGTAGCACACCCTTTGCAGTGAGTTATTTGCTCAACCCCAAACAGAAAATTGATCCTAAAAAACACTTACGCCCCCCCGGAGCTATCAAAGATGATCACGCTTTTGTAGCGGCCTGTATTGGCTGTGGGCTTTGTGGTGAAGTCTGCCCACCTAAGTGCATTAAATTTCATCAACGAGAGGGGGCTGGTCAAGTCAACACACCCTATATCAACCCCGAAGAGAAGGGCTGTATTCTTTGTAACAAATGCATGGAAGTCTGCCCGACTGAATCACTAACCGTGGTTGAGCGCAAAAATATTGATATGGGAATAGCCCAAATAGATCGCACCGCCTGCTACCCATGGGTAGATCGGGGGATTTGCGGGGCCTGTGTAGCCGCTTGCCCACTGGGAGAACGTGCTATCAAGTTTAAACATTGGCATCAGTACCAACCCGTGGTACAAAAGGCCTGTGTCGGTTGTGGCCTGTGCGTTGAAGTCTGCCCTCATCCCAGCTTGCCGATACGTGTTGTTGAACGCGCAAGTGGCAGTATTACCAGACATACCGTTTCGTGAATTATTTACGCTTACTATTTTCCTTTCTTTTGCTAAGTATTGTCTTAGGACACTCCGTTAGTGCGCATCATATTTTAGGTCGCCCTGCTTATAGCCTCAATGAGGACTCCAATACACCACCTAGTATGAATCTGGAAACACAAATTGGTGACTACTTTATTACCGCAATGGTTTACCCTGCTTTTCCTAGACCCAATGAAAGCGGTCGTATCCACTTCTACGCAACGCACATAGATAACAATAAACCACTTAATACCAACGTCTCATTTACCGTTAGTGATGATAACTTTTTCAGTAGTAACGAGCCTGAAAAACTAGGCGCACAAGTACTGGAAGATAGTGTCTATCGGCAAGGTTTCGTGTTTAAAGAAGAGGGCGATTACATTATTACTGCTCAGTTTGAAGCGGGTGGTGAGCCTTATACCATCGACTTCCCTTTACGGGTAGGCAACCCTTTACCCATTGGACTACTTGGTTCAATCGTTGCGCTAGTGCTAACCTTATTGGTCGGCATTAGCCTGTTCCAGCGCAAACACTTAGCACGTCAGCAACGTCGTTTGGCGCGTGATGAAAAGTAGTAGCGTTAGGTTGAACCTGGAAAACACAGTTAAATAGAGTAATGGAGCAATTACTACGATGACAATGACTCATCCAGGACTGCCTGAATCATGGGGTCTATTTATTGCCGTAATCATGATACTAGCCAGTTTATGGTTGCTGTTTTCTACAAAAGTATCTTCTACTAAAACAGGTAATAGCCCTCATTTCCAGCTTATCCATTTACCCATCATTGGCAAACTAAGCCGCTGGATTATGCAAACACCTTGGGTATTGCTCGCCCTGAAGTTACTCATGGTGGTTTTTTTCCTCACCGTTATTGTATCTGGATTAATAGGCACACCTGTACCCGAACGTAACTTTGCTACCTTGCTCACATGGAATATCTGGTGGGCTGGACTCGTCTTCTCCGTATTTTTATTAGGTTCGGCTTGGTGCGCCATTTGCCCCTGGGATGCTCTAGCTCAATGGCTAGTGAGAAGGCGATTATGGAAGCGAGCCACCCCCAATAACAGCCTTAATCTGCGTGTGCCACGTTACTTAAATAACGTCTGGCCTGCACTCATTATGTTTATCGGTTTAACGTGGTTGGAGCTGGGCTTAGGCATTACTAATAACCCCTATGCTACCGCTCTGGTTGCCTTGTTAATGGTAGTGTTAGCAACAGTTTCATTAGCTTTATTTAAACGCAAAGCCTTCTGCCAACACTTCTGCCCTGTCGGGCGCACTATCGGCTTTTACTCACAACTTTCCGTTACCGAGCTACGCCCGATTGAAGCCCAAACGTGTGCAGATTGTAAAACACTAGATTGCTATCACGGTAACGATACTATCGAGCCATGCCCCACCTCATTAGTCATGGGTACATTACAACAAAATAGCTATTGCACCTCATGCGGCAACTGCACACAAAGCTGTCCGCATGACAATATCGCATGGCGATTACGTCCGCCCAATAGTGAAGCCACACAAGGCGCAAGACCTCGCTGGGATGAGGCCTGGTTTATGATTGGCTTGCTTGCATTAACTGGGTTTCATGGCTTAACCATGATGCCTTTTTGGGAAAACTGGATGAGCAGTCTGGCACGGTTTATTGGTGACTCTGGTCAGTTAATTTGGAGCTTTAGTATTGGGCTTATGCTGAGTATTACTATTGTTGGGGTTTTCTACACAGCTATGATTAGTGTTAGTCGTTCTTTAAGCCCATCACCGCTAGACTTCAAAAGAAACTTTTCAGCTTTCGCTTTTGTATCACTGCCTTTGGCATTTTCTTATCACATGGCGCACAACCTGAATCACCTAATTCGTGAAGGCGGTGGTGTGTTAGCGGTAGTGATCAATCCATTGGGGACTAATACCTTACCCTTATCCATGATGGAAAAACATCAACGTCATATGGATATGTGGATGCCTCAAGAAGTGCTCTTTGCTATTCAATCACTCTTGATTGTGGTTGGTTTTATTATGGCGGTGCAGATAATTCGCCATCGAGCTAATACTGTTTTTACCGCAGAAACAGGTAAAAAACTAGCGATACTACCTTTGTTAATTTTTGTTATTGCCATGACTAGCTTCCATTTGTGGATGCTTATGCAACCTATGATTATGAGGATGTAATACACATAAACTCCACCTGGCAGGAGTTTATGTGTTCCTGGATACTATGGACAAACGAGATGGATAGACGAGATTTTTTCAGAACTGCTTTTAGAAAAACTACCGAGAAAGCAGTCAAGTACGCAGAAGCTAAAGTTGAGCAACAAGCCCAGCACTGGATACGCCCACCGTATGCGATTAATGAGTTCGATTTCCTCATTAGCTGTACGCGCTGTACCGACTGTACCGAAGCTTGTCCGCATGATGTCATCTTCCCCTTATCCAAACGGGTGGGTATAAAAGCAGTCAAAACCCCCGCGTTAGATTTGCTCAATAAAGCTTGTCATTTATGTGAGGACTGGCCTTGTGTCAACGCTTGTAAAGAAGGTGCTTTAGCATTCCCCCAAGCAGAGGATACCGAAAAAGGTATTGACGACAAAGCTAGTGAAATACCACTCCCTCTTCTTGCGACAGCTTCCATCAATACGCAAACCTGTTTTCCCTACAGTGGCCCAGAGTGTGGCGCTTGTAATATCTGCCCTGTGCCTGATGCTTTGGTTTGGGATCAACAACGCCCTTCAATTAATGACGAAATCTGTGTTGGCTGTGGCTTATGCCGAGAGGTGTGTATCGTTGAGCCTAGCGCTGTTGAGATTACCGCTCGTAGGGTAGAAAAACCTATGGAAATAAACCAAGAAGCAGCCTCCTAGTTATTTCAAACTAGTACATCAACCAGTTTAAAGTGTCGCTTATAAATGGAGATTTAAGTAGTTAGCTGCTAGGCATTTTCACGAGTAATAGTAGTTCTATTGTGAGTGGAAATAACAACGCAGATGACTGCTTAAAAGATTCATTTATACCGACACTTTGAGCTGGTTGATGTGCTAGGTTAGTAACACAAGTTGAGGTACATCAATGCACAACTTGATCTCAGGTGGATTAATGTGAGCAATGAAAAACCCTTACTACATCCTGTTTTTTATCATTTTTACCGCAACAACTGGGCTTCTATCAGGACAACAGCCCTCAGAAATAGCACTGTCTAACGACAATAAATACCTAATCTCCAATGCCTCCCAAGCTCACACACTTATTATCCGCGATACCAAAACACAACAAACACTAAAATCCATTCCTGTTATTGATAAGACTGGAAAAACCTCCCGCATTACCTCAATACACAATGCGAGTAAACGAAATAGCTTTATTGTAGGGCTAAGAGACAGCCCCGAAATGTGGGAGATCAATTATCAAAACCCACCGCCTACGGGTTTTGGTACCTGGGTACATGACTATCGAAAGGACTCTGGCGAAGCGGCTGTTACCCCCTTCCCTATCCGTCGCCTTGCACTGGACTCACCACTTGATGATTTCTTTTTTGACAAAGAATATGTGAATGTTATTAGTGTTCCATGCAAAGGAAACGTGGTGATTATAGACCTTGATTTGGGTAGAAAAGTCGCTGAAATTGACCTTTCAGCGCTACCTTCTAATGATAAAAAAAATTATGAAATTTTAGGGCTATCTAAAGAACTTCTCACAGAAATTGCCTTACGGGCAACTCAGTTCAGACACACTAAATGTACTCAGCATATAGCTAATTGACCTACCCCCTAAACAATAGAAACTTATAAATCAATGACTTAAATAATATTAACTTAAATCAAGGCATGCATAAGAATATCTTGTTTTACTAATGTTTTTTAAGCGGATCAGGAAGCCACTGCCATGCAGAAAAAATTATTAGTTATTCTTATTTCAAGTGCATTTGGGTTAAACGCCACCTGGGCTGATAGTGCAGATAGTACAGATAACGCAGATGAGCTTAACAACCCACAAAAAGCCCCCGATGATCTAGGTGACATTATCGTCACCGCAACCCGCTCAGAAATTGATATCGAAGATGCACCTGGTAGCGTAACCGTTATTAACCATGAAGAAATCAAACAAAAAGGTGGTAATAATATACTGGATATTATTCGCGGAACACCAGGCATCAGTCTGCAAGGCATAGGCTCGGGCGGTAGAAAAGCACTTAGTTTACGCGGCATGGAAAGCAAACATACCTTGATATTGGTGAACGGCAAACGTCTCCCCGCAAGCAACGATGTCATTGGCCCTAATACGGATTACCAATATGACTGGATTCCTACAGGTCGTATTGAACGAATTGAAGTGGTACGAGGCCCAATGTCGGTATTGTACGGAGCTGACGCTTTAGCCGGTGTCATTAATATCATCACTCGTAAACCCACTGATAAACTGGAAGCAGATATTAAACTAACAGGACGATTAGCCAATGGCGATTCTGCCAATGATGGAGATGGGCACGATATTGAATTCAATCTCAGCGGAAGTATTCGTCCAACGCTTCAATTTAGCATGGGTGGTCAGCAAGGTAGACGAGCATCAGTATCCAGCAAACTCAAGCCTGGACAATCTGTTATTGAAGGGCGTGAAAAGCAGCAACTCTCACTAGAGCTTAATTGGCAACCTGCTGATCAACACAACATCACACTGGAATACAGCAATGGTCAAGAAGATCGCTGGTTAGATACCGCTACACGCCTGAACCTACCGTACAAAAGTACTTATGATATTGATCGACAACAACTATCACTGGGCTGGAAAGGCTCAATAGGTCAAACGCTCAGTTCTTTGCGTGCTTATCGAAGTAATGTAGAAATAACCAATCACACTACGAACGGTGTTACCCCTACTGTCCCACAAGAACTGCAAGAAACGATTATGGAGGGGACTATTAATTTCCCTGTTGGGCTGAAACAAACCATTACGGCAGGCTTAGAACATCGCATCGAAGCACTGGAAAATCCCAACCTAACGGGCGGTAAAGATGACTTCACACTCAATTCATTGTATCTGCAAGATGAAGTCGATCTCACCGAACGTACTCTCATTACATTAGGCGCACGCATTGATGATCACGAAGCTTTTGGTAGTGAGGTAAGCCCTCGTGCTTCCATTGTTTGGAACGCAACTGACCAATGGATTTTCAAAGGCAGCTACGGACACGGTTTTCGCGCTCCCACCATCAAACAGGTCTCCCCTGGTTACAGCTTTCCACTGGGTATTTTTGTTATTGCCAGTAACCCCGATCTAAAACCTGAAACCAACAATGCACTAGAGCTAGGCACCCACTACAGCTCCGAGAAGTACCGTATTGATGCAGCGGTATTTGATAACAAGGTGAAGAATCTGATTGATACCCGCTTCGATACTTTTTTACCAGGTGGTGTAAGACAACAATGGACCTATGACAATATTGATGAGGCCCACCTTAAAGGAGCAGAGTTCTCTACAGAAGTACAACTGAGTGATGCTTTGAAACTGACGGCCAACTACCAGTACCTTGATGCTAAAGACAGCGGTGGAGAGCGTTTGGAACGTCGCCCTCGGCATACTTTGTCAACAGGTTTATCTTGGCAAAAAAATGACTGGAAAGTGCACTTGAATGCAGAGCGCCTGGCTGATCAAATAATTGACTTTAGAGTGGGACGCAACTTAGTACCTACAGAGGTACCTGACTACACTCTTTGGAATGTCGGTGTACGCAATACAATCAGTAAGCATATAGAGCTAGCTGCGAGTATTGAAAACTTGACAGATGTTCGTCTGGAAGAAGAGTCACCCGTTTTCAGACATGAGGAATACCCACGTACGTTGAAACTGGAGTTGCGTGGAAGCTTCTAATCATGACGGTGTGAAGCGTTTATATTTTGTAGGCCGGATAAGGAACCCCATCCGACAAGCTTAGAATTAACTACTTTGCCTACTACGGTACATCCATGTGCCTATATAGCTTATCTAACCTGCAAGTCTATTTGTTTAAACTTTGAAAATATAAATGTAACTACTCAGCGTAATCCGTAACTGCTCAGATTGACCTCTACTTTGTTCAAGAGTAAGGCGAAAGCGCGCAGTTTATAGGTATAAATGAGCACTTTCAACGCAGCTATTGGACAAAGTAGAGGGTAAGCTGAGTAGTTACATATAAATCTTCTAATTAATACCTTTCTCACGCAACAATGAGCTGTATTCCTGATCTGTGCCGTTGATATGTCCAACCAGCCAATCTTTGAGATACTGCGCCAACTCCTCTAACGCATCATGCCCCTGTTTTTCATATTCCAGCAAGAATTTATTCACCTTGGCAATCATCGCAGTATGCACTGCTTTATGAGCATCAAAATCAGCATATGAAGCTTCCTGCATCATTTTCTCCTCTCGTTCAAAATGATACTTGGTATAGGCAACCACATCGGTTAATGCTTCTTTTTCGAAATTTTCTCCCGTTTGATAATGCACTGCCAACTGTAAATTATTGATCAAATTAAGTAGCTTCTTGTGATCATCGTCAAGAGATTCAACACCTACACTGTATTCATCCTTCCATACAACAAAGTGGTGTTGCTCACTTCTATTCAGCAAAAAGGGAATCAAAAATAACGATGCCAATAATAACCAAGGAACTAGATGCATCGCCCCAAGAGCAATAAAAGAAAGCACTACTGCCACCAATAAAGCGCCTGTAAACATAGCTAACACAATCATTTTGATACGTCTGTTCATTATCAACTCCTGAATAAAAAGATCTTATAATTACAAGCTAAAAACTAGAACCCACATGCAAATATCATAAATGTAGACTCCCAGCTATTACTTATACAGATGAAAGTACAACACGATAAAGCCTTTCTAGCATTCCCCGAAAAGTATTGACATATATCATAGTCTCACAAGCCATCAAACCTAATTGATGCAAGTCAATGCTGATTTATCCAGATCTTCAATATGGTTAATTAAAGTCGCCCGTCTGCCGAATGATCGTCCATCCTTGACTCTCAATCCTAACTGACAGGCGAGTTTCAACAATGCTTTCTACGTACAGGAGATTAATAATGAGTTATAAACATATGGGTGCCGCATTGTCAGTTGCTATCAGCGTCGCACTTTCAGGTATTTCGCTCCAAGCTTCCGCTGAAGCTGCGAAGGGTGCTAAAGCACCAGAAATGTCAGAGGCTGAATTTGAAAAAGCCAAGTCAATGTACTTTCAGCGATGTGCTGGTTGCCATGGCGTGTTACGCAAAGGTGCAACAGGTAAAAATCTTGAGCCAAAAAATACACTGGAAAAAGGCCAAGAGCGCTTAGAGAAAATTATCACTCTGGGAACAGAGGGAGGTATGAATAATTTCGATGATATTTTCTCTAAAGAAGAGATCACTCTATTGGCAAAATATATCCAGAACGAGCCTCCTATTCCCCCCGAAATGCCCTTGGCACTCATGAAAGAAAGACATGAGGTTCATGTTAAGCCCGAAAACTATCCAAGCAAACCCATGCATGATCGTAACTGGGAAAACTTCTTCCTCGTTATTGAACGTGATGTGGGCAAGATTGCCATTATTGATGGCGACAAAAAAGAGGTCTTCGCGCGTATTGATACGGGTTATGCAGTACACGTACTGAAAACCACCGAACACCATGATGGCATGAAAGCAGAGAACCCTGGACGCTTCTGGTACGTGATGGGTCGTGACGGCATGATGACCAAAATTGACCTTTGGCAAACGCCTGACAAAATGAAAGTTGCTAATGTTCAGGTCGCTTATGACGCACGTGATGTTGCTGTATCAGGTGATGGAAAGTACGTTATCGGTGGCGGTTATTGGCCTCCTCATTTCGTTATTTTAGATGCTAAAACCATGGAGCCTATCAAGGTAGTTTCTACGCGTGGTACTAACGTCGATGGTGAGTATGTAAACGAATCTCGTGTTGCTGCTATCTACGACACTCCCCATGCGCCCACTTGGTTAGTTGCAGCTAAAGAGCTAGGTCAAATGTGGCAGGTTGATTATTCCGATCTGGATAATATGAAGATCACCAAGATTAACTCAGCCAAGTTCTTGCATGATGGTTTCTTTGACCCAACAGGTCGTTACTTCCAAATCGCAGCTAATGCTTCCAACAAAATGGTCGTCGTTGATACTGAAACACAGAAGCTGGAAGCAATGATTGATGTCGACAAGAAGCCACACCCAGGCCCAGGCGCTAACTGGAACGATGCTAAATGTGGCCCTGTTGCAGGAACCACCCACTTAGGTGTAGGTAAAGTTACTGTATGGGGTAATGATCCTAAAGGTCACCCCGATAACGCATGGAAAATCTGTTATGAAGTTGAGACAGATGGCCCTGGAGTATTCCTTCGTACTCACCCCAAGTCAGATTACGTATGGGCGGATCAGACTAAACATCCTGAGCCTGAAGTACAACAATCCGTTCAAGTCATCGATAAGAAAACTCATGAAATTGTAAAAACTATTCGCTTAACCGAGAAAGAAGGTTATGCAGCGGTACACTTTGAGTTTAATGCCGATGGCACTGAGGTTTGGGCATCCGTCTGGAATCGTAAAGATAGTAAGAAACCTAATGGTGAAATCATTATCTTTGATGCTAAAACGCTAAAGGAAAAAGCTCGTGTTAAAGGACTTTACGCACCAACAGGTAAGTTTAATGTTCACAACCGTGTTAATCATGTGACATAGCGCCACACCAATATCTGAAACACACAGCTCCGTGTTCCAGATATAACCGTGGGTGCAGATTAGTCTTTATTCTGCACCCACACTTTAAGTGTAAGACATACAGAAGAGTTGTTTCTAAAGTAACGGCAAAGCGCTAAACAGCGCTAACCGTTATTTCATAAACCGCTTTGAGGAGATCTATTCATGGCAACTAACACCTCCGCAACCACTAAAAAGTTCGGCTTTTTCTCACGTCGAGTTACAAAAAACATCACGATGAGTGCTGCACTATTATTTTTCATGCTGGGCGTTATTTTCTGGGGTGGATTCAATACAGCCATGGAAGCCACTAACACCCTGGAGTTCTGTACTTCTTGTCATGAAATGGAAGAAAACGTCTATCAGGAATACAAACCCAGTATTCACCATTCTAACCGAAGCGGTGTACGAGCTACCTGTTCTGATTGCCATGTACCCAAACCCTGGATTCACAAAATGGTCCGTAAGGTGCAAGCTAGTAACGAGGTTTTGCATAAGGTACTAGGTACTATTGATACGCCTGAAAAATTCAACCAAAAGCGCCTTACTCTAGCAAAACATGTATGGAAATCCATGAAGGAAACGGATTCACGTGAATGCCGTAACTGCCATAACTTTGAATCCATGAACCCTGTCTTTCAAAAACCTCGCGCTCGTAAACAGCATTTAAATGCCTTTGAAACAGGACAGACCTGTATTGATTGTCATAAAGGGATTGCTCATAAAAATATTCGTGATCAACTCACTGATGAAGAGCTTGAGGAATTGGAAAAACCCAACCCTGCCTTCATACGTGAAGTCCCAAAAATGTATCTAGACGGTATGAAACAGGTTGCACAGCAAGAGAAAGAGGCTGAAGAAAAAGCGGCTAAAGAAAAAGCCAAATTAAGAGAAAAGAAAAAGAATGCCGAAATCGCAACTCAAGAGCGTATTGATAAAGCGGTAAAAGCTGCATTGGCAACTGCTGTTGTAGCTGCACCCTCGGTTGCTTCAGAGCCTTTATCAGCAACCCCTAGCTCTAGTACCAGTGAAGTAACTCCCACTGCTACTCCTTCAACTACCCCCCCTTCAAGCAACATTAACTGGGGCACTGTTCCCAGTAGAGAAATCACCCTATTTTACCCAGGACAAGCTTCTATGGAATGGATGCTCACGGGTAAAGACCACGGTGGTGCGCGTCCCTTTGTAAAGTTGGGAGATCGGTGCTTCAATTGTCACGATAAAGAAACCGCTAAGATGGGTGAAAAAATTGTGACCGGTGAAAAGCTAGAACCTCAAGAAACATTGATACCTGGTAAACGTGGCAGTATCCCCGTTATCGTTCAAGCTAGCCATGATAATGACAACTTGTATATGCGATTCGAATGGGAGAATACTGAACATACGCCCGTGCCTTTTGTAGACGGTGGAAAAATGGATGCTGACAACCCTGTTAAATTAGCCATTATGTTTGCTACAGACGACGTTCAATATGCCAAACAAGCAGGCTGTTGGGGAACTTGCCACCACGATGCAAATGGAATGCCTCATGCACCTGCAGATACTAAAGTGACTAAATATATTGGTGAAAGTCGTACCAAGATTGAGGTTAAAGGCCGTCGTGGTAAAAAACGAGGTGGCTGGGACAAACGCAAAACAGATGATGAAATAGCAACTGAAATGAGTGCAGGTCACTATATGGATATTATTCGCTTCAAGTTGGGTAAAAATGAAAGTGAAGATGGACATATTCTTGCTGAGCGTTCTATGGAAGGCGGACAAGGCACTGGTTTTACCGCATCACTTAATGGTGATACCTGGGTTGTGGAGCTCACACGAAAGTTGAAATCAGACAAGGCTGGTGATGTCAGTATGAAAATGGATAAAGTGTATAACTTTGGCTTTGCCATCCATGATGATCACACCAATGGACGATACCACCATGTATCACTAGGTTACAAACTAGGCTTTGATAATGATCAGGTAGAGGTAAATGCAACTAAACAATAGTTAATCTTTTAGAGGCCTTTGCATGAAAGGATGGCGATAGAAAAATGAGCAAGCTTAATAATTGAGTTGACCGTTTTGATAAAACGGCAAGCTCACTAAAAATGGCTTGAATTCCCTCTATTTCTGCTAAAAATTCGGCCAATAGCTTGGCTATTACCCTCTTTTTTAGCAAAAATAGAGAAAATTACGCTAAATCCGTCATATCTTTCGGGCAAAGGTCTCTTTTAACCACAAAGGACATTGAAACCTAATTGATACCTCTCCAAGTCACAACGGGTTTCAGCGTACTCATTGTTCTTTGTGGTTTTTTTTAAACCCTATCTACTATTTATTATTCACCACACCCTCAACTCCACAAGGAGTAGATTATGCTTCGCAACCCCAAGCGGAGTCGAAGGGCACGAAAGAGCATATGGGACTTAGAAGCAAGGCTTTAACTACTTCACGCTTAAATAATATGTAGAAAGTTATACGTTATTAACAACTAGAAGATATTAGAAGTTGCTATGAAGCACTAGCTAGTCAACGACAATGAAGCTGTAAATAGCTACTAGCACTGCGAGATATTCCAAATTTTCCAGGTAAGCTTTTTCACTAAAGAATGGGGAGAGAGAGAAAAGCGTAATTCCCTTTATTATTTCCGCTAAAAAGGGAATAGTCGTCAAGCCACTTTTATTCGTCATATCTTTTCGCGCAAAGACTCCCTGTATTTAGCAAAATACACCTGCTTAAGTTCAAAAAGCGCTTTTATAAACTACTTCAATCTGACTAGAACACCGATTGGCTTACCAGCTATGCACATTAAGCCTTATTTTGTTAGCAAACAGAAATTATCAGTTGGCGGTTTTTCTAAACCACAGTCCACCTGTAATGGTTGCAAGCATCATTAATGTATTTACAATAATTCCTGTTAAAGTTAGATTTGCATTTTCTAAGGCAAGCCACATAGTTCCCCCTATAGTCACTACACCCACTACCATGCAATGCATTAGAGTGCGGCTTAACGTCTTGCTTTTAGCAATTGCAGCAGTTATATACCCACCAACAAACATGACGCCTATGAAGACAGGAATTGCTACGAGGTATCTGAAGATTCCGCTGATTTCTTTTAAGAAGGGGTAATCTTTTTCAAGGGAATTATAGCCCACCGCTACAAATAGATAGGCAAGCTGTATTAAAAGGGTCGCAACGATGATAAATATGATGCCAGCAATAATCGCTTTTGTACTATTCATACGGGAGATCATGCGGTAATAAAGAATATTTCATGTTTTTGTAAAACTACTACGTAACTTCTCACCTGACCATGCGCGAACCAGCGCCCATATTGCAAATACAATAAAGACCGTATGTACGATGGTGAAATAGGAAATAACATAAACCCATGTCCAGGGCGAATCGAAGCCTCCAAAAAAAATCATTAAACCACTGACTACTAACAACACTGTGGCAGCAATAATATTAATCTTTATACCCAGAATCGTGTGATAACGATCTATACCGTCCGGATCTGTTTTCTTGAAGGTAAAGATCAAATACGCAAAGCCTAAGACAGGCAACAAAGTAAGATTCAATAACGAAGCGAGTGCTGCGTTTGATGCACGTTGTAGCGGTATTTTATTAGTTGATCTCATGAGATTTTTTTGTCTGTAAAAAAATCCTCCCTCCATATAGGTAGGAGGAAGAGGAGAGAGGATAATCCTTGATGTTTACTTTTGCTACTCCAAAAAGTTGATAGTGAGGTTAATAACTTGGGGTAGTCGGAAGCAATTGCGCTGTCCGACTACATTGTCATTCTCTTTGTGCTTTCTAGTGTTAGCTAAATTACTTCCACTTCTTTACCTTTCACAAAAAAGCTCAAAATATACACGATCAGTCCCGCAAGGAAGACAAGTCCTGCGACTTCACGCATGATGTAGAAGATAGCAAGTTTGTCTTGAGTCACCATAAATCCTAAAGGAGCTTCAGAATAACGCTGCAAGTAGACTTGAAGTATTCCAGCACCTGTTAGGAATAATGTAATGAAGACCATAGACACTGTCATTAACCAAAAAGACCACATTTCAAATACTTGTGCTCTTTCATTGGAGGCCTTGTGACCTCTCATGATAGGCATAGAGTACGAAATCATAGTTAGTACTACCATTACATAAGCACCATAGAAAGCCATGTGACCATGGGCTGCGGTAATTTGCGTTCCATGAGTGTAGTAGTTTACTGGAGCTAACGTATGTAAGAAGCCCCAAACACCTGCACCAAGGAAAGCCATCACTGCCGTTCCTAATGCCCATAGTACCGCTGCTTTGTTAGGATGATCGCGACGCCTTTTATTCACTACGTTAAAGGCAAATAATGTCATCATAAAGAATGGGATAGGTTCCAGTGCGGAGAAGATAGAACCTAACCACTGCCAATAGTCTGGTGTACCGATCCAGAAGAAGTGATGTCCTGTACCCACTAATCCAGAGATAAGTGCCATGGCGATAATAATATACAACCATTTTTCTATTACTTCGCGGTCAACACCCGTTACCTTAATCAATACATAAGCGAGCAAGGATGCCATGATGAGTTCCCATACTCCTTCTACCCATAGATGAACGACAAACCACCAGAAGTACTTATCCAGTATCAAGTTATCGGGGTTGTAGAACGAGAATAGGAAGAATACAGCCAGTCCAGCTAAACCTGTAAGCAATACCAGTGTGATAACTGTCTTCCGACCCGTTAGGATCGTCATACCAATATTGAAGAGGAAGGAAAGGGCGACAATAACAATGCCTATTTTGGTAATCGTGGGTTGTTCTAAGAACTCACGTCCCATCGTGGGTAACAGGTCATTCATGGTTATTTCGGCTAGGGTAGCGTAAGGCACCAATAAATAGCCCAAAATAGTCAGCGCACCTGCGACGAGAAACACCCAGAACATGAGCTTCGCTAGAAAGGGGGAAAAAAGCTCCCTCTCTGATTCCTCTGGAACCAGATAATAAGCCGATCCCATAAAGCCAAACAACAACCAAACAATTAATAAGTTTGTGTGTACCATTCGAGCAACATTGAATGGAATTTCAGGAAACAAAAAGTCCCCAGAGATATACTGCACACCCATAATTACGCCAAATAATATTTGCCCAACAAAAAGGCCAATGGCAGCAATAAAATAGAGCTTTGCAACACCTTGTGATTCATATTTCATATCTTCTTTCTCCCTTAGGAAAGCTCTTGAATACCTCAGCCTTTTCTGAGGTTCTAATTCGTAGCTTCCTACTTATAAAAGCAACCAAAAACGCCCCTCTAACCTTGTATATTGGGTGGCCAGTCTCTGGCAGTTTTAATGCCATCCGAGTATTTCAGGAATTGCGCAAGTGCTTCTAATTCTTCATCAGTAAAGTTGAACTGAGGCATGCTGCGACGGTTAGGAATACCATTTTTTGGCCGACTTTTGATAAAGCCCTTGATAGCTTCGGTACTTTCTCCGAAACGGGTATATACATTTCCAAGCTCAGGCGCAAAATAAGCCCCCTCCCCTAGTAACGTATGGCAACCAATGCAATCATTACGTTCCCATAAGCGCTTTCCAGCAGCGACTTGTTCGGTTAGATTCTCAGAATTATCTGTTTTAGGTAGGCTGACAACGGTATCGACCGTAAGACCGATTAATACTAGGAAGAAGAAAACACCACCACCATAGTAAATATTTCGAGCCATGCCCTTAGTAAAGGTTTCTCTCATAGCATTCCTCACTGATTAAATGTTATTGTGAACATGCACTCTAGTCTTTGCAGTAGACAACGTCCTTGATGTTCGTCAAGATTAGATTTGACCAGCCTCCATAAAGGAACCTCTGAACAAGTCACGAACGGTTTTCTCGATGCAAAAACTGAACAATTTCAGCTTCGAGAAATTCCACCGACTTATTCAAAGATTCCTAAAGGAGTTAAAAGCGTGATTTAAATGAAAATAGACAGACTAACAAGGGGACATAATGCGAGTTGATATCAAATATCAGGAGATAATGAGGAAGAACCCTTTGTTCAAGGACCTAACTGAAGAGGATTTCCTTCAAGTTGTCACACACACCACATTATGTGAGTTAACCTCCGATGAAATGTTATTCCAACAACAGCAGCCTGCTACTGACTTTTTTTTCCTGATCAGTGGCAAAGTCAAACTGAGTTTATTGTCTTTTGAGGGTGCTGAGAAAGTCGTCGATATTATTCATCAAGGAAATACCTTTGCCGAAGCCATCATTTTTCGAGGCATACCAGGTTATCCTGTTAACGCAGAAGCTTTATCTGATTCTGTTGTCTTACGGATCAATGCAGAAACCTATATTAAAACCTTACAACATTCACCCGAAGTTTGTTTTAAAGTAATGGCAGCACTTAGTGTACGCATACATTGGCTAATGACAGAGCTGGATCGCTTAAGCCTGCACAACGCAAGTTATCGACTGATTAGCTATTTACTGGAAGGTATTCCTGAGGAGAGAGAAACACCGATTGAAATTAATCTCTCGCTCCCTAAAAATGTTATTGCCTCGCGTATTTCAATCACCCCAGAAACCTTCTCTCGCACACTAAAAGGCCTTTCTCAGCAAGGTTTATTGGAGATACACAATACTCACCTTGTATTAAATAACCCTGCAGAGTTGCGACGTATTGTGTCTATCTAGAAGCTGTCTTAGAACTAAGAAATTACTGCAAATCCCATGAACATCATAAGCTGGGCATATTGAAATCGTTAAATAGAACAACTATTCGCCTCATTCAATATACGCAGCTTATGATGCTCTTGTGTTTTTCGCTACGCTTCTAGTTCTAAGACAGCCTCCTAGCTGAATATTTCTTATTCAGAACTTAGGAAAAACTCAACCCATACCCTCTTCACATGTAATCATAACGACTACATGTGAAGAGTAGCTTAGCGTTATTGATCCACTTTACCTGACAAGCTCAGATCACCCGAAGCTATATCCATCACGTTAACAACGCATAGCAATGGAGCATGTACACTCTGATTAACGCGTAAACCTGCTGTAACGCCATCAAAACTCATTGATTTAACGGCTCCAATATTCTCAAAAGGAACTCGCACTTCAACGGTATCTTTAGCAAATGTGGGATTCCAGCCTGGGCTATCCAGAAGAATTGGCAAGCCTGGCCATGTTTTGGGTAATCTTGGTTTACTACCTTTTGGAATATCGACCACGCCTAAAGCATCTTTGCCACATCTCTTGTTAGGCTGTAAAACTACCCAATGGCTATGCCATACATTACCATCGTTATCTGTATTGTTATCACCATTTTCATCGAACAACGGTGTGTCATCAAAATCAGGGTGTGCAGTTACTGCTAGTACTCCAACAAGTTAGGTTTGATGAATACAGCGAGTCAGGAAGCGGTTAGCCGCTAGGCGCGTCTTGCAGGGAATGGTTGTTCCCTTCACAAAAGGCGCAACAACGCGGATGACCGCTTCCTGGCTCGCCCGAAGGGAGCAACCCAAAGCGCTCAATACTGCGTTATGGGTCTTGCCAAGGGAACAACCATTGCCTGCAACCCATGCCTTGTCTTGAGCGCTTTGGATTGCTCTGTATCCATCAAACCTAAGTTGCTGGAGTACTAGTGCTAATATTCCTGCTTTTTTCTCAAAACCTACATCGTAGCTATCCAGAGTAGTTGGCCAGACATAAGAAAAAACGTTACTTCCCGCCAATTTACCCGTTGCAGTCGGCTTATTCTCCCCCGATTTACCCGATACAGCCATATGGAATGTGGCCACATTACCTTCTGTTGTTATTTTTGTATGCACAATATCAAAAGGAGCAATTACCTTTTCATCCTCTTGAGAGGCTATTCCTGCTTTATGCTTATCATGTTGGTGCGCTGATAGAGGAAATGAAAGTGTACTTAGTATAACTAGGGTACTAAGAGTAGAAATTGATTGTTTTGTTTTTAGCTTCGCTATCATCATTGTTTCCTATGTAATAAATTAAATGTATCGAATCGATACCTTAATTATCATGAGGAACATTTGCCGACTTGTCAAGAATGTTTTTAGTCGATACTATATGCAATATGAAATCTCATTCCATCTACGACACACTAGAACGCCTTAGCAACTTATTGCGCACTGATGCAAGAGGCAAAGGTTCCGAATATGGGTTACAGCCTATCCAGCTAGAGGCATTGCATTACTTGTCACTCTGTAATCGTTTTTCAGACACACCGATGGCGGTTACTGAATATTTGGGTCAAACCAAGGGAACGGTTTCGCAAACCTTGAAGGTGCTGGAAAAAAAAGGCTATCTAAGAAAACAACCCGATGATAATGATAAGCGTCTGACACACCTCAAAATTACCGATGATGGTTTGGCTTTATTGAAGGCACTTATTCCAACACCACTGTTTACCAATGGCTGTAAGTCACTCACCAATAAGGCACAAACAGAGATTGATAATGCGCTAAAGCAATTGCTCGTAGCAATTATGAAATCCAACAAGATGAAAAGTTTTGGGGCTTGCCACAGCTGCTACCACAACGAGAAGCGTACTGATGGCTATTTTTGTACACTCGTCAAAAAGCCTCTTTCTATTGAAGATATAAGGCTAATTTGCAGAGAGCATAAGGAAATCGCCTAGATAAGTAATTGTTATGAAATGACTATTTTCGCCATACCAGAATGCGATTATTTGCAGGCATTTTGTAGTCCTGTTGAAACGTCATTCCTGCTTGATTAGCCAACTCATCAAGCCATTCAAAATCACGTATTCCACTTTCTGGATTTCGATCTTTTAACCAGATGTCAAAGCGTGCATTGCTCTCACTGGTGAATTTTCCGTCATAATTAAACGGACCGTATAAAACAAAAAGCCCGTTCTGAGCTATCACTGTACCGATGTTCTTTATCAAACACTGCACATCTTCTTTGCCCATGATATGTACAGCATTAGCAGAAAATATAGCATCGTACTTACCAGGGCCATCTAAGCTTGTCCATGCCAGTTGATCACAAGCCGCTAATGATACGGGTGGCTTTATATTACTTAGTTGAGCTTCATTCAACCATTGGTTGATGCCTTCATGGTTTTCTTCCAGATCACTAGTTTGCCAACTTAAATGAGGCATTTCTTTGGCAAAATAAACCGCATGTTGACCCGTGCCACTGCCTATCTCTAAGAGATTTTTGCTGTTTTCAAATAAAGGCTGAATGATGTTAAATATAGGTTCACGATTTTGTACGCACGATTCTGAGAAGGGTTTCATTTATTTGCCTTATTAAATTAGTGCTACTTATACGGGTTATGCTGATTACAGCTTTCGATATATTCAGTTACAGCAACTTGCTCATGCTCGGTATAACGCTTAATGCTGTCTTGAAAAGGGTTCTCCACTAACCAATGACTGGATTGGGTTAATGTCGGCAAGAAGCCTCTGGCTATCTTATGTTCGCCTTGTGCACCAGGCTCAAATAACGTTAAACCATGTTCAATACAGTATTCTATTCCCTGATAATAACAGGCTTCAAAATGCAACTTGTCTATTTCCTCATCACAGCCCCAATAGCGACCGTATAACGTGGTATCACTTCGATACATTAAGGATCCTGCCACGCATTGTTCATCTTTATCTGCTAATACCAGTACAATCTGATCAGGCATCTTCTGGGCTACCTGTTTGAAAAAAGCTGCATTTAAAGTAGCTGTACCCCACTTTTCATCAAAAGTACTTTGATAAAACCTCGCCATATCATCCCAATCTTGCTCGTTGGCAGTATGACCACTTAGTACTCTGAGCTTTATTCCGCTTTGTTGTACGCGCTTTCTTTCTTGACGAATATTCTTACGCTTCTTGGCGGTTAGTGCTGAAAGGAAGTCATCAAAAGTCTGGTAGCTATTATTACGCCAATGAAACTGACAGTCATGGCGAACTAACATACCCTGCTTTTCTAACCATTGCTGCTCTGTCGTACTGGGGAAAAGAACATGCAGGCCACTCATGTTATTTTGTTTCGCTATTTCTTTGGCAACTTGTAACAACATCGATGCTACTTTTTCTAAGTCTTGCGGCTTTGCTAACAGGCGCTGACCTTGTGCAGGTGTATAGGGGGCGGATGAGACCAGTTTAGGAAAATATTGAAGCCCTGCGCGTTGCCAAGCATCTGCCCATGCGTGATCAAATACAAACTCCCCGTAAGAATTGTATTTTTCATAGAGAGGCATGGCTGCGATTAGGCTAGTTTTGCCCGCTTTATTGGTTTCATAGATGCTGATATGTCGTGGTAGCCAACCAAAGCTTTTGCCTACACAATGATGATCTTCGAGAGCTTTTAGGAATTCATGACGGATGAAGGGATTGTTATCAACAATTAGCTGATTCCAATGCTCTTGGGGGATTTCCGATATAGAGGGGTGTATCTTTATTTCTTGCAAAGTGGCTTGGTTTCCATTTTTAAAACTCCCTTCTATAGGAAGAATCTGCTGAAACTTCTAAGATTTGCTAAAGCTCAGCTAAGCAACTCCGACCAGAATTAATAGAAACACCTTGAAATTTAAACCTGAATCCGTGACTTCAATGCGGATAATAGGGGATAAGAGATTGGTTTAGCACGGGATTTTAAAAAATCTTAGCTTCACCCTTCGTTAAGCGGGTATTTTTTAAACCCGTGATGAATCAATATCTTATTCCCTATGCCGTAGTGAAATCACTGATTCAGGTTAAATTCAACTTAGCCATTAATTACTTGATGTGTTCTAAAATACCGTCCAACTCATCAAGGCTGTTGTAGTCAATCGTCAGCTTGCCTTTACCTTTGTTGTTGTACTTAATCTGGATATTAGCGCCTAACTTTTCACTAAGCTGTTGTTCCAATTTTAGTACTTCTGGTGCTTTATTTGATTCAACTTGCTTACCTGCGTCAGGATTAGCTAGTTTTTTTACTAATCGTTCAGTGTCTCGAACACTCATGCCTCTGTTGGCTACTTTCTCTGCGGCTTCTACCTGCTTAGAACCTCCTAAGCCAAGTAATGCACGAGCATGTCCCATTTCTAGCTCGCCTTTATCTAACAAGGCCTTGGTTTTATCTTCAAGCACTAATAGGCGCAACAAGTTGGTGATAGCTGAACGTGAGCGACCTACTGAATCAGCAGTTTGTTGGTGTGTTAAGCCAAACTCTTCGATAAGGCGTTCCATCGCTATGGCTTCTTCTAATGGGTTTAGGTCTTCACGCTGAATGTTTTCGATCAGCGACATGGCTGCAGCAGCTTGATCAGGAATGTTTTTTACAACAGCGGGAATATCATACAAACCTGCGATTTGGCAAGCACGCCAGCGACGTTCACCGGCTATAAGCTCAAACTTTCCACCACCAATAGGACGCACCACTACAGGCTGGATTAAGCCTTGTGCTTTAATAGAATCAGCCAATTGTTGCAGAGCTTCTGGCTCAATACTTAAACGAGGTTGATATTGTCCTTTTTCGATTTTATCGACAGGTAGCAAGCGCATACCTGAGTTACTATTCTCTTCTGCTTTTTTGGCTTTACTAGCAGAACTGAGCAAGATATCTAAGCCTTTTCCTAAACCTGGTTTTCTGACCATATTATTTCACTTCTCTATTCTTTATTGTCTGCATCAAATAATTTAAAGCTCTCTAGCTTGATAGCCTAGTTAGAGCTTAGTTAGATAGCTCCGCAACTCGGCTTGTATCTTTGCGAATCATTTCTGCTGCCATGGCTAAATACGCTAAAGCTCCACGCGAGTGCTTATCGTAAGACAATACAGGTAGCCCATGACTAGGTGCTTCTGCCAAACGTACATTACGTGGGATCGAAGTATTATAAAGCTTATCACCAAAGTATTCAGAAAGTTGACTGGATACGTCACGCGCTAGATTGTTTCTAGGGTCATACATAGTGCGCAATAAGCCCGTGATTTCTAAATCTGGATTTGAACTTTCACGAATGGTTTCAACCGATCCCATTAATGCCGATAAGCCTTCAAGCGCATAATATTCACACTGCATGGGAATCATGATGCCATCTGCCGCTACTAATGCGTTAACCGTTAGCATGTTTAATGAGGGAGGACAGTCGATAACGATGTAATCATAATTACCTTTGATATTTTCAAGCACAGCACGTAAGCGGTATTCTCGATCGTCTTCATTCATCAAGGTTATTTCAGCAACGGTCATATCTGCTCCACCTGGAAGCATGTCTATATTGGTATCAGGAACAGTTTTGATAACTTGATCAATACTTACCTGATTTAACAACGCTTCACTCAATGAATATTCTTGTTCATTCTTATCAATGCCCATACCTGTAGTGGCATTGCCTTGAGGATCCATATCAACAATAAGCACTTTTCGCTTCATTGCGGATAGCGATGCAGCAAGATTTACGCTGGTCGTGGTTTTGCCAACTCCACCTTTCTGATTGGCAATTGCGATGACTTTAGCCATTATGTGTATTCTCTGTATGCTTTATTTCTATGAGGTAACGTTCTGCATCTAACTGAGGAACCTGTAATTTACGCTCAGCCACTACGCGATATTGTTGGGGTAATTGTGCTAACTCATTAGTGGGGTAACGGCCTTTCATGGCGTATAAGCTACCTTGTGGGTGCATGTGTTTTCCTGTGAGCGATACAAAGTCGACGACTGAGGAAAATGCTCGGCTAATAATAGCATCAAATTCGATATCAGATGACCAGCTTTCTACACGCGTTTGTTCAACACTGACATTAGGTAGTTTTAGCTCAATCGCTGCTTGGCGCATAAAACGGCTTTTTTTGCCCACTTTATCAAGTAAGGTGAATTGTCTTTCGGGGTTTAAAATGGCCAGCGGTATACCAGGTAAACCTCCACCACTGCCTACGTCCAAAAAGCTGCGGCCTTCAATAAATGGTGCAACGGCTAAGCTATCAAAGATATGTAACCGCAAAACATCATCAGCATCAGTGATCGCTGTTAGATTATAAACTTTGTTCCAGCGCATCAGCATATCTACGTAACCTTGTAGTTGCTTGATCTGGGTTTCATTCACTGAGCAGTTAAGTGCTTCGAGTCCTGCTTCTAGGCTAATCATGTATTAATGAGTTTGCGTTTTTTAAGATGGACTAGCAATAACGAAATAGCGGCAGGTGTGATACCTGAAATTCGTGACGCTTTACCGATGCTTTCAGGCCTAGCTTCTTCAAATTTTTGACGGGCTTCGTTGGATAAGCCGTGTACTTGGCTGTAGTCGATATCATCAGGCAGTTTTGTATTTTCGTTACGCAATTGTTTGGCAACTTCGTCTTGCTGGCGCTCTATGTAACCTGCGTACTTAAATTGGGTTTCTACTTGCTCGGCCACTTTTTTGTCTTCTACGCCTGGGCCAATGCCTTCGATTGTCATTAGGTCAGCGTAAGTCACATTAGGTCTTCGCAACAATTCGTCGAGATGATATTCACGACTAAGTGGGCCATCAAACAAGGCGTGTGTTTGTGTTTCGCTTAACATAGCAGGCGTGATGAAAGTTTCTTTGATGCGTTGTTTTTCTAGCGCTATGGCTTCACGTTTTTTACAGAAGGCTTCCCAGCGTTTATCGCTTACTAAGCCTAATGCATAACCTTTTTCGGTAAGTCGCAAATCTGCGTTGTCTTCGCGAAGTAGTAAACGGTGTTCTGCTCGGCTAGTGAACATTCTATAAGGTTCTATTGTTCCGTTTGTAGTAAGGTCATCAACTAATACACCGATATAGGCTTCGCTTCTTAGTGGCGACCAACTATCTTTTTCTTGCACTCTAAGTGCAGCGTTTGTTCCTGCTAGCAAACCTTGAGCCGCCGCTTCTTCATAGCCTGTTGTGCCGTTGATTTGACCCGCGAAATACAAGCCGTTGATATATTTTGTTTCTAGGGTATCGCGAAGATCACGCGGATCAAAATAATCATATTCGATAGCATAACCTGGGCGTGTTATATGGGCATTCTCGAAACCAACAATAGAATGGATAAAATCTATTTGCACATCAAACGGTAAGCTTGTGGAGATCCCGTTTGGGTACACTTCGTAGCTATCCAAACCTTCTGGTTCGACAAATATTTGATGACTATCACGTTCTGCAAAACGCACGACTTTATCTTCTATTGAAGGACAATAACGGGGACCAACTCCTTCAATCGCGCCAGTAAAAAGGGGTGAGCGGGGGATGCCTTGTTGGATGATTTCGTGAGTTTTCTCATTGGTATAGGTGATATGGCAGGATATTTGAGGCGGATGATCTACATCACTCCCTAAAAAGGAGAATACAGGCCGTGGCTCATCGCCTGGCTGTTCTTGTAAAACGCTGTAGTTGATGGTTCTGCTATCGAGTCTTGCAGGTGTACCTGTCTTTAAACGGTCTACTCTGAAGGGTAGTTCTCTTAGTCGTTTCGCAAGCGCATTGGCGGGCGGATCGCCTGCTCTGCCTGCTCGTTGATTGCTATCGCCTATATGGATTTTACCAGCAAGGAATGTGCCAACGGTTAATACCACTGAATGTGCTTTAAATTTTAGCCCCATCTCTGTAACTACACCTTTGACTTCATCATTCTCAATAATGAGATCGTCAACGGCTTGCATAAATAAGTCGAGATTTGATTCGTTTTCTACTGCTTTGCGAATGGCTGCTTTATAGCGACTGCGATCAGCTTGAGCGCGCGTTGCTCTAACCGCTGGACCTTTGCGAGAATTTAGTGTTCTGAACTGGATTCCGCCTTTATCAGCAGCATGTGCCATTGCTCCACCTAGTGCATCTATCTCTTTAACTAGATGCCCCTTACCAATCCCCCCTATGGCAGGGTTACAGCTCATTTGACCAATGGTTTCTATATTGTGTGTTAGCAGGAGTGTGTTCATGCCCATACGCGCAGAGGCCAGCGCGGCTTCGGTACCTGCGTGACCGCCGCCTATCACAATGACATCATAACTTTTTGAGTAGAACATAATAGATGAGTTCGGGGTTAACTAGGTAAAAGCTTAGTTTGTGGTATTGGCTCTTTCTGGCTCTAGACCCAGTTTAGCAAATAATAAGTTATCTGCATTTTCCTCTGGGTTATCTGTGGTTAATAGCTTATCACCGTAGAACATGGAGTTTGCGCCGGCAAAGAAACACATGGCTTGTGTTTCATCACTCATTTCTGTTCTCCCAGCGGAAAGCCTCACATATGAAGTAGGCATAAGAATTCTGGCAACGGCGATGGTACGTATAAAATCAAATGAATCTATCGCTTCATTATCTGCAAGCGGTGTTCCAGGAATGCGCACAAGCTCGTTTATCGGTACAGACTCAGGGTGCTTAGGCATATTTGCCAGTTCTTGCAATAAGCGAGCACGATCCCTTGCTGTTTCACCTAATCCTAGTATTCCACCCGAACAAACGTTGATACCTGAATCTCTGACATAAGATAGTGTATCTAAACGATCTTGATAGGTTCTCGTTGTAATAACCTCACCGTAGAACTCAGGTGACGTATCAAGGTTGTGATTATAGTAGTCCAGACCTGCCGTTTTTAGTCTATCAGTTTGCTTTTCGGTCAACATTCCTAAGGTTACGCATGTTTCCATACCAAGCGCTTTTACAGCACTTACCATATCAACCACGTGATCAAGGCTCTTATCCGTTGGATTACGCCATGCTGCTCCCATGCAAAAACGTGTAGCACCGTTGTTTTTTGCTTCTTGAGCTGCACTGATCACTTCTTCAATAGGAAGTAATCTCTCACGTTCGAGTCCGGTATCATTTCTTGCACTTTGCGAACAGTATGAGCAATCCTCAGGACATGCACCTGTTTTGATGCTCAATAAAGTACTGACTTGAACAGTATTAGGGGTAAAGTTTTCGCGGTGTATCGTATGTGCCTTATAAAGAAGGTCATTTAGTGGCAGTGCAAATAGCGCTTCGATTTCTGTGATATCCCAGTTTGTGCGTACTTCGGTCATGCTCTAATCGTCCTTAATTTTTGTTTGGGTTAATTTGGATGTCTGTCCATTCTTCTTTATTGACCTTGATGATTTGGATAATCGCTAAAGGCACAACGCCCAATATAGCGGCTCCCCATAATGCCCACCAATATTCTGTGAAGAATTCTTTAGGCGCAAAGGTTAATACAGGTACCAATAATCCCGCGAGGGTATAATAAATATAAGCTGCGCGTTGAGTATAAAAGCCTACTCTTGGATTTGGATGATGGCGATACATTGCATAAGCAAACATAGATGCCCCAAACCAGAAGATAAATAACGGAAAAGGGATTAAAACCGAAGCAATTGTTCCATAATTAAAGACTTTTGCCGCAAATCTAGATTGCTTAGCAGTTATAATGTTGTCATCAGCTTTTTTCATTTAGAATATCTCTATCTGACTAGTGTGCAGAGCATATCAGAAAAAGCTAATGAATTTCGTATGAGTAATCACTTAATGACCCAACTCAATCCCAATAAAGAGACGATCCGACGCATTTGTTCGATGTTTAAATGCAATGAATGTTGGTTACTCAATCAAGGGGAATCGTTATCCTTACTAGTGCAACTGGAAACCAGTGTACTAACTACTTTCAAACAAGAACTTGAATCCTGGTCGGGTAATGAGTTCACTGTGATTAATTACGATTCAGAAAGCACTATTCAAGCTAACATCAAACAAAATGGAGAGTTACTGCTTCCCGTTGAGAGTAATGTTGTTTTGCAAGATATAGAAAAACGGCGTAAAACCATCCACAAAAAAGCCGACTAATAGTCGGCTTTTTTGTTGTTAGTATACTAACTACCACTAACAATAAAAGTATGTATAACGTTACGCGGCTTCGGTATCTGCTTCAGGACGATCAACAAGCTCAACGTATGCCATAGGTGCGTTATCACCTGCACGGAAGCCACACTTGATAATACGAAGATATCCACCAGGACGATCTTGATAACGTGGTCCGAAGTCAGTGAATACTTTTGCAGTCACTTCGTTGTCTCTTAAACGAGCAAATACGATACGACGGTTATGAACTGAATCAACCTTACCACGAGTGATAAGTGGTTCAGCTACACGACGTAGTTCCTTTGCCTTAGCAACAGTAGTCTTAATACCTTCATAACGAAACAATGAAACGGTAAGAGCCTGTAAAGTAGCTTTACGATGACTGCTGTTACGACTTAGTTGTCTTCCGATTTTACGATGACGCATTGTTCTAAACCTATAAAATGTTCTTAAATTTAACTATTCTCAACTTTTTACTAGTCAGTATAGTTAGTGACTTTGACCTTTAGTTTAATTGCAATACCGTGAGGTACTTGCCAACTAACTAGCTTCTTTTTCTTCCAAAGCAGCAGGGGGCCAAGTATCAAGCTTAGTACCAAGAGTAAACCCTCTAGTACCCAATATATCTTTAATCTCTGTAAGTGATTTCTTACCGAGATTTGGAGTTTTCAGTAGCTCTGTTTCTGTCTTCTGAACTAGGTCACCGATATAGTAAACTTGCTCTGCTTTAAGACAGTTTGCAGAACGTACAGTAAGCTCAAGATCATCAACAGGACGTAATAGCTCTGGATCAATCTCAGGCTCTTGTGGCTCAACCTCAACAGGTTCTTCAATCGTTAGGTTGAAGAATACGGCTAGTTGGTTCTGAATAATTTGTGCAGCCATAGAGATAGCTTCTTCTGGCTCTACAGAACCATCCGTCTCTAGCTCAAGGATTAGCTTATCCATATCAGCGCGTTCACCAGAACGTGCACTGTCTACATCATAAATAACACGACGTACAGGGCTGTAACTTGCGTCAATAACTAATGTTCCTACTGGCAGTTCTGGTGCATCAGGACCGCGACGCATAGTTACTGGTTGGTAGCCTCTACCGGTAGTAACAGTTAACGACATTTCAATAGAAGTATCGGTGGTTAGAGTCGCGATAACGTGATCAGGGTTGATTATTTCAACATCATGATCTAGTGCGATATCAGCAGCAGTAACAACACCTGGGCCTTGCTTGTTTAAAGAAAGGGTTACTTCATCTTTTGCGTTTAATCGAATAGCAAGTTCTTTAAGGTTTAGCAAAATGTCGATAACATCTTCCTGTACACCATCAAGAGACTCATATTCATGCTTCACACCTACAATCTGTACTTCAGTAACTGAAGCACCAGGGATAGATGAAAGCAGGATTCTACGGAAAGCATTACCTAACGTATGACCAAAACCACGCTCAAGCGGCTCAAGAACGATCTTAGATGCATTAGCGCCTAGTTCTTTTATGTCAATTTTGTGTGGCTTTAATAAATCCATTGCATTTGCCATGACGTGCTAATCCTAATATATAAGTTATAACTACTTAAACCTTACTGCCGTACTAACTGCTAATTACTTAGAGTATAGTTCGACGATAAGTGATTCGTTGATTTCAGCAGGTAGTTCACTACGCTCAGGTACGGCTTTAAACGTACCTTCTAGCTTCTTACCGTCAACTTCAACCCACTCAGGGAATCCCATTTGCTCCATGATAGCCATTGCATCAACAATACGTGCTTGCTTCTTTGACTTTTCACGAATAGCAACGATGTCACCTGCTTGAACTTGATATGATGCAATATTTACACATTGACCATTAACCGTAATCGCTTTATGGCTTACTAATTGGCGACACTCAGCTCGAGTAGCACCATAACCCATACGATAAACAACGTTATCAAGACGAGACTCTAAAAGTGACAACAAGTTTTCACCTGTTGAACCTTTTTGGCGTGCAGCACGTTTAAAGTAGTTACGGAATTGTTTTTCAAGTACTCCGTACATACGCTTAACTTTTTGCTTTTCACGAAGCTGAATTGCATAGTCAGTAAGACGAATTCTTGCGTCACCATGGACACCAGGAACTTTGTCCATCTTACATTTGTTTTCTAATGAAGTTCCGCGACCTTTTAAGTAAAGATCCGTTCCTTCACGACGCATAAGCTTACAAGTTGGTCCAGTATATCTAGCCATAATATTTTCTCTACTATTCCTTACACGCGACGCTTTTTAGGAGGACGACAACCATTATGTGGAATGGGTGTTACATCTATAATATTGCCAATCTTGAAACCAACATTGTTCAATGAACGAACTGCTGACTCACGACCAGGGCCAGGGCCTTTGATCATAACGTCAAGATTTTTCATACCAAAAGCTTTAACAGCTTCGCCAGCTCTCTCTGCTGCAACCTGTGCTGCAAAAGGAGTACTTTTACGTGAACCACGGAAACCAGAGCCACCAGCTGTTGCCCATGCTAGAGCGTTGCCTTGGCGATCAGTAATCGTCACGATTGTGTTATTAAAAGTTGCATGCACGTGTGCGATGCCGTCTGATATAGACTTTTTAACTTTTTTAGTTTTAGCGGGCTGCTTTGCCATTTCCTAGATCCTGTCTATTCTGTTCAATTAACGGATGGGTTTACGTGGACCCTTACGAGTCCTAGAGTTATTTTTAGTACGTTGTCCACGTAGTGGGAGACCACGACGATGACGAATACCTCTATAACAACCCAGATCCATTAGGCGTTTAATATTCATGGAAACTTCACGACGAAGATCACCTTCAACAATGAATTTGCCGACTTCTTTACGAACACGCTCTATTTCGTCTTCTGAAAGATCACGGATCTTAGTAGAGGGTTCGATTTTTGCAGCTTCACAAATTTGAGCTGAACGAGTGCGACCAATACCAAAAATGGAAGTTAGTCCGATGACCGCATGTTTATTTACCGGAATGTTTATACCCGCTATACGAGCCATTACAGTTTCTCCAGAATATTGTCGAAAAGGCGGGCAAAGATACCTGCTTTCTCAAAATTAATCAAATAAATATTTTACTAACCGAGGATTAACCTTGGCGTTGCTTATGGCGGGGGTCAGTACAGATGACTCTTACTATGCCTTTTCGCTTAATGACTCGACAGTTACGACAAATCTTTTTTACTGATGCACGTACTTTCATGCTTAAATCCTCAAATTATTTTTTCTTGCCTGATTTGAAATTAGCTTTCTTCATCAAGCCTTCATACTGGTGCGACATAGTATGTGACTGTAGCTGAGCTAAAAAGTCCATAACAACCACAACAATGATTAGCAATGATGTACCACCAAAGTAAAACGGTACATTCCATCCAAGTATTAAGAACTCAGGCAATAAACAAACTAATGTTATATAGATGGCGCCAACTGCTGTTAAGCGAGTCATTACACCGTCTATATATTTAGCGGTTTGCTTACCTGGACGAATACCTGGAATAAATGCACCAGATTTTTTTAGGTTATCTGCCGTCTCGCGTGAGTTAAACACAAGAGCCGTGTAGAAAAACGTAAAAAATATAATAGCCATTGCGTAAAATAAAACATACAGGGGCTGACCTGGCTGTAGCATATTCACAAACTGACTTAATGCACCTGTACCATCTCCACTTGCCCACTTGCCTAAAGTAGCGGGAAAAAGAATAATACTTGATGCAAATATAGGTGGGATAACACCCGCCATATTTAGTTTCAAAGGCAAGAAGCTAGACTGCCCTTTCATCATTTTCCTACCTTGCTGACGATTAGCGTAGTTAATAGTTATTCTACGCTGTGCTCGTTCAACAAAAACGACAAAGGCTGTTACTGCAAATGCCAAAACAATTAATAAGATCACGATACCTGCTGAGATCTCACCATTTCTTGCTAATTCTAATGTTCCACCAATTGCTGCGGGTAAACCTGCAACAATACCGGCAAAGATAATGAGTGATATACCATTACCTATGCCACGTTCTGTAATCTGCTCACCTAACCACATTAGGAACAATGTCCCAGTGACCAAGGTAACTACTGTCGTTACGATAAAGCTAACACCAGGATAAAGTGCAATACCTTGACCACCAAAGGCTGAAGCAATACCTATACTTTGAAAGAGTGCCAAACCTACCGTTCCATAACGAGTATATTGGGTAATCTTTCTTTTTCCTGATTCACCTTCCTTACTAAGTTGCTCAAAGTAAGGAACTACTTTAGTCATCAACTGCACAATAATTGATGCGGAGATATAAGGCATGATACCTAGGGCAAATATACTAAACCTTTGTAATGCTCCACCTGAGAACATATTAAAGACACCCAGTATTGTGCCGTTGTTATCATTAAAGAAGTTCGCCATTGCGTCCGGATTTACACCAGGCACTGGAATAAAGGTTCCAATTCTATAAACAATTAGTGCAAGTATTACGAAGATTAAACGTTGCTTTATTTCAGCAAAGTTTCCCATCGATCCCAACTTACCAGCTGCTTTTTGATTGGCCACGGCTTTATATTCTCTTCTTATTAATCGTGCTTATTCTTCTATCTTTCCACCAGCTGCTTCAATTGCCTTCTTAGCACCTGAGGTTACTGCTAAACCTTTAACAGTTACTGATCTTTTTAATTCACCAGAAAGGATAACTTTAGCTTTCTTTATCTTGTGTCCGACTATTCCAGCTTCTTTTAGTACATTAAGGTCAACTACATCAGCTTCAAGTGACTCAAGTTCATTCAAGCGAATTTCTGTTGAATATTGCTTAGTACGTGAAGAGAAACCAACCTTAGGTAGACGACGCTGTAAAGGCATCTGACCACCTTCAAAACCACTTTTATGGAAACCACCTGAGCGAGACTTCTGGCCTTTATGACCACGTCCACAAGTTTTTCCATTACCACAACCGATTCCGCGACCTACACGCTTACGATCTTTAGTACTTCCCTCTGCAGGGCTTAGTGTATTTAATTTCATGATTAAACTTCCTCAACCTTCAACATGTAGTTGATCTTGTTGATCATGCCACGGTTTTCAGGTGTATCAATAACTTCTACAGAGTTGTGCATCTTACGAATACCTAGACCTGCTGCACATGCCTTATGGCTTTTAAGACGTCCGTTCAAACTACGAACCAATGTCAATTTTAGTTTTTTTTCAGCCATTGTTCTATCCTCTAATATCTTCTACAGACTTACCGCGTTTAGCAGCGATCATCTCAGGAGAATTCATTTCAGCTAGGCCTTTGATCGTTGCACGTACCACGTTGATTGGATTACGCGTTCCGTTACACTTAGACAAAACGTTTTTGATCCCTACTACTTCAAATACTGCACGCATTGGACCACCAGCAATAATACCAGTACCTTCCGATGCAGGCTGCATATAGACCTTAGCTGCGCCGTAACGTGCGTTGATTGGATACTGTAAAGTATCTCCATCAAGTGCAACATTTACCATGTTCTTACGGGCTTTTTCCATTGCTTTTTGAATAGCGATTGGAACTTCACGCGCCTTACCATAGCCAATGCCTACTTTGCCTTTACCATCGCCAACTACTGTTAGTGCTGTAAAGCCAAAAATACGACCACCTTTAACTACTTTAGCAACACGATTAACGTGTACTAGTTTTTCAGTCAGGCCGTCTGCCGCTTGTTCTCTGTTATCTTGTTTTGCCATGTTTAATCTTTAAACCTTACTTAGTAGTCTAAAACTGTAGACCAGATTCGCGAGCGGCATCAGCTAAAGCGCTAACACGTCCGTGATATTTATAACCTGAGCGGTCAAATGCAACAGCTTCTACGCCTTTTGCTTTAGCGCGTTCTGCGATCGCTTTGCCTACAGCCTTAGCAGCATCCGTATTTCCAGAATACTTAACTTCAGAGCGAATATCTTTATCCAATGTTGAAGCTGATGCGATAACACTACCATCTTCAGGAGATATAACCTGTGCGTAGATATGGCGTGAAGTACGATTGATACATAAACGGGTTACACCCAATTCACGCATCTTAAAACGTGCTTTCTTTCCTCTACGGATTCTTGCGTCTTTTTTATTCATTTCAAAACCTACTTCTTCTTGGCTTCTTTACGGATTATATGCTCACCAGCATATCGAACACCTTTACCTTTGTAAGGCTCTGGTGGGCGATAAGCTCTAATTTCAGCGGCAACTTGGCCTACTTGTTGCTTATCAATACCTTTAAGGATGATTTCTGTCTGACTCGGAGTCTCAACAGTAATACCTTCTGGCATTTCATGATCTACAGGATGTGAAAAACCTAATGTTAAGTTTAACTTTGAACCTTGTGCTTTAGCTCTGTAACCCACACCAACAAGTTCAAGCTTCTTTTCGAAACCTTCAGTAACACCCGTTACCATATTTGCTGTCAATGCACGCATTGTACCTGCCATTGCCCAACCAAGACGATCATCATTTTTAGCTTTAAACGTTAAAGCGTTATCATCTTGTCCGATTTCTACCAAATCATGAATTACATAATCAAAAGAGCCTTTAGCGCCTTTTAATTTAATTGATTGACCATCAACTGTACATTCCAGTCCAGAAGGTAAATCAATCGGTTTTCTAGCTACTTTAGACATAACGACTTCCTACTATTCGACGATACAAACAACTTCGCCGCCCTGACCCGTTTCACGGGCTGCACGGTCTGTCATTACACCTTTAGAAGTAGATACAACAGCTACTCCTAAACCATTAAGTGGTGATGGCAATTCATCTTTACCACGGAAAATTCTTAAACCTGGACGACTAATACGCTTGATTAGGCTAATAACAGGCTTACCCTGATAATAGCGAAGCGTAACAGTAGCTTCCGGCTTTGCTTCTTTAGTTACTTCGTAACCATCGATATAGCCTTCACTTTGTAATACATCTAGGATAGCTGTCTTGTAGGTTGACGATGGAAAGGTAACTGTCTGCTTGTTAGCCATTTGACCGTTACGAATACGCGTCAACATATCAGCGATTGGATCACTCATGCTCATAGTATTCGCTCCTACCAGCTTGCTTTAGTTAGACCAGGAACATCGCCTTGCATAGCGTGTTCACGGAGTTTATTACGTGATAGACCAAACTTACGGTAAACCGCGTGTGGACGACCTGTAATCTGACAACGGCGTTGTAGACGTACCGGACTGCTGTTACGTGGTAACTTCTGCAGCTTATCGCTAGCATCCATTACTTCGTCATAACTGCTTTCAGGGTTTCTGATGATCTCTTTAAGTTCAGCACGTTTAGTAGCATATTTTGCTACTAGCTTTTCGCGCTTATGCTCGCGGGCAATCATTGATTTCTTAGCCATTGCTATCTATTCCTTATTTCTTTTTGAAGGGGAATTTAAATGCATCTAATAATGCTTTTCCTTCTTCATCAGTTTTAGCTGTTGTAGTAAAGTTAATATCCATACCACGCAACATATCAATCTTGTCATAATCAATTTCAGGGAAAATGATCTGCTCTGTAATCCCCATCGCATAGTTACCACGACCATCAAATGACTTAGGGTTTAATCCACGAAAGTCACGTACACGAGGTATAGAGATACTGATCAAACGATCTAGAAACTCATACATGTGCTCACGGCGTAAAGTTACTTTACAACCTATGGGATAATCATCACGAATTTTGAAACCCGCAATTGACTTCTTTGCGATAGTCACAACAGGTTTTTGACCAGCTATTGCCGCCATATCACCTACTGCTTTTTCTATAATCTTTTTGTCTCCAATCGCTTCACCTAACCCCATGTTTAATGAAATCTTTGTGATCTTTGGAACTTCCATTGCGCTCTTGTAGCCGAACTTATCAGTTAGCTCTTTTACAACAGTGTCTTTATAAAAATCATGTAACCTTGTCATTGTCTTATCCTGCGTCTACCGCTTCACCATTAGACTTAAAGATGCGAACTTTTTTGCCATCTTCAAGGATCTTAAAACCAACACGATCACCTTTACCTGTAGCAGGATTTACTAACATTACGTTAGAAGCGTCAAGTGCCATTTCTTGTGAAACGATGCCGCCTTCAATACCTGCGTTAGGATTTGGCTTAACATGCTTCTTAGCCATGTTAATCCCATCAACTAGGACTTTCCCGTTGTCTTTGATTAGTGTGATTATTCCAGTACGGCCTTTGTCTTTTCCACAAACGACTTGAACTTCATCACCTTTTCGAATCTTATTCATAATTCTTCCAGACCTTAAATAACTTCTGGTGCTAAAGAGATGATCTTCATAAAGCGATCACCACGTAATTCACGAGTAACAGGCCCGAAGATACGTGTTCCTACTGGCTCATACTTGCTATTCAATATTACTGCGGCATTATCATCAAAACGAATGATTGAACCGTCGTTACGACGAACACCTTTAGCTGTACGTACTACAACAGCGAAATGAACATCACCTTTTTTGATTTTTCCACGAGGTATGCTTTCTTTGATGCTCACCTTAATGATGTCACCGATACCTGCATAGCGTCTGTGTGAACCGCCAAGTACCTTAATACACTGAACGCGCTTGGCGCCACTGTTATCGGCTACTTTTAAAACTGATTGCATCTGAATCATGTTCGATATTCCTGTACTATTTCTTTGTTATTAAAGAGGTAGTCAACGCTAATGCGATTAAACTACTTTTAACATTTTCCAATGTTTGCTTTTTGAGTAAGGACGACACTCCTTAAACATCACTGTGTCACCTTCTTTCGCATCGTTGTTCTCGTCATGGACGTGGAACTTAGTTGAGCGACGGATATACTTACCATATAACGCGTGCTTTACTTTGCGCTCAATTTTAACAACAACGGTTTTATCCATTTTATCGCTAATAACGACACCAGTAAGGCTTCTTACTTCTTTTACTTCTGCTTCACTCATGCTTCGTTACCTGCGGTTTTTGATTCTGCCATTAGTGTCTTAATACGAGCGATGTTACGTCGAACACGTTTCATTTCAGATGGCTTTTCTAACTGACCAGCTGCACGCTGCATACGCAGGCCGAACTGTTCTTTTAAATTTTCAATTAACTCACTTTGGAGTTCATCAGCACTCTTGCTGCGTAATTCACTGGCTTTCATTACATCACCGTCCGTGTAATAAACGTAGTCTTAATAGGAAGCTTAGCTGATGCTAATTCGAACGCCTCACGAGCCAACTCTTCATCAACACCTTCCATTTCGAATAACATTCTTCCTGGTTGAATAGGGGCAACCCAATATTCAACGTTACCCTTACCTTTACCCATTCGAACTTCTAATGGCTTAGTAGTAATCGGCTTATCAGGAAACACACGAATCCATATTTTTCCGCCACGTTTGATGTGACGAGTCATCGCACGACGTGCCGCTTCAATTTGACGAGAAGTCAACTGACCTCTATCCACAGACTTAAGTCCGTACTCTCCGAAGCTTACCTTGTTAGCAACTGTAGCTAGGCCACGGTTTCTACCTTTGTGCTGCTTACGAAATTTAGTTTTCTTAGGTTGTAACATCTCGACTACCTTTTGTTATCTCTGCGGCTATTATTGTTTCTACGACCTGCGGTAGAAGCCTTCTTAGCACGTGCTCTTTTATCTTCAAGATCGAATACTTCACCATGGTAAACCCATACTTTAATACCGATATTTCCATATGTAGTAGCAGCAGTTGCAGTTGCATAATCAATATCAGCACGCAACGTATGCAATGGTACTTGACCTTCTCTGTACCATTCTGCACGAGCAATTTCAGCACCGTTTAAACGACCAGCAATACGAACCTTGATTCCCTTAACGCCAAGACGCATTGCATTACCAACTGCGCGCTTCATAGCACGACGAAACATAATACGACGTTCTAGTTGTTGTGAAATACCTTCTGCAATCAACAAAGCATTTGTCTCAGGCTTGCGAATTTCTTCGATGTTGACCTTAACGTTGTTAGGGTGCAACTCAAGCATTTTAGAAAGTTCTGCGCGAAGCTTTTCAATATCTTCGCCTTTCTTGCCAATTACGATCCCAGGCCGAGCCGTGTGAATAGTAATGAAGGCAGACTTAGCCGGACGTTCAATGCGAACATCAGCAACAGAAGCATTCTTTAGCTTCTTCATAAGGTGCTCACGGATCTCGATATCTTTAAGTAAAAATTCCGAGTATTGCTTGCCTTCTGCATACCATTTAGAACGCCAATCTGTAGCAATACCTAAACGAATTCCAATTGGATGTACTTTTTGTCCCATAACTTAACCTCAGTCCTTCTCGCCATCACCAACCATCAGAGTGATGTGACTGGTTCGTTTAATTATTCTATTAGCACGGCCTTTAGCACGTGGACGAATACGCTTCATTGTTGGTCCTGCATCTACATATATCTGAGTTACACTTAACTCATCGATATCAGCACCTTCGTTATGTTCAGCGTTTGCTATCGCAGATTCTAAGATTTTTCCTACAATCTTAGCTGCTTTCTTTTGGCTGAATTTCAACACATCTAGCGCCTTCTCAACAGACTGACCGCGAACTTGATCGGCAACCAAGCGAGCTTTCTGTGGAGAAATACGTGCAAATTTTAATCTTGCTGCTGTTTCCATGATAAAACCTATTTCGTCTTCTTGTCTGCTGCGTGACCACGGAACATACGAGTAGGAGAAAATTCACCTAGTTTATGTCCTACCATGTTCTCATTTATAAGAACTGGAACGTGTTGACGACCATTATGAACTGCGATTGTTAACCCAACCATATCTGGTAGAATCATTGATCTACGCGACCAAGTTTTAATAGGCTTGCGATCATTTGCTGCCGCAGCTTTTGTAACTTTAGCCATTAGATGATGATCAACAAATGGTCCTTTTTTAAGTGAACGTGGCACGATTAATTACCTCTTACCCTTATTACGACGGCGAACAATCATATTGTCCGTACGTTTGTTTTTACGAGTCTTAAAGCCTTTGGCTGGAGTACCCCAAGGTGAAACAGGATGACGACCACCTGATGTTTTACCTTCACCACCACCATGTGGGTGATCTACCGGATTCATAGCAACACCACGAACCGTTGGACGAATTCCGCGATGACGACTAGCGCCTGCTTTACCGAGCTTTATAAGCGAATGTTCAGAGTTACTTACTGAACCGATGGTTGCACGACATTCTGATAAGATCTTACGCATCTCACCTGAACGAAGACGTAAAGTAACGAAACGACCTTCACGAGCAACGATCTGTGCAGATGTACCAGCACTACGTGCCATTTGAGCACCTTTACCAGGCTTCATTTCAATACAATGGATAACAGTTCCCACTGGGATGTTAATCATTGGCAGTGCATTACCAATTGAAATAGCTGCTTCTTTTCCTGCTTCAATAGCATCACCGACTTGTAGTCCTTTAGGAGCGATAATGTAAGTACGCTCACCGTCCGCATATTTTAGCAATGCAATATTAGCGGTACGATTTGGATCATACTCAATCGTCTCAACTACTGCAGGGATAGCATCTTTGTGATTACGCTTAAAATCAATAATACGATAATGTTGCTTGTGACCACCACCTACGTGACGTGTTGTAATACGCCCTGCATTATTACGCCCACCACATTTATGTTGTGGCTCTAGCAAAGCCTTATGTGGCTTTCCTTTATGTAAATCTCTAACAACCCTTACCTGGTGACGACGACCTGGCGAGGTTGGTTTCATCTTAGCTGTTGCCATAACTCATTCCACCTATTAAGGGTTTTGGTCAGCGCCGATACTTTGCCCTTCAGCAAGTGTAACGTAAGCTTTTTTCCAATCGTTTCTTTTACCGCTACGACGACCAAAGTTTTTAGTTTTACCTTTAACTTTAATAGTGCGGACCTTAGTAACATCAACCTCAAACAAGGCCTCAATTGACTTTTTAATTTCTGATTTCGTAGCAGTTACATCAACTTTGAAACACTGCATATTGCCAGTTTCGGCTTGTAATGCTGCTTTCTCAGTAACATGTGGACCACGAATCACGTGATACATACGTTCTTCATTCATGATAACCACTCCTGAATTTTCTCAATGGCAGCTTTAGTGGCAATTACTTTATCGTGAGCTACTAAGCTGACTGGATTAACGGCAGAAACATTTGAGACTTCACACTTATGAAGGTTTCTAGCCGACAACTCTAAATTTACATCTACATCGTCAGTAAGGAGAAGTACGTTGTTGGTACCAGCAAGCTCATCAAGCTTTGCTAACAATACTTTAGTCTTAGGCTCATCAACACCAAAACCATCAACAGCAACAAGACGCTCACTTCTAACTAGCTCAGAGAGGATGGAACGCATTGCACCACGGTACATTTTTTTGTTCATCTTCTTTGAATGATCACGGTTAGTAGCTGCAAAAGTAACACCGCCTGAACGCCACAATGGGCTTCGAATAGTTCCTGCTCTTGCGCGACCTGTACCTTTTTGACGCCACGGCTTAATACCGCCGCCTCTCACATCAGAGCGACTCTTCTGTGCTTTTGAGCCAGAACGACCGCCAGCCATGTAGCTAACTACCGCCTGATGCACGAGCGTCTCATTAAAGTCTTTTGCGAAAACATCTTCTGACAAAGCCAGTGCATCACCATTTACTACTTGTAATTCCATAACTTATTCCTTATGCCTTCACAGCAGCTTTGACGACAATGTCTCCACCTTTAGATCCTGGCACTGCGCCTTTCACTAATAGTAGGTTTTTGTCAGCATCGACACGAACAACCGTCAAGTTTTGCTGAGTACGTTGAACTGCACCCATATGACCTGTCATTTTCTTACCTTTAAATACGCGACCTGGGGTCTGACACATACCAATAGAACCAGGAGTTCTATGATTGATCGAGTTACCGTGAGTAGCATCTTTACCTGCAAAGTGATGACGCTTAATAACACCCGCGAAACCTTTACCTTGTGTGATACCTGTAACGTCTACCATCTGCCCTTCTTCGAACATTGCTACTGTCACATCTCCACCCAACTCAAACTCACCTATTTCATCAATACGTGACTCACGAGTAACTGTTCCAGCCTCAACACCTGCTTTCGCATAATGTCCAGCCTGCGCCTTAGTAACACGAGATACTTTCTTAGTACCAGATGTTGTTTGAATTGCGGTATAACCATCGCTTTCAACTGTCTTAACTTGAGAGATCCTGTTGGGCGTCATCTCTAATACAGTTACTGGCGTAGCAGAGCCATCCTCATTATAGAGGCGAGTCATACCAACTTTACGACCTACTAGACCGATTGCCATGTTAACTTCTCCAAAAATCTTGTGTTTACCGCTTTTACTTCTAAAGCCGCTTCTGCCCTATATCAAGAACAAAAACAGCCTTAGAAAAAAGTGGCCTGGAAGATCCAGGCCACTTAGCGAGCGGCGCAATATAGCAGAAAAATTGCTATTAGTTAAGCTTTATTTGCACATCTACGCCAGCAGCTAAATCTAGCTTCATAAGCGCATCTACTGTTCTTTCTGTGGGATCAAGAATATCCATCAAACGCTTGTGTGTTCTGATTTCATATTGATCTCGAGCATCTTTATTCACGTGTGGTGAAACAAGAATAGTGAAACGCTCTTTACGTGTAGGTAAAGGGATAGGGCCTTTAACGCGAGCTCCTGTTCTTTTAGCTGTTTCAATGATTTCTTTAGCCGAACGATCAATCAAACGATGATCAAACGATTTAAGACGGATTCTGATTCTCTGACCTGACATAATTTAATACTCTTAAAAAAAGAACTATAAAGACTTAATCTTTATTCAAACAAACTTAAACAGCTATTATTCAATAACCTTGGCAACCACACCCGCACCTACTGTACGACCGCCTTCACGGATAGCGAAACGCAAGCCGTCTTCCATCGCAATGGGTGCGATTAGCGTGACAACTACTTTTACGTTGTCGCCTGGCATGACCATTTCGGTTCCTTCTGGCAATTCTACTGCACCGGTTACGTCAGTTGTTCTAAAGTAGAACTGGGGACGGTAGTTGGTGAAGAAAGGTGTGTGTCTTCCACCTTCGTTCTTTGACAGCACATAGACTTCTGCTTCGAACTTGGTATGTGGTGTAATTGAGCCTGGCTTACATAATACTTGTCCGCGCTCTACTTCTTCACGCTTGGTTCCACGTAGTAGTACTCCTACGTTGTCTCCTGCTTCGCCTGAGTCTAGTAGTTTTCTGAACATTTCTACACCTGTACAGGTGGTAGTAGCTGTATCTTTGATTCCAACGATTTCTATTTCGTCACCTACGTTTACTACACCACGTTCGATTCTGCCGGTTACTACGGTTCCTCGTCCTGAGATTGAGAATACGTCTTCAACAGGCATTAGGAAGTCGCCTTCTGTGGCTCTTTCTGGCTCTGGGATATAGCTGTCTAGTGCGTCAACTAATTCTACGATTTTCTCTGCGTAGTCTGCGTCGCCTTCTAGCGCTTTTAGCGCTGATCCTGTAACGATCGGCGTGTCGTCACCTGGGAAGTCGTATTCGTCGAGTAGCTCGCGTACTTCCATTTCTACTAGCTCTAGCAGTTCTTCGTCATCTACCATGTCCGCTTTGTTCATGAAGACTACGATGTAAGGTACGCCTACTTGACGTGATAATAGAATGTGCTCACGGGTTTGTGGCATGGGGCCGTCTGCTGCCGATACTACGAGTATCGCGCCGTCCATTTGTGCGGCTCCTGTGATCATGTTCTTTACATAGTCTGCGTGTCCTGGGCAGTCTACGTGTGCGTAGTGACGACTCTCTGATTCGTACTCTACGTGAGAGGTAGCGATCGTGATGCCGCGCTCTCTTTCTTCTGGGGCATTGTCGATGTCTGCGAAGTCTTTCGCTTCTCCACCCATCTTTTCTGCCATCACTTTGGTAATAGCTGCTGTTAATGTGGTCTTACCGTGGTCTACGTGACCAATTGTACCTACATTTACATGCGGTTTCGTGCGTTCAAATTTTTCTTTAGACATCGTAATCTACCTTTACTTATAGCTTTATACGTTACTTATTTCACGTTCTATCTTTTCTTCATGATGGCGTCTGCAACGGATGCAGGCGCCTCTGCATATTTTGAAAATTCCATCGAATAAGTAGCACGACCTTGGGTAACGGAGCGTAGATCTGTGGCATAACCAAACATCTGACTCAACGGCACTTCGGCTCTAACTACTTTTCCAGAAGGTGAATCTTCCATTCCTTCTACAATTCCTCGTCGACGATTCAAGTCACCCATTACATCACCCATATGGTCTTCTGGGGTGACTACTTCGACTTGCATTATTGGCTCCAGAATAACGGGATCTGCTTCGATTACACCTTTTCGCACAGCGACATGCGCTGCGATTTTAAATGCAATCTCACTAGAATCAACGTCATGGTAAGAACCATCGTACAACGTTACTTTTACATCTACTGTTGGGAAACCCGCAAAGGTTCCACTAGCTAACTGATCTACGACACCCTTCTCAATCGAGGCTATAAATTCCTTAGGAACTACACCACCTACAATATCGTTTTGAAACTCTGTGCCAAAACCCTCTTCTTTAGGTTCTAGTTTGAGCCAAACATGTCCGTACTGACCACGACCACCACTTTGCTTAACATGCTTACCTTCAACTTTTACGGTTGATTTAATAGTTTCACGATAAGCAACTTGTGGATCACCTATATTGGCCTCCACATCAAACTCACGCTTCATGCGATCAACGATAATATCAAGATGTAACTCACCCATCCCTGAGATAATCGTCTGACCTGAATCTTCATCTGTTTTAACTTTGAAGGTCGGATCTTCTTTTGCGAGTCTTGCTAACGCAGTAGACATTTTATCTTGATCACCTTGAGTTCTTGGCTCTACGGCAATCGAAATAACAGGCTCTGGAAACTCCATAGCCTCTAATTTAATCGGATGTGATTTTACACAGATCGTCTCACCTGTTATCACATCTTTAAGTCCAACAGCAGCAGCAATATCGCCCGCTTGAACCTCTTTTATCTCTTCACGAGAGCTCGAATGCATTTGTAACAGACGACCTACACGCTCTTGCTTCCCTTTGTTTGCGTTGTAGACCATATCACCTGATTTCAACACACCAGAGTAAACTCTAAAAAAGGTCAACACACCCACAAAAGGATCTGTGGCTACCTTGAATGCCAGTGCTGCAAATGGCTCATCATCATTTGCCTCCCTAACCAACACACCACCTGAATCATCCGCACCCTCAACGGCAGGGACGTCCTCTGGTGAGGGCAAATATGCGATCATCGCATCTAGCACTGACTGCACGCCTTTATTCTTGAAGGCTGTACCACACATAGCAGGTACAATCTCACTCGCCAATGTTTGCTTTCTTATACCTTGATGAATCTGATCTTCACTAAGATCACCTTCTTCTAGGTACACCTCCATTAGCTCATCATCAGCATCCGCAACGGCTTCGAGTAAGTTTTCACGCCACGTATCAGCTAATTCTTGGTATTCTTCAGGTATCTCGACAACATCAAATGCCATACCCATGTTTTCTTCTTCCCAGAAGATCGCCTTCATGCGAACTAGGTCAACAACGCCTTTAAAGTCTTCTTCAGCACCTATTGCAATTTGAATAGGAACTGCTCTTGCACCCAAACGCTCTTCAATTTGCTCAACGACTCGCAGGAAGTCTGCTCCCGTACGATCCATCTTATTAACAAATACCAAACGAGGCACTTTATACTTATTAGCTTGTCGCCAGACTGTTTCTGATTGCGGCTCTACACCACCTACTGCACAAAAAACAGCTACTGCACCATCAAGGACACGTAAAGAACGCTCCACCTCAATAGTAAAATCAACATGACCTGGCGTATCGATAATATTGATACGATGCTTATCATACTGATCTTCCATACCACTCCAGAAACAGGTAGTGGCCGCAGAAGTTATGGTTATCCCTCTCTCCTGCTCTTGCTCCATCCAGTCCATGGTTGCAGCACCGTCGTGAACCTCACCTATTTTGTGAGACACGCCAGTATAGTAAAGTACTCGCTCAGTAGTTGTTGTCTTACCAGCATCAATGTGCGCCATTATTCCTACGTTTCGATATCTATTAATAGGAGTGGAGCGCGACATGATTTTTTACTTTCTATAATTTATTAGTTACTGGCTTCCTACCAACGGAAGTGAGCGAATGCCTTATTGGCTTCTGCCATTTTATGAACATCTTCACGTTTCTTAACAGCCGAACCACGCTTCTCTGAAGCTTCTAGCAACTCACCCGCTAGCTTTTCAGCCATTGATTTTTCACCGCGCTTACGCGCAGCTTCAACCAACCAGCGCATAGCTAGCGCATCTTGACGAGATGACCTAACTTCTACAGGAACTTGATAGGTTGCACCACCTACACGACGAGATTTAACCTCGACTGATGGACGTACGTTTTGGAGTGCTTCTTCTAGCACCTCCATATCAGCGCCTTTCTTTGCAGAAATATCATCTAATGCTTTGTAGACGATTTTCTCTGCTACTGACTTCTTTCCATCCTTCATCAACGTATTGACGAACTTGGCTAGCACGATGCTACCAAACTTGGGATCTGGCAAAATAACGCGCTTCGGGACTTCTCTTCTTCTAGGCATAATCTTTCTCGTTTATACGATTAGTTGTTACTATTATTCACAAATGCTATCTAAGATCGCATACTGTCAGTAAATTCTTACGTTAGGACTTAGGACGCTTCGTTCCGTACTTAGAACGACCCTGTCTACGACCATCAACACCCTGCGTATCTAAACTACCGCGTACTGTGTGATAACGAACACCTGGAAGATCCTTCACACGACCACCACGTACAAGAACAACCGAGTGTTCCTGTAAGTTATGCCCTTCACCACCGATGTAGCTAGCTACTTCAAAGCCACTAGTCAAACGTACACGAGCTACTTTACGCATAGCTGAGTTTGGTTTCTTTGGAGTGGTTGTATAAACGCGCGTACACACACCACGACGCTGAGGACATGCCTCAAGACCTGGTACTGTAGTTTTAGCTTTTTGAGTTTTACGCGGCTTACGGACCAACTGGTTAATCGTTGCCATTTACTTCTCCTAACTTCTCCAAACTAACGGAGTTAAAAAATCCAGCCTAGTAGCTGGAAATTGATTCTAAAATTGCTTACCCAGCGCTCTTGAGTAAACAAGAACCAAGGCACTCGACACCATTCAATATTGAGACTGGTTCGAGCATAGAGGCGCGAGATTTTAGTGCTTAGCTCCAATCCTGTCAAGCCAGATCGAAGCTAATTTCTATTTATTTTATCTGATTAATAAAATCAGCCACATAATAGATGCACTAATCTTCACTACCCGCTGCATCACTGTCATTTGCTTTATCCGCATCAGCTGCCTTCTGAGCCGCTTCCTGTGCTTCTTTCTTAGCAGCAAGTGCTGCTAACTCTGAAGCCATCTTATCTTCACGTTCACGACGCTTTTCCTGATGATGTGCAAGACCCGTGCCCGCAGGAATTAGTCGTCCTACAATAACATTCTCTTTAAGACCTCTCAGCTCATCACTCGCACCTTTTACAGAAGCTTCTGTTAATACACGCGTAGTCTCCTGGAACGAGGCCGCTGAAATAAACGAGTCTGTTACTAATGATGACTTAGTAATACCTAATAATAAGCGGATGAATTTTGCGGGTAGCTTACCTTCAGCTTCAAGCTTTTGGTTTGCTGCATCAACATCACGGAAGTCAATCTGCTCACCTTTAAGGTATTTACTATCGCCACCTTCAACAATCTCAACTTTACGAATCATCTGCCGTACAATCACTTCGATGTGCTTATCAGCGATAATTACACCCTGTAGACGGTAAACATCCTGAATTTCCTTTACCAAGTATTCAGCAACAACCTTAGGGCCTAACAAACGCACGATGTCGTGTGGGCTTGGCTCACCATCGGCGATATATTCGCCCACTTCTACCTTCTCACCTTCAAACACGTTTAGGACACGCCACTTAGGAATCAATGCCTCGTAATGATCACCCTTCTCAGGCGTGATGATTAAACGCATCTTAGTGGTTGTTTCTTTACCAAATGAAACCGTTCCGCTCATTTCTGCAAGAATGGCAGGCTCTTTTGGCTTTCTAGCTTCGAACAAGTCAGCAACACGTGGTAGACCACCTGTGATATCACGAGTTCTTGTAGACTCTTGCGGCATACGCGCAAGCACATCACCCACACCAACTTCCTCACCATTCTTCAAGTTGATTAATGCACCACCGTTTAATGGATACTGCACTGGCATCTCAGTTCCTTCAAAGAACATAGACTCGCCTTTATCATTCAGTAAACGAATAGTAGGACGTAAATCCTTTCCTTTTACACCACGATTTTTAGGGTCAGTAATCTCGATTGAGCTAAGACCTGTCATATCATCTACTTTAGTATTGATAGTTACACCATCAACGAAGTCTACGAAATCAACCTTACCCGCCACTTCTGTGATAATGGGGTGTGTATGTGGATCCCATGTTGCAATTTCTGCACCTGACTCAATCTTATCTCCGTCAGTGGCCTTGATAACAGCACCATAAGGAATCTTATAGCGTTCTTTCTCACGACCATTTTCATCACTTACGCTTAGCTCACCTGAACGAGATACCGCAACCAAGTTACCTGCATCGTTTTCAACAGTTTTAACATTGGTGATTCGAATCGACCCCGATGTTTTAACAACAATGTTGTTAGCTGCCGCTGAACTACTTGCCGCACCACCGATATGGAAGGTACGCATAGTAAGCTGCGTTCCTGGCTCACCGATTGATTGTGCTGCGATAACTCCAACCGCTTCACCATGGTTCACTTTATGCCCACGACCTAGGTCACGACCATAACATGATGAACAGACTCCGTATTTTGCATTACAAGTAATCGCTGAACGCACCAACATTTCATCAATGTGCATCTCGTTGAGTGCCTCAACCCATGCCTCATTAATTAGTGTATTAGCTGGAACAAGGACGTTACCGTCTTTATCTGCAACATCAACCGCAACTACACGACCTAATACACGATCACCTAGTGCCTGAACCACGTCACCACCTTCGATGATAGGTTTCATGATAAGACCGTCTTCTGTACCACAGTCGTTTTCTGTAACCACCATATCTTGGGCAACGTCAACTAAACGACGCGTTAAATAACCAGAGTTTGCTGTTTTTAGCGCTGTATCCGCTAGACCTTTACGAGCTCCGTGAGTCGAAATAAAGTATTGAAGTACGTTTAGACCTTCACGGAAATTTGAAGTGATAGGTGTTTCAATGATCGAACCATCTGGCTTAGCCATCAAACCACGCATTCCTGCTAGCTGCCTGATCTGCGCTGCCGATCCACGAGCACCTGAGTCGGCCATCATGTAGATTGAGTTAAAGGACTCTTGTTCTACTTCTTTGCCGTCTGCATCTTTTACCATTTCAAAACTAAGGCCATCCATCATCGCCTTGGCAACTTGTTCATTGGTACGCGACCAAATATCAACAACCTTGTTATAGCGCTCTCCGTTTGTTACCAACCCTGATGAATATTGATTCTGAATTTCAGTCACATCGTCTTCTGCTCTTGCAATAATTTCTTTCTTAGCATCAGGGATAACCATATCGCTAGAACAGAAAGATACACCTGCACGCGTAGCATACTTATAACCTGTGTACATTAAATGGTCGGCAAACATAACCGTGTCTTTCAAACCTACATTTCTATAGGCCTGATTGATTAAGTTACCAATCGCTTTCTTATTTAATACCGTGTTTAGTATTTCAAAAGGCAAGCCTTCTGGAAGAATCTCAGAAAGGATCGCACGACCAACAGTCGTTTCAATACGACGTATACGCTTTTCTAGTATGCCTTCTTCATTTTTAACGGCGTCCTCTATACGCACTTGTACTTTTGCATGCAATGCCGCAACACCTGAATCGTAGGCTCTAAGTGCCTCATCAGCATTTGTGAAGATCATACCTTCACCTTTTGCATTGATTTTCTCACGTGTCATGTAGTACAAGCCCAACACAATATCCTGTGAAGGAACGATAATAGGCTCGCCATTTGCAGGTGATAGCACATTGTTAGTTGCTAGCATTAATACGCGAGCTTCCATTTGCGCTTCGATAGAAAGGGGTACGTGTACCGCCATCTGATCGCCATCAAAGTCAGCGTTGAATGCCGCACACACTAGAGGATGAAGCTGAATCGCCTTACCTTCGATAAGTACTGGCTCAAACGCTTGGATTCCTAATCTGTGAAGAGTCGGCGCACGGTTTAGCATGATGGGGTGTTCGCGAATGACTTCTTCTAAAATATCCCATACTTCAGGAATTTCACGTTCTACTAATTTCTTTGCAGCTTTGATCGTTCCTGCTAATCCACGACGCTGTAATTTACCAAAGATGAAGGGTTTGAATAGCTCAAGACCCATTTTCTTTGGCAGACCACATTGATGTAAACGCAGCGTAGGACCTGTAACGATTACTGATCGACCCGAGTAATCAACACGCTTACCTAATAAGTTCTGCCTGAAACGACCCTGCTTACCTTTGATCATATCTGCCAAAGATTTAAGAGGACGCTTGTTAGACCCTGTAATTGCTCGACCACGACGACCGTTATCTAGTAACGCATCAACTGACTCTTGCAACATACGCTTTTCGTTACGCACGATGATATCTGGAGCATTTAACTCTAGTAGTCTGCGAAGACGGTTATTACGGTTAATAACACGACGGTATAAGTCGTTTAAATCTGAAGTCGCAAAACGACCACCATCTAGTGGCACTAACGGACGTAGATCAGGTGGCAAGATAGGAAGAACCGTTAATATCATCCATTCTGGCTTATTACCTGAAGTCTGGAAGGCTTCCATTAACTTCATGCGCTTAGCGATACGCTTTAGCTTAGTCTCTGATCGTGTTTGAGTTGCCTGTTCGTGCAAGCTCTCAATCTCTTCATCTATATCTACTGTTTGAAGTAGTTTAAGCACCGCTTCAGCACCCATACTTGCTTCAAACTCATCACCATAGGTTTCAATCGCTTCTAAATAAGCATCATCACTTAAAAGTTGACCCTGTTCTAACTCTGTCATCCCTGGATCAGTTACCAAGAAATCTTCGAAGTACAGTACGCTTTCAATGCTACGAAGTGTCATATCAAGGAACAAACCAATACGCGAAGGTAATGATTTCAAGAACCAGATATGCGCAACAGGACATGCCAAATCAACATGCCCCATACGATCACGACGTACTTTACTTTGAGTGATTTCAACACCACACTTTTCACAGATAACACCGCGATGCTTAAGACGCTTGTACTTTCCACATAAACATTCGTAGTCTTTTACAGGGCCGAATATTTTTGCACAGAACAAACCATCACGTTCTGGTTTGAAGGTACGATAGTTAATGGTTTCAGGCTTTTTCACCTCACCGAATGACCATGAACGGATCACTTGTGGAGAAGCCAGACCAATCTTAATCGCGTCGAACTCTTCAGTTTCTGTCTGTTGCTTGAATATATTTAGTAAGTCTTTCATGCTCATAATTAGCTACCTGCCTATTTACTATTGGATCAAATCGAATCTATTCCGAGGGTATTGATAGAGTATTACTTACTCCCCACCTTCCAATTCGATATGCAATCCAAGCGAACGGATTTCTTTCATTAATACGTTGAACGATTCTGGCATACCAGCATCCATGTAATGGTTACCATCAACAATGTTCTTATACATGCGGTTACGACCTACTACATCATCTGACTTGACCGTCAGCATTTCCTGTAAGGTATATGCAGCACCATAGGCCTGCAATGCCCACACCTCCATCTCTCCGAAGCGCTGGCCACCGAACATAGCTTTACCACCGAGTGGCTGCTGTGTTACCAAGCTGTAAGGACCTGTTGAACGTGCATGCATTTTATCATCAACCAAGTGATTCAGTTTCAGCATATGCATATAACCCACAGTCACAGGACGCTCAAACTGTTCACCTGTACGACCATCACATAATGTCGTTTGACCTGTCTCAGGTAGATCCGCCAATTTTAACATTTCGCGAATTTCAGCTTCAGCGCAACCATCGAATACAGGAGTTGCCATTGGAACACCTTTACGAAGGTTTCCAGACATCTCAAGGATTTCTTCATCAGACATTTCGCTAAGATCACCCTGATTTGGGTTACCTCCAGTACTATAAATATCAGTTAAGAAAGCACGAATTTCATCGGTTTTAACTTTTGTGTCAACCATCTTACCAATTTTTGCGCCAAGTCCTTTAGCTGCCCAACCTAGATGAGTCTCTAACACCTGACCCACGTTCATTCGAGAAGGTACGCCTAGTGGATTAAGTACAATATCTACTGAATCGCCATTTGCCATGTAAGGCATGTCTTCAACTGGAACAATTTTTGAGATAACACCTTTGTTTCCGTGTCGTCCCGCCATTTTGTCACCAGGTTGTAAACGACGCTTAACCGCAACGTAAACCTTGATCATTTTAAGCACGCCTGGCGCTAGATCATCACCCGCAGAAAGTTTTTCTTTCTGTTTTTGCAAACGCTCTTCGTAACGTGATTTTGCATCATCTAATTGCTTACGCAATACAGCCAATTGCTCATTAGCTGAGTCAACACGCATACGAATCTCGAACCAAGCCATGGGGTCAAGCTCTGCAAGGTAACTCTTAGTAACCTTTGCATCTGCCTTAAGACCTTTTGGACCGCCATCAGATACTTTGTTAGTAATCAGCTTTGCAACACGATCATATAAGTCATCTTCGAAGATACGCATTTCGTCACGCAAGTCATTACGTACGCTTTGCAACTCTTCATCTAGCAAGGATTGTGCTCTTGCATCACGTTCCACACCATCACGAGTAAACACTCGAACATCAATAACAGTACCGAACATACTTGACTTAACACGTAGAGATGAATCTTTAACGTCTGACGCCTTTTCACCGAAGATGGCACGTAGTAGTTTTTCCTCAGGTGTCAGCATAGTTTCACCTTTTGGCGTTACCTTGCCGACCAAGATATCTCCTGGCTTAACTTCAGCTCCTACATGTACGATTCCGCTTTCGTCAAGTTTACTTAGCAAGCCTTCTGCAACATTAGGAATATCAGCTGTAATTTCCTCTGAGCCTAACTTGGTATCACGCGCCAAACAGGTCATCTCTTCAATATGAATGGTGGTGTAACGATCCTCGTCTACAACACGCTCTGAAATTAGGATTGAGTCCTCAAAGTTATAACCATTCCAAGGCATGAAGGCGATTAACATGTTTTGACCTAGAGCCAAATCACCTAAATCAGTTGATGGACCGTCTGCAAGCACGTCACCACGTTCAACTTGATCACCCACTTTTACAATAGGACGCTGGTTAATACAGGTATTTTGGTTTGAACGCGTGTATTTAATAAGGTTGTAAATATCAACACCACCGCCTTCAGCTTCCGCATCATTAACACGGATAACGATGCGAGCTGCATCAACCGAGTCAATTTTACCGCCACGCTTAGCCGTTACAGCCGCACCAGAGTCTACCGCTACGATTCGCTCCATACCCGTTCCAACTACCGCTGTTTGAGCGCGTAGTGTTGGTACTGCCTGACGTTGCATGTTTGATCCCATCAACGCACGGTTAGCATCATCGTGCTCAAGGAACGGTAATAACGAAGCAGCGATTGAAACGATCTGCTTAGGTGAAACATCCATGTATTGAACAGCTTCTGAACCAAATAAACTAAATTCGTTCATGTTTCGGCAAGAGATAAGCTCTTCTGTGAACTCACCCGCATCACTTAGAGGCTCACTCGCCTGTGCGATAACATACTGCGACTCTTCAATTGCTGACAAGTAATCAATAGTGTCAGTTACTTTTCCATCAACTACTTTTCTATAGGGCGTCTCAAGGAAGCCATAGTCGTTAGTTTTTGCATACGAAGCTAGTGAGTTGATCAAACCAATGTTTGGCCCTTCAGGAGTCTCGATAGGACATACGCGACCATAGTGCGTTGGATGTACGTCACGAACTTCGAAGCCCGCACGCTCACGCGTCAAACCACCAGGACCTAGTGCCGAAATACGACGCTTATGCGTGACTTCAGACAATGGATTATTTTGATCCATAAACTGAGATAGCTGACTTGAGCCAAAGAATTCTTTAACCGCTGCCGATACAGGCTTAGAGTTAATCATATCCTGTGGCATCAGTCCTTCGCTTTCTGCCATGGTTAAGCGCTCTTTAACAGCACGCTCAACACGAACCAAACCAACACGGAATGCGTTCTCTGACATTTCACCAACGCTTCTAATACGACGGTTTCCTAAGTGGTCGATATCGTCAACAATATCTTTACCATCACGAATCGCAACTAGCTTCTTTAATACGTCAAGAATATCGTCATTGCTTAGTGTCGTAGCACCTTGCGCCTTATCACGGCCAAGACGAAGATTGAATTTCATACGACCTACTTCAGACAGGTCATATCTGTCTTCTGAGAAGAACAAGTTCTTGAACAGGTTATCAGCTGACTCTTTGGTTGGTGGCTCACCTGGGCGCATCATGCGATACACTTCAACATGCGCTTCAAATTTATTAGTCGCAGGGTCAATATTCAATGTATTTGAAATATAAGGACCATGATCTAGCTCGTTGATATAAAGAATAGAGAATTTCTTAACCCCATTCTCACGCATCAACTCGATCAACTCTTCCGTTACCTCTGCATTCGCAGCTACTAGCAACTCACCAGAGCTTTTATCAATGATGTCTTCACCGATGCGCTTACCTTCCATGTATTCAATCGGCACTTCGAGTGTCTTAGCACCCGTTTTATCCATCATGCGCACGTGCTTAGCCGTAATACGACGACCTGATTTAACGATCTCTTCACCATCAATCACGATATCAAACGTAGCTAGCTCACCTTGCATTTGCTTGGCGTTTAGCGCAACTTTGATATTAGTCTTGTTGAGAGCAACAGGGATGGTTTCGTAAAACGCTTCAAGTATATCCTTTGTCTCCATACCAATAGCACGAAGTAATACGGTTGCAGGTAATTTTCTGCGACGGTCAATACGTACGAAAACAGCATCTTTTGGATCAAACTCGAAGTCCAACCATGAACCACGGTAAGGGATAACACGAGCGTTATATAACAACTTACCTGCCGAATTTGACTTTCCTTTGTCGTGATCGAAGAACACACCAGGCGAGCGATGTAACTGAGATACGATAACGCGTTCAGTACCGTTGATAACAAACGAACCCTTATCAGTCATTAGGGGTAATTCACCCAAATAAACATCTTGCTCTTTAATATCTTTAACTACGCCACCTGTAGTTTTACCATCAACACGCTTTGGTGCTGGGGCATCTTTATCATATATCGTTAGACGTAACTTTACGCGTAATGACGCTCCAAAAGTAAGCCCACGAATTTGACATTCGCGAACGTCGAAGTCAGGCTCATCAATACTGTAGTCAACATAGTTTAGGTCAACGTAGTTGTTATAACTAACAATAGGAAACACTGACTTAAACGCACCGTGAAGACCTTTATCTCTACGTTTGTCAGCTGCGATTCCTTCTTGCAAGAAACCACGATATGATTCAACTTGAATTGCGAGTAGATATGGAATATCTAATACCTGTGGACGCTTACCAAAATCCTTGCGTATACGTTTCTTATCTGTAAAGCTTAATGCCATCGTTATTCCTCACAATTCCTTACATTCGGGTAATCCGATTTACAGCCAGCCTGCTAACAGCACTTGACTCTGCAAATCTAGAAAGTGTCTGCTTAGAAAAAAACACTGCTTGCATATTTCTTTTGATACACTGCATGTAAGATACATTGCACTTAAGAAAGCCAACCAATGACTTCTTCTAAGAAGACTATCGCAAATACCACACCACTATTTACCAGAAATATTGATTTAGTACCTAAGCGACAAAAGGCCGACAGCGCCTAAGCACCGTCAGCCAATTGAACTAAAACTTATTGCTAAGCTTTAGGCAAGATTGATTACTTAGCTTCAGCTGAAGCACCAACCTCTTCAAGTTGCTTAATAGCTTCTTCTGCTTCATCCTTACTAACGCCTTCTTTAAGCGTAGCAGGTGCAGATTCAACAGCATCCTTAGCTTCTTTCAGGCCTAGACCTGTAATTCCACGTACTGCTTTGATTACTTTGATTTTGCTGTCACCAACCGCAGTTAGTACAACGTCAAACTCAGTCTTCTCTTCAGCAGCAGCGCCAGCGTCGCCACCAGCAGCTGGTGCAGCAGCTACAGCAGCAGCTGCAGATACACCAAATTTTTCTTCCATATCAGAAATCAAATCAACGATTTCTACTACAGTCATATTTGAAATTGCTTCCAAAATATCATCTTTTGAAACGGCCATAATATTCTCCTATGTATACCGATGTTAGGCAGATGCCTCTTTTTGATCACGTACAGCAGCTATGCAACGCACTAGTTTTCCTGGGACTTCGTTCATGGTACGAGCCAACTTCTCCACTGGTGCTATCATCGTACCCATCAATATTGCTATTGCCTGGTCACGAGTTGGCATCTTAGATAAAGTTTCAAGCTGTGAAGCTTCTAATAATTCACCACCAATGGCGATCATTTTCACTTCAAACTTATCTTGCTCTTTAACAAAATCCTTAATCACGCGAGCCGCAGCTCCAGGGTCTTCCTGAGAAAACGCTAGAATCATTGGCCCTGTTAAACCATCACTCATACAAGAAAAATCTGTATCAGCAAGTGCTAACTTGGCGAGATTATTTTTCACTACTCGTAGATATACGGAGTCAGCACGAGCTTTCGCACGCAAAGACGTCATATCATCTACAGTAATTCCACTATAATCAGCAGCTATAGCGGAATGTGCAGTTGCAGCAACCTCAGCGACCTCAGAGACTATTTGCTTCTTAGCTTCTAAAGTTAATGCCACGATTTACTACCTCATGGTTCGGTGGAAATCCACCGTTAATAAACACCCCAACAAAATATTGAGATGAACCTAACGGCACACACCCGAACCAATCGGGGAGCGCGCCATCTACGCAGGCTAATTCAGCTTTAACAGCCAGATTAAGTCTTACGACACCTACGGTCTTCGACGACATACAGCCTTGTATATCTTTTTGGCTCAGTCCTTTGAGCCACGAGCTTCTGACTTACGTCATCACTCAATTTCTTTTAACAATCTTTAGAACAATCAGAGCCAGACTATACATCCAATGTAGCTTGATCCACGTTAAGACCGGGACCCATTGTGCTAGAAATTGAAACTTTCTTTAGGTAAACACCTTTTGCTGAAGTTGGCTTAGCTTTCACTAACGCCGCCATCAGCGAATTTAGGTTTTCTTCTAAAGCAGATGAATCAAACTCGACATTACCAATGGGGCAATGAATGATTCCAGCTTTGTCTGTACGATATTGAACCTGACCAGACTTAGCATTAGTTACCGCAGTTTTAACATCAGGAGTAACCGTACCTACTTTAGGGTTCGGCATTAGACCTCTTGGGCCTAAAATCTGACCTAGTTGACCAACGATGCGCATTGCATCAGGTGTAGCGATTACCACATCAAAATTCATTTCGCCTTTCTTAACATCTTCTGCAAGATCTTCGAAACCAACAATGTCAGCACCTGCTGCTTTAGCGATTTCTACATTTTCGCCTTGACAGAATACAGCTACACGAACTGTTTTACCTGTGCCATTTGGCAAAACGGTAGAACCACGTACCACTTGATCAGATTTTCTAGCATCTACACCTAGATTTACCGACACGTCAATACTCTCTACGAATTTTGCTTTAGGCAATTCTTTAATAAGATCTAATGCCTCCGTGACAGGGTATTGCTTTTCAGCATCAACCTTTTCACTATATATTTTTTGCTTTTTAGTCAACTTAGCCATCACACAACACCCTCTACATCCAGACCCATACTACGAGCGCTACCTGCGATTGTTCTAACTGCCGCATCCATATCTGCCGCAGTTAAATCAGGCTCTTTTGTTGTAGCAATTTCTTCTAATTGCGCACGTGTAACCGTACCCACTTTCTTAGTATTTGGCTCACCACTACCTTTTTGTATACCCGCTGCTTTCTTTAGCAATATAGCTGCTGGAGGAGTTTTGGTAATAAAGGTAAAGCTCTTATCACTATAAACTGTGATAACAACAGGAACAGGCATATTCTGTTCTAGACTCTGTGTTTGCGCATTAAATGCTTTACAGAACTCCATGATGTTTACACCATGCTGACCTAGAGCAGGACCAACTGGAGGGCTTGGGTTTGCAGCACCAGCAGGTACTTGCAATTTAATATATGAATCGACTTTTTTAGCCATTTTACTTTCCTCGACAGGTTCAAACGGCTTTCGCCTCCCCGTGATTATTCAAAGCTACTATTCTAGATAGCAACCAACCTATTTAAATCAGGCTTTTTCCACCTGAAAGAAATCCAACTCAACTGGCGTTGAGCGTCCAAAAATCTGTACAGCTACTGACAGCTTACTCTTATCGTAATTCACTTCTTCTACGATTGCGTTAAAGTCGTTAAATGGCCCATCCACTACTCGAACCACTTCGCCCACTTCAAACATCACCTTAGGCTTAGGCGCATCTTCACCTGCCACACTTCGAAGAATATTATCAGCTTCAGCATCTGTTATCGGTGCTGGCCTATCACTAGTACCGCCAATAAAACCTAGCACCCTGTCTGTATCTTTAACGAGATGCCAAGAATCATCATTCATTTCCATCTCAACTAATACATAACCAGGAAAGAACTTACGCTCACTTTGGCGCTTCTTACCACCCCGCATCTCAACCACTTCTTCTGTTGGCACTAAAATACTGCCAAAATAGTCTTGCATACCAAAACGTTCAATACGCTCTTGTAACGTACCTAACACTCGTTTCTCGTAGCCAGAAAAAGCCTGAATAACATACCAGCGCTTAGACATAAATTACCCTCCTGTTCCTAGGAAGAACTTTACAGCCCAAGCCAGTATTGAATCTATAATCAGCATAAACACAGCCAACAGAGCAACCATAAACACAACCACTAAAGTAGTCTGAACAGTCTCTGCACGAGTTGGCCACACCATCTTTCGCACTTCTGTTCGTGCATTACCCATAAAACCAATTAGGTTTTTACCCGATTGCGTCGTTAAAGCCACACCCGCAGCAACACCTACTACTGCCAGCAGACCTAAAACACGATAGAGCAATGATTCTTGCGAGAAATAATAAAACCCACCCATTGCCACTAACACGAGCGCAATAGCGAATATTAACTTCAGAATATCAAATGACGATGTTTGTGAATCCGCACTACTAGCTGATGCCATTATTTTTATCTACATCAAAGGTAAACATTGGCAGGCCAGGAGGGAGTCGAACCCCCGACCTACGGTTTTGGAAACCGTTGCTCTACCAATTGAGCTACTGGCCTAATGCTTACTTAAACAACAAAAGAACGAGAGGCTTTTAACCTACTCGCTCTAGAAAAGGAGCGCGAGTATAACAGAATAAAGTTATAACTCAACTGCAAGTTTAGCTAATTATCAATCTGATTGAATTTGCAACAACCTAAACTGGTTAATAGCTAATAATTATCTGCAATACTCAACAAGCAATAATCATACTACCTGCCTACTAAACAGCTATTATTCAATAACCTTAGCAACCACACCCGCACCTACTGTACGACCGCCTTCACGGATGGCGAAACGCAAGCCGTCTTCCATCGCAATGGGTGCGATTAGCGTAACAACTACTTTTACGTTGTCGCCTGGCATGACCATTTCGGTTCCTTCTGGCAATTCTACTGCACCGGTTACGTCAGTTGTTCTAAAGTAGAACTGGGGACGGTAGTTGGTGAAGAAAGGTGTGTGTC